>JACMNN010000029.1 GCA_014378555.1 Burkholderiales bacterium | reverse complement strand
CAAGGCACGCTTGAAAAGATTGATCAGGTGCTGGTGGACGCTAATTTCAAGCGGATTCAACCGGGTATGACGATCACGGAGGTGCGGCGCATTCTTGGCCGAAACAGCAAAGAGCAGCGCTTCGGGATGACGCCGAGCGAGCTGACGCACAAATACAAATTTAACGCCAACAACGAAGATCAATACTTCGATGTCACCTACAACGCTGACGGTCGGGTGAAAGAGGTGGGCTACGACATGGCTAGCTTGCGCAAGGGATAGTCGCGCTAGGCGCGGCACGTATCGAAACAACTAAGCAAGCTGCGTGGCTACGACCGCGGTCATCGCCGCAAATGCGCCAATCACCAACGCTATGTGCACCCAACAACGCAGCAATGAAAACGCCCGCAAGCAGCGGGCGTTTATCGCGCGCTCACCCGGCGAGCGGGCGAGTGAACACAGCTACGGCTTAGTAGTACCGGGCTGCCTGACGCCACGGTGCAAGGGCTGCCAAGCCGTCGTCGGTAATGACGCCGGCATTACGTTGCGAGGGCGCGACCAATGCGGCAAACATAGCTGCGCGATCCTGTGCGGCAAGGATGTCGCTCATCACGCGTGGGTCGCGCTGTGCGGTTTCCCAGAGCGCGGCGTCGGCACGGTTTTGCCGCGCGTTTTGCACGTAATCGCCAAACCACGTCTGTGTGGCGCGGGTGCCACCGACTACAAATTTGGCAAACAGCCCAAACGTGACTAGAGCCACGATACTGAGCGCTGCCCATTCGGTGGCGAAACCGGTGCCAATGGATGGCAGTGCACGTTCGGTCAGGGTGACCACGGCCATGATGGTGATGCCGAGCACGTAAGTAGGGATTTGCTTGGCTGAGAAAATATTAGAAAACACGCTTTGGGTGACGGCAGCGCGTTCGATGACGCGATTGAGCCCGCCGTGGAAGGGTGTGACGATGGAGGAGGAGACTTGGGTTGCCATGATGGGGTTACCTTTTTTTAATTAGTCGCTTGTGACGACCAACGAAATATAGGGGTTTCCCTGATATATTGCCAATTGATGTTTATGATGCATTGCATTCACAAGATGAATACATAACGAAAGCGCGGTATGAATTTTCGAACGCTCGATCTGAATTTATTGCGTGTTTTTGACGAAGTCATGGCGGCCAAAAACATCACCCGAGCCGCAGCCGCGTTGGCGATGACGCAACCGGCGGTGAGCAATGCGTTGCGTCGTTTGCGCGAGGCGTTAGGCGACGAACTGGTGACTCGCTCCGGGTATGGGGTGACGCCAACCCCAAGAGCTATTGCTCTATGGCCGGCGGTGCGTGATGCGTTGGCCAATCTGCAATCGAGCATTTCGCCCGACACCTTTGACCCCGCGACATCGAAACAAAGCTTCGTGCTGGCGATGGCAGACGCGACCGCGGCCGTACTGATTCCGCCGCTGATCCGGCATCTGGAGCTCAGCGCGCCGCACATTAATCTGCGTCTGGTTCCGCTAACTACCCGCGATCCGCGCGCCTTGTTGCTCGCTGAGGAGATCGATCTTGCCATCGGCTTTTTCCCGGCGGTGGTTGCAAGCATTGGCATGCACGCTATGCAAACCGGAGCGCCCGACAGCTTTGCCCACACTCAACTCTACAGCGGTGAATACGTTTGCGTGATGCGCCGCGATCATCCGTTGGCGCTGGGTTTAGCCGAACACCCGTTAACGCTGGATGCTTACTGCGCCGCCAAACATTTGCTGGTGAGCTTTTCCGGGCGACCGTTTGGCTTTATTGACGAAGCGCTCGCTGCAGTCAATCGCACGCGCCGCATTGTGCTCACGGTGAATCAGTTTTTCACTGCAGGTCGCGTCGTCGCCGGCTCAGATTTGTTGACCGTTTTGCCGCGACATTTTCTGGCGTCCACCGGCATTCGCGACGAATTTACGGTCGTTGATTTGCCGTTTAACAAGCCGCCGGTTCACGTTGATATGGTGTGGCATCGCCGCATGAACACAGTGGCGGCACAGCTTTGGTTGCGTGGGGCAGTGAGCGACGTGGCGAGAGACGAATTCCCCAATTCGCACCCGGTTTCTACGTTTTAGGCGCAACCTTTTTAGTAAGTTGCCGCTACTCCGACGAAAACGCTGCGTCCCGGCAGCGGCGCGAAATCTTTCAAGAATGACGTGTGTACGCGCATATCGCGGTTGCTCAGGTTTTTGCCAAGCAGATAAAAATCAGCGTTTCGATTGGTCGAATATGCCCAGCGGTAACGTAGCGATGCATCAATCCGCGTATAGCCCGGCGTGGCCGTTTCGAAAGCGGCGATGCGATCTTGTTTGAACACATGCAACGCGCCGCCGTCGGCGTACCAACCGCCGCTGCGCCAGGTCAGTTTGCCGCCGATTCGGCTGGGGCTCATTCTCGGTAAGTTGCCGCACTCAATGCAGGCGATGCTGCCGCGTACGGTGTCTGCCATCGACGTGAATCCAATGCCTTGCGTAGGCGTATAAGCAAGCGACAACTCAGCACCGTTCAAGCGAGCGTTGACGTTTTTGAATTCGCGTTTAAGCAGCTCAGCACCCGTTACCATTTCGCCTGCTGCGTTTACGCGATCTGCCACGCCGTCGTGATTTTGGTCGACACTGGCACCGTAAATAAAGTTTTTAATGGTGTTGCTATAAACCGAGGCGCGGGCGCTCCAAGCATGGCTTTGCAGCTTGTAAGACAGATCAAAATTCTGCGATCTCTCCTTGGCTAATTGCGCGTTGCCCAGGTCGTAGGTGAGCGTAGCAATGTGTGCGCCCTTTGAGTACAGCTCTTCTATGGCGGGCGCGCGTTCGGCATGGCTAAAACCCGCGGTGATAGCGCTGCTCGAGGTCAGCAAATATTGATACGCGATCGAGCCGCTAGCCAACGAAAAATTGCGTTCTGGCAAAGCTGCATTCGTACCCGGAGTGTGCCTCACGTTTTCGCTGCGCACCCCTATTTCTACGCGTCCCGGCCCCAAGTGGCGCTCGGTCACGGCGAACAGCGCCTGGCTTTTGGTGTCAGTTTGCGGCACGATGGTTTCTTCGCCTACGGCTGAGAATTTACCCTGCTCAAAGTTTGCGCCCAGCACCGTGCGCCAACCTGCTATCGGTCGGGTTTGCAGATCAAAACGAGCGCTCGACGACTTGTTACGAAACACGGTGCCGACCGCGCCGGTCGGTTCCAGTTCGGCGTGTTGATAGTGGTTGTTGGCGGCGCTGAAGCGAATGCGCTCCAAGCCGATCACATCGTTTAACTCGCCAAGCAGTTCAGCCCGGTCACGCTTCATGTTGATACTCACCGCGTCGGGCGAGGGGATGCCGTACGCGCTCTGAAAGCGGTTCACACCGATACCGACAAAGCCGTTGTTCAGTATGTATGAGGCGCCGACACTGGCGTTGCGTGTTGCGGTGGCCGAGTTCGATAGCGTGCCGTAGCGCGCCGTTTGGTAGTCGCTGGTTCGCCGATCCGAGTACTCGCCGGTGAATGCAATCGACCCAACACTATCGCGCAGTTGCGCGCCCAAGTCGCGGGTGCGCTCGGCGCTTGACACCCGCGCGTCGCTGAGCAAGCGCAGGCCATCGCTGTGCGATTGTGGGATGCGGTCGGTCACCACATTGACCAGTCCGCCAATGGCGCCGGAGCCGTACAACAGCGTCGCTGGCCCGCGCAGAATTTCGATCTGCCGCGCGCCGAGTGTTTCTGCTGTGACCGCATGATCGGGGCTAATGGTGCCGACGTCCATGGTGCCTACACCGTTTTCAGCGGTTTTGACGCGCGGGCCGTCAAGGCCACGAATGATTGGCCGCGACGCACCCGGCCCGAAACTTGACGACTGCACGCCTGCTTGCATAGTCAGCGTGTCGCCAAGACTTGCCGCGCGGTCGCGAAGCAGCGCCTCTTTGCCGACCACTACGCCCGGTTGTACGGCTTGCAATTCGTCCTGATCGGCAAACGGCGACGCGGTGACGATGACTTTGTCCACCTGTGCCGGCGCGGGCTGGCCTTGACCCTGTACTGCGAGGGGGCTAAGCGCTGCCATGAGCGCAGCGCACAGCAAAGATGTCCGAAACGGAAACGCGGGAGACTGTGGGTCGCTTAGGAACGCAATCAAGTTTTGGCTCTTTATGAAACTAGATTGCATTTTACGTGAATACGCCCAATAAGCATCTTAGTTGCATTAAGGTTCATAAAATTGGTGATCAACTTTTGACTGAAAGCGTTGTAATTTGCGGGTTGCATTGCATTTCGCGTGTATGTCGATAAATTAATAAATCGGGTTCTAACGCCTATTTAAATGGGCTTAAAGCACTAAAGCTGTTGGTAAATAACCAATGTGCATCACGCACCGTCGCGATTAAAACGCTTCCGGGTTGCGGTGCCGCAACAGCCGCTCACCTCGACTCGCGCGTCGCATGACAATGTGTACAAACGCACAAGCTTCCGTGCCAGAATCATCGCTAGTAAGCGTCAACCAGCGAGTTTGTTGGTCATTGATACGACGCATGATTTAAGCGATATCCGGAGGATTTATGACACGCAAGCCACTATTTGCCCGCAGCACCGCCGCATTGGCCGCGATCCCGCTGGCGTTCGCCATCAGCCAAGCCACAGCGCAAACTGCCAACGTCACGCTCTACGGCATCGTGGATGTGGGTGTGCAGCACGTCACCGGCGTGAAGGGCGGCAGCATCACCCAAGTTGCCAGCGGCATCATGGAAGGATCGCGTTGGGGCCTGCGCGGCACCGAGGATTTGGGCGGCGGCTACAAAGCCATCTTCACGCTAGAAAATCGTTTCGAGGCCGATACCGGTGGCTTGAGCAACCGACCGCTGTCTGGCGCGCAATTGCCCGACCGCTTTACCGCCGGCTTGCCGCTCGCGGTGCAAGCTGCATTGAATGGTGCCATCGGTCCGTCGCTGGGCGTAAACGTGCCCGGTCGCTTCTTTGACCGTCAAGCCTATGTAGGCCTCGTCACTCCGTTTGGCGCGGTGCTCGCTGGTCGTCAATACACCCCCGCGTTTGAAATTTCCAACCGCTACGACGCGTTCGCCAACGCGACCGCGGCGTCCCCGGGTCAGCTCGCAGCGATTCCAGCCGGTATTGACATTCGTGAAAGCAACGCGCTGATGTATCGCATCGAGTTGCAAGGCTTCTACAGCAGCGCCTACTACGCGTTCGGCGAGAGCGCTGCGGGCACTAAGGCTGGCCGCTTGGTCGGTATCAACGGCGGCTACCAGACCGCTCAGTTTGGTGCGGGTATCGGCTACAACGAACGCACCAACAGCGCGGGCCAAAAGTCGCTCAATTCGCTGGTGATGGGCGCGAACTTTGATGCGGGCTTCGCCAACATCTTCGCTTTGTACGGTGTGTTGAAAGAGCCTATTGGCTCGTCCGCGCCGGAACTGCGCGCGGGGCTGATTGCCGGCGGCGTGCCTGCGGTACTGGTCGACACCGGGATCTTGCCGCGTTTCATGCAAGACAGTCGCCTGTACCACGTGGGCGCACGCGTGCCGCTGGGCGTCGGGCAGCTGATCGTTGGCTACTCGCGGCTTGACGACAAGCGCGCCAGCAACGCCGACTCCACGTCCTACGGGGTGGCCTACACCTACCCGTTGTCAAAGCGCACCGACATTAATTTGGCGGTCACCAAAGTCAATAACAACGCCAACGCGCAAGTGTTGCCGGGCGGCAACGGTTTTCTCGGTGGCGTAAGCGCGTTCGGCGGCAAGGACGTCACGGCATACCAGTTTTCGCTGCGTCACAAGTTCTAGTCGGTTGTTGCACTCAAGTCGTCTCCACAGTTAGGCACATACCTTCGGCACACGGGTGCCGCGACACGCAAAGCCGCGTTGGCCACTGCAACGCGGCTTTTTCTTTTTTGCTAGACCGCCAATTCTGTAGGCGGGAGCAGGGTCTAGACACCACCCCCGTAAAATACCTAGATGGACAACATCATCTACATGCTCGCGGTGAACGCGATTCCGCTTTTGACGGCGATCACCTTGCACGAGGCTGCACACGGCTATGCCGCACGCGTGTTTGGCGACCGCACGGCGGAAATGCTCGGTCGTATCTCGCTCAACCCCATCAAACACATCGACTGGGTCGGCACCGTGGCAGTGCCTGCGTTGACGTTGGCTGTGGGCGGTTTCTTTTTCGGCTGGGCAAAACCGGTGCCAGTGAATGCCAACAATATGCGCAACCCAAAAACGGACATGATTTGGGTGGCAGCGGCGGGTCCCGCATCCAATTTGGTCATGGCAATCGGCTGGGCGATTATTTACAAATTCAACGACATCCCTGCCATTGCCGCAATTTCGCGCGCCGGTATCTCGTGGAACGTGGCGCTGATGGTGCTCAATTTGCTGCCGATTTTGCCGTTAGATGGCGGCCGAATCCTCGCCGGTTTGCTGCCGGGGCCGCTGTCGTACAAATATTCGCGGCTCGAGCCGTACGGCATGTTTATTGTGCTCGGCCTCGCCCTTGCAGGCGTACTTGGCGTTATTTTGTCGCCGCTCTACCGCATCTCCTATCAGGCCCTCGGCGCGCTGATCGGCGTTTAGAAAAATGCGAATTTATGTTTAAAGACCGCGTACTCTCAGGCATGCGCCCCACCGGGTTCATGCACATTGGCCACTTCCACGGCGCACTCAAAAACTGGATCAAACTTCAGTCTGAAATCGAGTGTTTTTTCTTCGTGGCCGACTGGCATGCACTGACCAGCCACTATGACGACCCGAGCGTAATTTCCGGCGCCACCTTCGACATGGTGACCGATTGGTTGGCTGCAGGTCTCGACCCGAATCAGTCGACAATTTTTCTGCAAAGCCAGGTGCCGCAGCACGCAGAGTTGTCGCTGCTGCTCGGCATGATCACGCCGTTGGGCTGGTTGGAACGGGTGCCAACCTACAAAGAGCAGCAGGAAAATCTCAAAGAAAAAGACCTGACCACGTATGGCTTTTTGGGCTATCCGTTGATGCAGACGGCCGACATTTGCGTGTATCGTGCCAATCAGGTTCCGGTCGGTGCCGACCAAGTGTCACACCTTGAGATCAGCCGCGAAATCGCGCGGCGCTTTAACCACATTTATGGCCGCGAACCGAAGTTTGAAGAGCGCGCCATGGCGGCAATTAAAAAGCTCGGCGGTAAACCCGCCAAGCTCTATGCTGAACTGAAAACTGCGTTTAATCAAAACGGAAACGTCGAGGCGCTGGCGCAGGCTAAAGCGCTGGTTGCGGCTGCAGGCTCGTTGTCCAACGACGAAAAAGAACTGTTGCAAGGCTTTCTTACCGGTGCGCGCAAAACCGTGTTGCCCGAGCCACAAGCGCTTCTCACGCCGACATCAAAAGTCATCGGCCTTGATGGCCGCAAGATGAGCAAAAGCTACAACAACGGCATCGATTTGCGCGACCTGCCAACCGTCGTCGAGCAAAAAATCAAGCGTATGCCGACCGACCCGAAACGTGCGCGGCGCAATGATCCCGGCAATCCTGAGGACTGCCCGGTATGGACGCTGCATCAGGTGTATTCCGACGACGCACGCCGGGCGTGGGTGGTTGCGGGCTGCACCACCGCGGGTATCGGTTGCCTTGAGTGCAAGCAACCGGTGATCGAAGCGATAAACGCAGAACTCGCCCCGATGCAAGTTCGCATTAAAGAGATTGAAGCGAAGCCCGGCTACGTCAAACAAGTGTTGCATGACGGTTGCGCGAAGGCCCGGCGGGTGGCGGAGGAAACCATGCTTGACGTGCGCAATGCAATGGGCCTAGCGCGGGTTTAATCAGCGCACTATGAAGGCGAAACCATGACCTTATTTGTGCAGCACTTAAGCAAATACGCCGCTTATCATCGCGATAAACGGAACGTGGTCACCCACTTTATCGGCATACCGATGATCGTAGTGGGCGTGGTTATTTTGTTGTCGCGCCCCGGGTTCATGGCCATCAGAGGCATGGCGATTTCTCCGGCGTTGATAGTCGTTGCGATCACCGCGCTGTTTTATTTGAAGCTGGATTTTCGCTTTGGTGTTGCAATGAGTGTGTTTCTTGCCGCCTGCCTGTGGCTCGGGCAAATGCTGGCGGTGCAGAGCACCGCGATCTGGCTGTCGTGGGGCATCGGGCTGTTCGTGGTGGGCTGGCTGTTTCAGTTTGTCGGGCACTACTTTGAGGGTAAAAAGCCAGCGTTTGTCGACGACATCATGGGGCTGGCCATTGGCCCGATTTTTGTTGCAGCCGAATTGGCCTTTGAATTTGGCTTGCGCAAAGAGGTACAGGACGCCGTAGAAGCGCGCGTCGGGCCAACGTTTATTCGGCAGTCTGACGTTGCCTGAAACGTCGGCTGCTGGAGCGGCTCGCCGCGACCTGGGCTGCCGATGCGAACGCACAAATCGGTCGCAACAAGCCGCCCTACAAACTTAGTTAGGTATTGATGGAAGTCGCTTCAGAGCCCACGCCCGAAATTCCCGTCGCTGCCGAGCATGCGCTTGCCAAAATTTATGGCCAGCCGATGTCGCAAATGCCCAAAGATTTGTACATTCCGCCCGAGGCGCTGGAGATTTTTCTCGACGCGTTTGAAGGGCCGCTCGATCTGTTGCTGTATTTGATCCGCAAGCAGAACCTGAATATTCTGGACATCCCGATGGCAGCCCTCACGCGGCAATATTTGGACTATGTCGAGAAGATGAAATCAACGCAGCGTTTCGAATTGGCGTCGGAGTATTTGCTGATGGCCGCGATGTTGATTGAAATCAAATCGCGCATGCTGTTGCCGCGCCCGCCCGCGTTGGTGGCCGAAGAAGTTGACCCGCGCGCAGCGCTGGTCAAGCGCTTGCTTGAATACGAGCAAATGAAGCTCGCTGCGGCCGGGCTCGATGAGCTGCCGCAGGCGGAGCGCGACTTTGCCGTGGTTCACGTCATCTTCGAGAAGCAGACGTCGCTGCAGATGCCGGACGTCGAGCCAGAGGACTTGCGTCGCGCTTGGGCAAGCATTCTGGCGCGCGCGAAACTTAACAAAACGCACCTCATTACACGCGATGAACTGTCGGTGCGCGCGCGCATGAGTTACCTGTTGCGCAAGCTCAAACCGGGATTGCATGTAGAATTCGCTGAATTGTTCGAGGAAGCGCTGTCTGTGCCACTGGTTGTGGTGACCTTCCTCGCAATCCTTGAGTTAGCGCGTGAACGACTAATATCGGTTGCGCAAACAGAATCCTTTAGCCCCATTTACGTACAGCTCGCCGGTGACGGTGGCGTGATGGTTGCGGCCACACCCACCGTTCAGGGCGCGATTGCGGCGAACGACGAAAACGTTTAACGACTTGTTTGTTTTTTGCAGCGTTTAGTTTTTTCGGGGTCCTCATTCACCGTAGGCAATGGCGGTAGAGCATTGCGTTAATTGAAAAAAGCCTTCATTGGACGAACTTACCCACGCCAAACGTGTACTCGAAGCGGTTTTAATGGCCAGCCACGAACCGCTTCCACTTGACGAAATCGTCAAGGTCTTTGATCCTCCGGTGCCCACCGAAACGGTGCGCTTGCTGTTGGCCGACCTGACCGCTGAATGGAAAGAGCGCGGCTCAATTGAGATCGCTCAGGTCGCCTCAGGCTATCGTTTTCAGACGCGGCCCGAGATGCAGATCAACATTGAGCGATTGACCCCTGAAAGGCCGCCAAAATATTCTCGTGCCGTGATGGAGACGCTGGCCATCATCGCCTACCGACAACCCGCCACCCGTGGCGAAGTCGAGGCGATTCGCGGTGTTGCCGTATCGACCAATATCCTGAAAGCGCTTGAAGATCGCGGCTGGGTGGAGGTCATCGGCCATAAAGACACACCCGGTCGGCCGGCGTTGTTCGCCACCACCAAAGCTTTTTTGAACGACTTGAGCTTGCGCTCATTGTCCGAGTTGCCACCGTTAGCCGAACTCGACGCGCATCCCGCGCTCGAGCTGCCCGAAGTTTTGTTTGAGCCGATTTACCCCGAGCAAGGCCGCATTGACACATCGCCGCGCGAGGCGGAGGTAAATCCCACCCCTGACGCGCTGCCGCAAAGCGCCGATGCAGAGCTATTTGAAATTCCGTCTGGAGACGCTATGACCCCGACCCCCTTTGTTCCACCCACAGTTCACTAAAGATCAACGACATGCATGATTCAAACGATGGCGGTCACGACGATCACGAGCCGGGCGACGTAAACGGGAACGTGGATCCCGCGTTCGCCAAAGCGCAACGCCAACCCCGCGCACCGCGTCAAGCCGGACAAGCGCGACCAGAAGGCCAAGCGCGTCAAGCGCGGCAGCCACGAGACCCGAATCAGCCGCCGCAAGCCCGCCCAGCGCGGCCGGCGCGCCCGCCTCGTCAGCCTCGCGCGGCAGCAGATGCAGCGGCGCTTGCCACTGAACCGAGCGCGGTCACCACGCCCGATCAGCCGGACGGCAGCCTGCAAAACGTCGAGGTGCAAGCGCCAAGACCCGCTCGCGCTCCGCGGCCGCCGCGCGAACCCCGCGCCGCCCGCCCACCCCGCGCGGCAAGCCAGTCACGCTCTGAAAACACCTCTAGCGAACCGCCAGCGCAAATCACTAATTGGTTGGATGCAGATAGCGCTGCGCCTCGTGACGCCAGTGCGTCACCGAGCGTAGACGGTGCCATCGCGAATACGAATACCAATACAACCGGCCTAAACGGTGAGCAGCAGGATCGCACGCGCGGCCCCCGCCGTAATCGCCGTGGTGGTCGCGGTCGTAACGGTCGCAGTGGCGATCTGCGCGAGGGCCAAGGCCAAGGCACGCGCGACGCCAACCAAAACGGTGCGGCAAGCGACGGCGCATTCGTACCCAATGATCCCGCGTTTGCCACCGATGGCGTGGCGTTAGCTGACGGCGAATACCGCCCTTACGCCGCCCCTCATTCAAACCCTGGCGCATTCGGTGACCCAGGTCGCCCAATGGATCGTGCTGGGCGGCGCAATCGCAACCAACGTGATCGTCGCGAGCTGGCGCATCCGGTTCGCATCGGGCAGCGCGCCGCGGCAGAATACGCGCCGCGTTTTGATTCCGAAGGGCTTCCGGTGTCCGGCCAGCCTGTCTCGGACCAGCCGGCGATTTCCGGTGTCAATGATGCCGGTGAACGTGATGGCGAGCGGTTGCACAAAGTGCTCGCGCAGCAGGGCCTCGGCTCGCGGCGCAGCATGGAGGCGATGATTGCAGCCGGTGAGGTGCAGGTTAACGGCGCCAAAGCGCGGGTCGGCCAGGTGGTCAATGAGCATGACCGGGTTCATGTGAATCGGCGCAAGGTGACGGTGAAGCTCGGCGACGACAATCCGCGCATCCTGATCTATCACAAGCAGTCCGGCGAAATTGTCAGTCGCGATGACCCCGAGCAGCGCGACACCGTGTTTGATCGCCTACCCAAGCCAGACCATGGCAAATGGGTTTCAGTGGGACGTCTTGACTACAACTCGGAAGGGCTGATGCTGTTCACCACCTACGGTGAGCTGGCCAACCGCTTCATGCATCCGCGCTTTGAAATTCTGCGCGAATATTCGGTGCGGGTGCTCGGTGAGCTGACCCCTGAGCAAGAAGACCAATTGATGGACGGCATCGAGCTCGATGACGGCCCTGCGCGCGTGCTGTCGCTGGATCGAATTGATCGCGATAGCGATGCGGCCAACCACTGGTACAAGATCACCTTGAACGAAGGCCGCAACCGCGAGGTTCGGCGCATGTTCGAGCATCTCGGACTGACGGTGAGCCGACTCATTCGTGTCAGCTACGGCTGCGTGCAAATGCCGTCATGGTTAAAGCGCGGTCAGTCGAAATTGCTCGATGAGGCCGAGACGTTTGAAGTGCTCGAATCGGTCGGCCTGCGTTCAAAGAAAAAACTCGAAAAAGCGGCTCGTTTTGGCGGACGCAATCGGATTCCGCAACAACCGCTGGGGCCCATGCGTTCAGCCGCTGAGCATGAGGCGGTATGGACCGGCCTGCCAGCAGATGCGGGTGCAACGCAGGGCCGTGGTCGTCGTCAACCGGGTGGCCGTGGCGTGCCGGGACAAGGCGGGCCGGGTGCCAATGGTCGTCAGGGCGGACGCTTCAACAGCGGCAATGGTGGTGGCCGAGGTGGCAACAGCAGCTCAGCACCGGTCGCGCTGCAGCAACAGCAGTTCCCCGGTTTTGGTGGGGCCACCGAAATGCCAGCGATCGGACGGCGGCAACAGCGTACGCCCGGAAATCGCGTCAAGCGCGACGGTAATGGTGAGGTCAATGGCAACGTAGCGCCGGGCTATCGCGGCGCAGCAGGCGGCGGCAATGCCGGCAACGGCGCCAACGGCGGCGGTCGCAACAACCGACGTAGTGCCGGCGGCGGTAACGCAAACGCAGGCAACGGAGGCAATGGGGCCAACGGTGGCGGTGGCGCGGGCAACGGCGCCACTCGCGGTGGACGGCAGCGGCGCACCGGTGGTCGCGGGCCCAATACGGGAGCGGGTGGCGGCTCGCGTAATGAGGGCGTGGCTGCGGGCGCGGCCACCATGCCGGATACGGAGTAGTTCGAGCAACACGCGTTCAGTCACCGTTTCGTGTTTCCGCTCCGGCCATTGCCAGGGTGACGAACACATCCTCGGTTTTTGAAACGCAGCACGTGCCACGCGCGATAGGGGAACGCGGAATAATTCAAATTTCCCGCCGTACCGCCCCGGTCTGCACCGGGGTGGCAGTGGGCCGGTATCCACGCTTGCTGCATGCTCAATGACTCGCCACGGGCGTGGGCCCCGGCCTTCGCCGGGGTGGCGATTAAATCTGTGTTTCCATAGCCGAGTAGGTCGGAACGCTTGCGGTTCCGACGGTCGAGGCTCAGGCTGCGCGTCTAGGTCGATCCAATGTTCACGGCAGCGGGTTGCGCGCCCGTTGACGATTGCCGTATCCCCCTTTGCATTTCGGATTTGGAGTATTGACGCTGACTGGGCTCTCGCCTACAGTTCTGCACTTCGATGTATTCAACCGCCTCCCGCAGCATGAGGCATCAAAAAAAGGATGTTCTGATGAGTGAAGTTAATTCGGCACGGCGCGAATTCGTGCAGGCGACCATCGCGGTGGCTGTTGCATCCGCCACGTCGGCCTTGCCCAGTGTTGCCAGCGCGCAGGCGTTTCCTGCGAAGCCGATTCGGATGATTTGTCCGTGGCCGGCAGGCGGCGCGACCGATGCGGTGATGCGCGCGCTGGGCGATAGTGTGGGCAAAATTCTCGGCGGCTCGGTGGTGGTAGAAAACAAGCCGGGTGCGAGCGGCATGCTCGGGCCCAATGAGCTGATTAAGGCTGCTCCTGACGGCTACACCCTGTCGCAGTTAACCATCGGCGTGGCGCGCTTGCCGCACATGCAGAAAATGCAGTTCGATCCGCTCAAAGACTTCACCTACATCGCCTGTTTAACCGGCTACACATTCGGCATCGTGGTGCGCACCGATTCGCCGATCAAGAGCATCAAGGATCTGGTGGAGTTCGCCAAAGCGAACCCGGAAAAATTTACCTATGGTTCACCGGGTACGGGCACCACGCCGCATTTGGCGGTCGAGGAGTTTGCGTCAAAAGCAGGCATCAAACTTACCCACATTCCGTTCAAAGGCGCGGCAGAAGGCGTGCAAGCGCTGCTTGGCGGACACGTGACGTCGCACAGCGATTCCACAGGGTGGGGCCCGCAGGTGGACGCGGGCGCGTTCCGCTTGCTTGCCACCTACGGCAGCAAACGCGCGAAACGGTGGCCGAATGTGCCGACCTTGAACGAGTTGGGATACGAGACCGTTTCGGATTCACCGTTCGGCATTGGCGCACCGAAAGGCATGGATCCCGCACTGACCAAACGCCTGCACGACGCGTTCAAGAAAACGCTGGAAGACCCGGCAGTGCTCGCGTCGTTCGAGAAGTACGATCAGTCGGTGATCTACATGAACACGGCCGATTACACCAAGTTCATCGCCGATCAGTTCGTGAAAGAAAAGGCGGTTATCGAGCGGCTCGGTTTGGCGTTGAAAACCTGATTGCTGAAGGCGGTAACTGACTGTTTAAGCTGCTAAGCCTCAGTTGGACTGGGCTTGCAGCGTAAAGCCGTTACGTTACCCGGCGCCTAGACCACCTTCACGCTAATGTCCGGCAAACCTGCGAGTTTGCCGACCATCACGTCCCCCCGCACCACCGGGCCGACGTTCTCCGGCGTACCGGAATAAATGATGTCACCGGCCATCAATTCGAACGCAGCGGAGAGCCGACTAATTTGCTCGGCGACGCTCCAGATCATCTGATTTAAATCAGCGTTTTGTTTGACCACGCCGTTGACCAACAACTGGATGCGTCCTTGGCTGAAATGCTCGACCGTGCCAACGCGATGGATCGGCCCAATGGGCGCAGATTGGTCGAAGCTCTTGCCGATTTCCCACGGTTTTTTCTCGTCGCCCATCGCTCGTTGCAAATCGCGCCGTGTCATGTCGAGTCCGAGCGCGTAACCGTACACATGCTTCAGGGCATCGTCGATCGAAATGTTGCGACCACCGCTTTTAAGCGCGGCGACCAGCTCGATTTCGTAGTGGTAATTTTTGGTCAGCGGCGGATACGGGTGATTTACCGTTTGCCCCGGTGCGACGTACTGAATCGCGTCTGTTGGTTTCTGAAAAAAGAATGGCGGTTCACGCGTCGGGTCCGAGCCCATTTCACGCGCGTGCGCCGCGTAGTTGCGGCCAATGCAATAGATACGTCGCACCGGAAACACTTCCGCGCTGCCGTGGATGGGGATGGTGGTTGCTGCAACGTTAAACGGCATCGCAGTTGCGTTGCCCGGCGCGTGGTTTGCGCTGACCGTAGCGCAACCGCTGAGCGCGGCAGCACTGATCGCGCCGCCCGTGCCGAGCGCTTTGAGCGCGGTTCTGCGAGAAATGTTGGACATGACGTTAGCGCCTCTTTTAAATAATGCCGCGAGAATACGGCGCAACCGACGTAATGATGTTGACGTCGGTCACTTTTTTACGCCGATGAGTTACATGCTGCCTAATTTTTGGGTGTCTTGCCATGTGTGTCAGGCGCGCGCAAAAAATCAAAATCAACGCCCTGATCTGCCTGCGTGACAGTTTGCAAAAACAACTTCAAGTAACCGCGCTTCGCCGTCGGTTCGACAATGACGTTATCGCGTGAACGTTGCGCCAATTCTTGATCCGATACCAGCAAACTGATTTCGCGATTTTTCACGCTCAAGCGAATTCGGTCGCCACTGCGAACCTGCGCGAACGGCCCGCCAATGGCGGCTTCCGGCGTAACGTGCAGCACGATCGTGCCGTAACCGGTGCCGCTCATGCGGCCATCGGAAATGCGCACCATATCCTTTACGCCCGCCCGCGCGAGCTTCATCGGAATCGGAATGTAGCCTGCCTCCGGCATGCCAGGCGCGCCCTTGGGGCCGATGTTTTTTAGCACCAGAATGTCGTCAGCGTTGACGTCGAGATCGGGCGCATCAATTCGCGCAGCGAGGTCTTGCGCGTTTTCGAACACCACCGCGCGGCCCTCGTGTTCCATGAGCTTCGGGTCGGCTGCTGATTGCTTGATGATCGCGCCGCCCGGGGCGAGATTGCCGTGCAGTACAGCGATGCCACCTTGCGGATAAATGGGTTGGTCGAACGGACGCACCACATCCTGTTTGAAGCCGGGACCGGCAGCCGCCAGTTCCTCGCCCAGCGTACGGCCGGTGACCGTCATCGCGTTGAGCTTGAGCAGTGGTTTGAGTTCGCGCAGCAGTGTGGCCATGCCACCGGCGTGATGAAAATCTTCCATGTAGTGCTGGCCGGAAGGCTTGAGATCGAGCAGTACCGGGGTTTCGCGGCCCATGCGGTCGAGCGCATGCAGATCGATGTCAAGACCGACGCGACCGGCAATCGCTGCGAGATGCACGATGCCGTTGGTTGAGCCGCCGATGGCGAGCAACACGCGCATAGCATTCTCAAACGCATCGGGCGTGAGGATTTTGTCGATGGTCAATCGGTCATGCGCCATCTGCACGGCGCGCGCGCCGGTCTCTTCGGCGACGCGAATGCGGTCGGCTGTCACCGCCGGTGGCGAGGCGCCACCGGGCACGGTCATGCCGAGCGCCTCGGCGATGCAGGCCATGGTGCTGGCGGTGCCCATGACCGAGCAGGTGCCGACACTGGCGACCAGCTGGTTGTTCACAGCAGCGACTTCTTCTGCGTCAATTTCATCCGCCCGAAACTTCGCCCAATAGCGACGGCAATCAGTGCAGGCGCCAACCCGTTCGCCGCGATGCGATCCGGTCAACATCGAGCCGGTAATCAGTTGAATGGCCGGTATGCCGGCAGAGGCCGCCCCCATCAATTGCGCAGGCACCGTTTTGTCGCAACCGCCAATCAACACCACCGCGTCCATCGGCTGCGCGCGAATCATCTCCTCGGTGTCCATCGACATCAAATTACGCAGATACATGCTGGTTGGCGCAGCGAAACTCTCGTGAACGGAGATGGTTGGAAAGTCCATGGGCAGGCCGCCGGCGAGCATCACGCCGCGTTTCACCGCTTCGATCAATTGCGGCGCGTTGCCGTGACACGGGTTGTAGGCGCTGCCGGTGTTGGCGATGCCGATCACCGGGCGATCCAAGGCCTTGTCGGTAAACCCGGCACCTTTGATGAAGGCCTTGCGCAGAAACAGCGAGAAGCCCTGATCACCGTAACTGGTGAGGCCTTTTTGCATGCCAGTGGCGGTGGGTTTTTTTGAGTCGTCTTGGGACATGATGGGTTTGCTTCTCGGCAATAGCTTGAGTGAGGAATGTAGTCGTTGTCAGCGCTCTGATGCGTTATTGCATCCGCAAACTTTACGATTTGGTGCGGGTGATGGTTCCGGTCGGCGTTTCGGGCAGCGCCAACTCAACTCGCGTCATCCTGAGCAACGCGAAGAATCAGCCGCTGCGTGAATGCGGTTGCAAATCTTTGCAATCGTTGCAGGCGACGTGATCCTTCGACTACGCTCAGGATGACAATTCGATCAGGTCAGCTTTCTGCTGTAATCCGCGTTTGAATTGGGTCTTAGCTAATTTATGCGGGTAGTCGACTATCAACTTAATATTGAAATTTCTCTGTATCAATATGGGTTGCAGCCGAAAGCTGTATCCCGTTATTATTTAAACACGCGCCAGCGTGCCCCTAACTTGCGCCACCAACTCGTCGCTCGCCTTGGCCAGCAAACCTTGATCCGAGCCCAGGCCGATCATGGTGTAGCCCATCTTGGCGTAGGTTTCGGCGTCGCTCGCGCCGCGCGCGAGAATACCCGCCCATTTGCCGCTGGCAAGAATCAACGTCTTTGCTGCCTCTATCTGCTGCTGCACTTCCGGGGCGAGCGGATTGCCCATAAAGCCCATGCTCGCCGCGAGATCGGATGGACCCACAAACAGGCCATCAATGCCGTCTACGGCGGCAATCGCGGGTGCGTTTTTGACGGCGGTGGTGGACTCAATCTGCGCGACGATGCACAGGTCGGTCTCGGCATTGGCGTGATAATTTTTGACGCGACCCCAACGGTTGGCGCGTTGCAATCCCGCCACGCCGCGAATGCCGCGCGGTGGATAGCGGGTCGCCGCGACGATGGCCTTGGCTTGATCAGCGGTTTCGACGTTTGGAAACACCAGCGTGCGCACGCCGAGATCAAGATACAACTTCACCACATCGCTGTCGAACTTCGGGAAGCGCACCACGGCCTCCACGCCGTAGCCGTCGAGCATTTGCAACTGCGCCAGCACCGAGCGCGCGTCGTTTGGCGAATGCTCCATGTCGAGCGTAAGCCAGTCATATCCCGAGCCGGCGAGAATTTCGTTGGTGTAGGCGTCAGCGATGCAGCACCACAGCCCAAGCTGGGTTTGCTTTGCGACCAGTGCAGATTTAAAGGTGTTGGGTCTGATCATGGCGTGTTTTCGATGGGTGAAAGTGATTGTGGTGACGTGAACGCAACGTTCAATCAGGTTATCGGCGCGGGGTTAAACAGCACCAGCGCGTTGTGCAGTTTCCAGTGTTCAGCCCACGTTTTTTTACGGCCACTGGCGACCTCTAACATCAGGCGAAACATGTCCCAGCCCACTTGCTCGATCGTGGCTGAGCCATCGGCGATGACGCCCGCGTTAATGTCCATCAAGTCGTGCCAGCGCCGCGCGAGATCGCTGCGGGTGGCCACCTTGATGACTGGCACGGCGGCCAATCCGTACGGCGTGCCGCGCCCGGTGGTGAATACGTGCAGATTCATGCCTGCGGCTAATTGCAAGGTACCGCAGATGAAATCGCTTGCGGGTGTAGCCGCATAGGTGAGCCCTTTTTGTTTGAGCTTTTCACCGGGTGCGAGCACGCCAGAGATTGGTGACGTGCCGGACTTGATGATGGAGCCCATCGCTTTTTCGACGATATTGGAGAGACCGCCTTTTTTGTTGCCGGGCGTGGTGTTAGCACTGCGGTCTGCGCCGCCGCGATTGAGATAAGCGTCGTACCAGGCCATCTCGCGAATCATCGCTTCTGCGACTTCAGGCGTGCTGGCCCGCGCGGTGAGCTGGTCGATGCCGTCGCGAACCTCGGTGGTCTCAGAGAACATCACGCTGGCCCCTGCGCGCACCAATAGGTCAGTACAAAACCCGACCGCTGGATTGGCCGTCACCCCGGAAAACGCGTCACTGCCGCCGCATTGCACGCCGACCACCAGCTCGCTGGCAGGCACCGTTTCGCGAACCCGCGCGTTGAGTCGTTCGAGATGCCGCTCAGCCTGGCGCATGATCGATTCAACCATCGACATAAAGCCCACATGCGCATCGTCTTGCAGGCAGACCACGTCAAGCTCGGTGCTCGCCAGCCCGTCTGTCGTGTTGCGTTGATCATGAATTGCAATGCTGCCCGGCGGCATCAACCGCTCTGGTTGCAGCTTTTCGCAACCAAGACTGACCAACATAACCTCGCCGCCAAAATTAGGATTCAGGCTAATGTTGCGCAGCGTGCGGATGGGTATTTCGGCGCCCGGAGCATCGATGGCAACACCGCAGCCGTAGCCGTGCTCGAGCGCGACCACGTCGTCGACATTGTGAAATTTGGGTAGCAGTTCGGCTTTGATTCGCTGCACAGCAAAGTCGGTGACCGCGGCGACACACTGCACGGTCTGCGTGATGGCCAAAATATTTCGCGTACCGACTGAGCCGTCAGCGTTGCGGAAGCCTTCGAAGGTGTAGCCTTCAAGCGGTGCCGATGGCGCCAGCTTGACGGTGGCGATCGGCAGGTTGTCGAGTCCGCGCGCGGCGGGCATGTTGAGCAGTTGCTCATGCACCCAACTGCCGGCCGCAATGTCCTTGACTGCGTAACCAATGGCAATGCCGTAGCGCAGCACCGGCGCGCCGGCGGCCAAATCAACTAGCGCGACTTTGTGACCCTGTGGCACGCGTTCGCGCAGCACCAGCCCGGACGGCAACATTGTTCCCGCAGCCAGACCGCCGTTGTTGCCAACGATTGCCACGTTGTCGTGCTGATGCATGCTGATGGTGATGGCTGCGGCGGGCGTTTTTGCGGGCGTGTCGGACATTAAATCTCCTACGATTAAGTGACTGGTAGCGCTAGCATTTTAACTGAGTGTTAGCGCGATGACGGCGTAAAAATACTGCGCTGCAGCGTAGCTCACAGCGTCCGCGGGCTAGGTTGCCGAATCGGACGGCAAGCCAGCGGTTGCAAACGGCAATGGGCACGTCTAGGAAAACACGGATTTTTCCGCTTGTCATCCTGAGCGAAAAGCGATGGAACATGCGACTTGCAATGATTTCCATAACTTGCAACCGTCCTCGCATGCGAACTGATCCTTCGCCGCGCAGGATGACATTAACCTGCGTATCCTTAGGGCAGCGCCGGGGCGGACGAGTTCATAAATAGGGTCGGGGCTTGTCAGCAGAGTTGGGCCTAGATTTGGGTTATTGTCTAATCGCTCCGACGTGCGGGGAGAGCGACATCAGTCAATTCGGTTGCGCCCAAACTGACCACGACTTGACGACATAAATGGGCCGCGATACCATCGCCGGCTAAACAATTGACAGCGCTACCATGAGTTCGGAGTCGGTCATAAATCTGTCCCTTCGCAACCCGTTCCATGGCTTCGCAGTGAACCACTGATCACCGCCTTGGTCTGCAGTCAATCTCGATCGCTAAAACTGCGGCGAGGCAGCCACGCAATGATTGATTCAACCTGAGGGAAACAACGCTGTGAAAAAAATAATCTGCACCATTGGCGCTTCGTTGACGATGACGTCCGCGATTGCGGCATGGCCTGACAAGCCGGTCACGCTGATCGTACCTTTTTCGCCGGGCGGTTCGTCCGACATGATCGCGCGAACGCTGGTGCCGAAGCTCACCGAGAAATTCGGCACTACGTTCATCGTCGAGAACCGTGCCGGAGCCGGTGGAACATTGGGCGCGGCGTTCGCAAAACGTGCCGCACCAGACGGCTACACGATATTTGTCTCATCGCTCGGCCCTTTTGTCATCGCGCCGCACCTGACCAAAAACGCGGGGTACGATGCACTGAAAGACTTCGACTACATCACGGTGGCGGTGCAGGCGCCCAATGTGTTGGCCGTGCCGGCAAATTCCCCGCATAAAAGCTTTGCCGACGTCCTCGCGTTCCACAAGGCCAATCCTGCCAAGATGACGTTTGCTTCAGCCGGCAATGGCACCAGTGACCATCTTACGGCGGAATTGTTCTGGCAACTGACCGGCACCTCCGGCGTCCACGTCCCCTACAAAGGCGGCGCACCGGCGATGGCCGACCTGCTGGGTGGCCAGGTCGATGCGACCTTCATGAACATCAACACCGGCATCCCCAACATCAAGGCTGGCAAACTGCGCGCGCTTGCCATCACCAGCGCCAAACGCTCGCCGCTGCTACCCGACGTGCCGTCGATGGAAGAGTTGGGCATTACGGGCGTGACCGTGTACTCCTGGCAGGCAGTGGCAGTGCCTAAAGGCCTGCCAGCCGATATAAAAGGCAAGTTGCATCAAGCGATTGTTGCTGCGCTGAACGATCCTGTGATCAAGCCGAAGCTGCTGGATCTCGGCTTTGAAATCGTCGCCAATACGCCCGAACAATTTACGGCTTTTCAAGCCAGTGAATTTGCCCGCTGGAAACGTGTGATAGAAGTCGGAAAAATCACTGCTGACTAATATTGTCCGTCAGGGAACGTTAAACCGACACAATGCGCAATCAATGCCGGCTTAAAGTCGGTAGTGCGCAAGCTTGAACACGCACAATAAACGCCTAGTCCGAATTGAATAGAAAGAGCATCATGAGAGAAAACCGCCTGCGCACACTTTGGAAATCGGGAGGTGCTGCCGTCAACGGCTGGCTGTCCATCCCCAACAGTTTTTCGGCTGAAACCATGGCGCATCAGGGCTGGGATACCCTCACCATTGATTTGCAGCACGGCATGATCGATTACCAGGCCATGGTGCCAATGTTGCAGGCCATTTCAACCACCAATACGGTCCCCGTAGTGCGCGTGCCGTGGCTCGAGCCGGGCATTCTGATGAAGACGTTAGATGCAGGGGCCTACGGCGTTATCTGCCCGATGGTCAACACCCGAGAAGACGCGCAAAATCTGGTCGCCTGGACGCACTACGCACCGAAGGGTACGCGAAGTTTTGGCCCAGTGCGCGCGGTGCTTTACAGCGGCGCCGATTACCCCGTTCACGCTAATGAAACCATCGTCACCTTCGCCATGATCGAGACCGCCAAGGCGCTCGACAACTTGGATGAAATCCTTTCCGTGGAAGGGCTCGACGCGATCTACATTGGCCCGTCCGACTTGTCGCTCGCGCTCGGATGCACACCCACCTTCGACGACGTTGAGCCCAGAGCTGCCGAGGCGATCGACCACATTCTGGCGCGAGCCAAAGCACACGGCGTAGTGGCAGGTATTCACAACGGTACCCCCGAAGCCGCACTGAAACGAATCGCCAAAGGCTTTCAATTTGTAACGGTCAGCTCGGACGCGCGATTGATGGCGGCAGGAGCGCAACAAATCGTCAGCAAAATGCGCGCGGCGAAGGTATCGGACAACGATTCTGGTTCCTATTGATTGACCCGCGGCCCACGCTGCGACCGCGTAAGCACAACGCAAAAGGCTCCTTATAAGCGTTGGATTTTTGGTCGCGGCATCATGAGGCCTGCAGCAGCGTTGCATTTGCGGAACACATGACCGAGCGCGGCGTCGCTTGCGGTTTCAGCAGCCGGCTTGATCAAAAAAACTCGGGGCGCGCTTGCGGGCGCGCGTGAGTTTGCCGCGTCGCTAACGGCGCCGGCGCGTTCCGAACCGCCGATGTAGTCATGCGCTGCTAACCGAATGGCTGATCTCGCCCGTCCGCACGGGTCAAAAAGCGCGACTTCATGGGGCAGCCCGCGGTAAGTGTAGCGTTAGCGGAAACACGGATTTATCAACGGGTCATCCTGAGCGAGAAGCGAAGGACGATGTGCCACGCAATGTTTTCAATGACTTACAACCGTCCTCGCATGCGAACTGATCCTTCGCCGCGCTCGGGATGACACTAATCTGCGTGTGCTTAATGAACCGCTAATCGAGTAGCTCGCCCCCTAGGCGGAGCGACGCCGCGATTACGTGTGCGGGTCTAAGCCGTATAGGTTTGTGACGCGTCACGAGAAAATGTCGAGTCCCGACCAAACGGTTTTCGGGCGATAACTCACCGACAGTTAATGGTCGTTACGCACATAAAAAAACGGGCACCAAGGTGCCCGTTTCTACGTTCCCGAAGGATCGATTGATCACTCTTCGACGAAGGTCTCGTCGCGCTTCTTGCGGATCGCTGGCAGCGCCAGAATGACCAGCAGAACGACCGACAGGAACAGCATTACGGCACTGATCGGACGCTCCCAAAACACGCTTGGGCTACCGCGCGAGAGCAGCAGCGCACGTCGCAAGTTCTCTTCCATCATCGGCCCGAGAATGAAGCCGAGCAGCAGAGGGGCTGCTTCGCATTCAAGCTTGGCAAAGATGTAACCAATGACGCCAAACGCCGCGATGATCCACACGTCGAAGGTGGTGTTGTTTACGGTGTACACACCGATGCAGCAGAACACCAAAATCATCGGGTAGAGAAGGCGATACGGGATCTTCAACAACTGAACCCACATGCCAATCAGCGGCAAATTCAAAACCACCAGCATCGCGTTGCCGACCCACATTGAGGCGATAAGACCCCAGAATAATTGTGGGTTGGATGTGATGACCTGGGGGCCCGGCTGAATGTTGTGAATCGTCATCGCGCCGACCATTAACGCCATTACCGCGTTAGGCGGAATGCCAAGCGTGAGCAACGGAATGAAGGACGTTTGTGCGCCAGCGTTGTTAGCGGACTCCGGCGCTGCGACGCCACGGATGTTGCCTTTGCCAAACGGTGGGTTGGCGTCTTTACCAGCCCATTTTTTCTCGAACGAATAGGAGGCAAATGACGCCAGAAGCGCGCCGCCGCCTGGAAGAATACCGAGCACCGAGCCCAGCAACGTGCCGCGGGTGATCGCCCCCCAAGTGTCTTTGAAGTCCTGCGCCGTGGGCAGCAATCTTCCGACCTTTGCGGTGAACACTTCGCGCGATTCGCCTTTTTCCAGATTGATCAGAATCTCACCGATACCAAATATGCCCATGGCAACACCCACGAAACCGATTCCGTCAGTGAGTTCTGGCACATCAAAGCTGTAGCGAGCTACGCCGGAGTTGACGTCCGTTCCGACCAAACCCATAACCACGCCAAGGATGATCATGGCGATAGCTTTGAGCACTGAACCGTGCGCGAGCACGATGGCTGCGATCAAGCCCAATACCATTAGCGAGAAGTAGTCGGCTGGGCCGAATTTCAACGCGGCTTCTGACAGCGGTGGCGCGAAAGCGGCGACCAACAACGTTGAGAACGAACCCGCGATGAACGAGCCGATAGCAGCGATTCCCAACGCGGCACCTGCGCGGCCCTGTCGAGCCATTTGGTATCCATCTAGGGCGGTCACCACGGACGATGATTCGCCTGGAAGGTTCACCAGAATGGCTGTAGTCGATCCACCATACTGCGCGCCGTAATAAATGCCGGCCAGCATGATCAGGGCTGACACCGGTGGCAGAGCGTAGGTGGTTGGCAGCAACATCGCGATAGTCGCGACTGGGCCGATGCCGGGCAACACGCCAATCAACGTGCCGAGTAGGCAACCGATGAACGCGTAGAGAAGATTGGTGAACGTCAGCGCAACGCCGAAGCCGAGCGAGAGATTGTTAATTAAATCCATAGCGTTCTCTTAGCTCCAAGGGAAAAGTTTCATCTGAAGCTTCAAGCCCCAGACAAAGACGCCAGCGCACAGCAGGCACATGGTCACGGTGATGATCGCGAGTTGTTTGTAGTCCTTATCGTGGGCAGCAATGCCCGAAATGAAGGTCAACAGGATGATCGCGAATACCATGCCGAGCGGTTGCAATACTGCGCCAAAAAGCACCACGGCAATGGTCAAAATAACGACCGGCCGCCACGTCCAGCCGATGCCTTCGGTTCGCGCCCAAGCCGCCTGATTTTTCAACCCGATACCCGCAATGAGGACCCCGAGAAAGGTCATGATTGCGCCAAGCACGCTTGGAAACCAACCCGGTCCCATGCGCGCTGCGGTGCCCATCTGATAGTTGCTTGCCCCGTACCAGAACGTCACGCCAATGGCGATAAACATTAATCCTGCCAGCAAGTCTTTATTCTTTAAAAACCCATTCAAGTTAAATCTCCTCCCAAGTAGTTATCTACGAATTATGGTGCATTCTTCTGTCGCTTGTCTGTCCTGTTTCCGCTAAAAAACGCAGGGTTATTCCCTATGTTGGTCCTTCCGCCCCGGCCTGCAGTCACCCCGGCGAAGGCTAGGGCGGAACGGCGAGAGAAAAGGGATGAGTCGGTGTTTTTTTAAGTAAAAAGCCACCCGAAGGTGGCTTAGTTAACGCGCGTTGCCGTCTTGATTACTTAATGCCCGCTTTGGCGCGCAGCTCAATCAAATGACGTTCAACCACTTGGCCTTGCAAGCGCTGCGTCAGTTGGGCTTTGACCTCTTCAAACGATGGCGCTTTTGCTTCACGCGTGTCTTCAAGCAGAATGACGTGGAAACCAAACGGGCTTTGCACCGGTGTTGGCGTGTAATTGCCTTTTTGCAACGCAACTAACGCATCAGCGAATGGCTTGACATAGTTGGATGGAACTGCCCAGTCAAGATCGCCGCCGTTGTCTTTCGAACCGGGGTCTTTCGAATTAGCTTTGGCCAATTCGTCAAATTTTGAGCCTGACTGAAGCTGCTTGATTAACGCTTCTGCATCTTCTTTTTTCTCAACCAGAATGTGCCGTGCGCGATATTCTTTGTCGCCCAAACCCGCTTTGATGACGTCGTATTCTTTTTTCAACGCTTCGTCGGTCACGCCGTTGGCGCCCATGTAGTCGTTCAGGTAGGCGCGAATCAAAATCGAGTCGGCGGCCACTTGCATCTGCGTTTTCATTGACGCATCGCGGTCTAGCCCTTTGGCTTTCGCTGCGCGAATGAACAGTTCACGGTTTACCAACTCATCGCGCAAAAATGCGCGCAACTCAGGCGTGTCTGCCTGGCCCTGTGCAACGCGTTCTTTTACGATCAGGTCGAGTTGGCTTTGCGGCACAGTGATATCGCCGGTTTTTGCGGGCGTGGCGGCTGCGGCTGCCGGTGCGGCGGTTGCGGCGGGTACTGCGGATTTTTTTGCCGGTGCCTGCGCAATAGCTACCGTGCTGGAAAGCGCAACCAATAGGGCTGCCGCGAGTGAGTTACGTAATTGCATCTTCATTTCCTGTTTATTAGCGGTGTTTTTTGTGGCTACGAGCTTAGTAAATTAAAGTTCTTCGGGTGTCTTGACCGTCAACGACAGCGCGTGGATCGTGTGTGGCATCAAATCAGCAACCAACGAGTAAACCGCGCGATGTCGAGCAACGGTGGAAAGCCCAAAAAAACAATTGGACACGATTTTCGCTGATAAGTGCCCGCCGCCCGTGTTGCCGGCGTGTCCAGCGTGTTGCGACGAATCATCAGAGATTTCGAGTAGCGTTGGCGCAAGCGGGGCGAGGCGCGATTCGAGGAGTTGCACCAAAGCGCTCATTTCGCGTCTGGCTCGCTTTCTTGCATGTACTTTGCGAGCAACGCCACGTTACCGATGGTGAAGGCGAGAAACAAGCCCATCGCCCACCACACCTTAAAGTTGACCCACGCATCAAGCGTGAAATTGCTGGCTACGTAGCCGTTAAGCGTTGCCATAAACACAAAAAATGCGATCCACGCCCAAGTCAATCTGCCCCAAAGCGCGTCGGGCGCTTGAATGTGTGCCTGCTTGAAAATCACCTGAATCCAGTTTCGCTTCAAAACTACTTTGCCGAACAGCAGCGTCAATGCAAATGCGCCATACAGCGCGGAGGGCTTCCACTTAATAAACGTTTCGTCGTGAAGCAGCAGAGTGGCGCCACCAAAGACAACGATGATGACGAGCGATAGCCATTGCATCGTGCTCACCTTTTTGCTCACCAAGCAAGCGTAGGCAATCGCGAGCACTGACGCCGCAATGGCCACAGCGGTGGCGAAATATATGTCTTTAAGTTTGTATGCGACGAAAAACAAGATGATCGGCGCGTATTCAAGGAGAAATTGCATGGCGAGATTGTATTCAG
Source organism: Burkholderiales bacterium (assembly GCA_014378555.1). Lineage (GTDB taxonomy): Bacteria > Pseudomonadota > Gammaproteobacteria > Burkholderiales > Casimicrobiaceae > Casimicrobium. The sequence continues at coordinate 34,421 of JACMNN010000029.1, read as the reverse complement.
GCGCGTGATCACTGCACGAACATTGGTTAGCCAATTATATTGTTGACAATTAAATTGTGTGCTGTATATTATCATTATTGAATCAGTTTTTCTTCTGACCACCAAACGGCGCCGTCAACAAATATGGTTACACCCACCTCATTGCTTAACTTGGACCGGCAGTTGTGCTTCGCGCTGTATTCGTCCTCGCTGGCGATGACCAAGGCGTACAAACCGCTGTTGGCGGAACTGGGCATCACTTACCCGCAATATTTAGTGATGCTTGCGCTCTGGCAACACAGCCCGCTCGGTGTAGGTGAGCTGGGAGCCCGGCTCAATCTGGACTCGGGCACCTTGACGCCATTGGCGAAGCGGCTGCAAGTCATGGGTCTTATCGATCGCAATCGCTGCGAGCACGACGAACGTAACGTAGAAATTTCATTGACGGCCGCTGGCAAGCTTCTACAGGCTCGTGCCGAACCGCTGCCACTGTGCATCTTGCAGCTCACAGGCTTGCAAATCCCGCAACTTGAATCGCTCACCAGCCAACTCAAAACGCTGCGCGATGAACTGGTAGCCAACACGCAAACCAGAGCGACTGCAGCAAATCATTCAGTCTCCCCAAACCCAAACCCAACCCCCACTGCCGAACACACTCCAGGCAATTAACCAAAGAAATTACTATGTCTATCGAAAAAGTTTTATACCGCGCCGAAGCCACCGCCACCGGTGGTCGCGAAGGCACTGCGCGTTCATCCGACGGCATTCTCGACTCCAAATTGACCACGCCCAAAGAGCTCGGCGGCAACGGTCTGCCAGGCACCAATCCTGAGCAATTGTTCGCAGCTGGCTACAGTGCCTGCTTTCTCGGCGCGTTGAAATACGTTGCCGGCGCCGCCAAAGTCGCGCTGCCCGCAACCACCACCATCACTGGCAATGTCGGCATCGGCCCCATCCCCACCGGTTTTGGCATCGAAGTTGCGCTGACCGTAAACATCCCCGGCGTGGATCGCGAAGTTGCACAAGGTCTTGTCGACAAAGCCCACATCGTTTGCCCGTATTCAAACGCAACGCGCGGCAACATCGATGTCACGGTGACGCTGGTCTAACTATTCGCTGAAATAGTTGTTTATGTCGGCGTAAATGGTTCTGCCAAGCAGGGTCGTTTACGCCGTCTTCGTTATGGGCTTATCGCACCACGTCGGACGTCGTCAAGTTGGAGGTAAATCACGCCATTCCGCGACCCAGCTACGCCGCGACCAAACTCACGGCGCTGTCTTCTTCCGCACCAAACTCGGTTGCCAAGCCATCGGCAACCAATCCGATATCGCGCAGGTGATGAACCAGTTCATCCACGTAGCCGTGAGTTACCAAAACGCGTTCGGCACCGCTGGCTTTAATCGCGGTTAAAAGCTCGGACCAATCGGCATGATCAGACAGCACAAAACCGGTATCGCAACCGCGCCGCCGACGCATGCCGCGCACTGCCATCCAGCCTGATGCAAAGGCGTCGGTGTAGGGTTCAAAGCGCTTAAGCCACGAGCTGCCGGCCGCGCCCGGTGGCGCTAAAACTAGCGCTCGGCGCAGACCCGCTTTGTCCGGCGCATCGGAGACCATTTGCGTTACGGGCAACGCAACGCCGGCTTCTGCGTAGGCTTCATTTAACTTTGCCACGGCGCCGTGCGAAATAATCGGGCCTATGTCGGTGGTCATCCCCGCAAGCACCCGTTGCGCTTTGCCGAGTGAGTAGCAATAGAGCACGCTGGCGCGTCCAGCGTCCGCGTTGCCCTGCCACCAATTGATAATCTCCGCCCAAATTTCGGTGGTGCTTTGCCAACGAAAAACAGGCAGGCCAAATGTGGACTCGGTAATGAAGGTGTCACACCGTACCGGCTCGAATGGCGAGCAGGTGGGATCGAATCCGAGTTTGTAGTCGCCGCTTGCGACCCACACTCCATCGGTGGTTTCGACGCGCACTTGCGCTGAACCTAATACGTGCCCTGCTGGATGCAGCGACACCTTTGCGTTGCCCAGCGTAATCGTCTCACCGTAGTTGATACCTTGCAGCGATGCACCATGGCCCAGTCGGGCGCGGTACAGCGGCATGCCTGCGTTACTCACCAAATAGTGCTGCATGCCGGGCCGCGCATGGTCGGCGTGGGCATGAGTGATTACCGCACGGGCAACTGGTCGCCACGGATCAATGTAGAAGTCTCCTGCAGCGCAGTACAGCCCCTCGGGTTTGAGTTCGAGGACGCTTGCTTTCGAGGCTGCGGTGTCACTCATTGCTTGACCTCGACTTTACACATTCCAGTGATGCTCTAACCGCGACCAGTCGAATGTGGGGCCAGGATCGATTTTGCGTCCGGGAGCAATCTCGCTGTGTGTGGTCACGGCTTTAATCGGGTATTCGAATTTCAGCGCTGCAAGCAACTCGTTCAACGCCGTGTATTGCTGTTGAGAAAAGGCGGCTTTGTCGTCGCCTTCCATTTCAATACCGATCGAAAAATCGTTGCAACCAGCACGTCCACGCCACTTCGACACGCCTGCATGCCACGCTCGGTCATTGCAGCTTACAAACTGCAAGGTAGCGCCGTCACGGCGCACAAAAAAATGTGCCGAAACGTGAATTTCGGTTAATTCCACGAGCTGCGGATGCTGCACAACATCTAGTCGGTTTTCGAAGAAATCTGCGACGGCGTTTCCAGTAAATTGACCGGCCGGCAAACTGATGTGATGCAGCACCACCAAATCGGTGGCAAGCGCATCAGGACGCGGGTCAAAGTTGGGGCTGGCGCGGCGCTCGGCAGCTGTCCACCAACCAGCGCTGAAGCCAGCGTTAGAGCTCATCAGGTTCCATTCCCAGTCGCTCTAATCGGTAACGCATCGAGCGAAACGTGATACCGAGTAATTTGGCGGCTTGGGTGCGGTTGCCGCGGGTTTGTGCAAGTGCAAGCTCGAGTGTTTCACGTTCACTACGATCGAGAAAATCTTGCAATGGTGTGCGACCAGAGAGCGTGCCTGCACCAGCAGGTGTGCCAGTGGCGGCCGCCTGAGTGACCGGGTTGTCGTCGACCGTCAGGCGCAAATCCGCCGCTTCAATTTTTGATGGATTTTCGGCAAGCGCCACGGCACGTTCGAGCACGTTTTCAAGCTCGCGCACGTTGCCTGGAAAAGGGTAGCGCGCCAAAGCGATGAGAGCGCCGGAGCTAAGGGTGGTGGGCGCGCCGCCGGTGATCCGTGCAAGTGTGCGCGATGCGATTACGGGAATGTCGGTTGGGATTTCACGCAGCGCCGGCATGGTCACCTGCAACACATTTAAGCGATAGAAAAGGTCTTGCCGGAAGTGGCCCGATTGCACCAGCGCGCTAAGGTTTTTATGGGTGGCGCTAACAATTCGCACATCAATGGCGTCCTCTACCGTATTACCCACCTTGCGGACTTTCTTCTCCTGAATGGCGCGCAATAATTTGACCTGCAACGCTAGCGGCAAATCAGCGACTTCATCTAGAAACAACGTGCCGTTAGAGGCTGCCTGAAAGAACCCGTCGCGATCACTCTCCGCACCGGTAAACGCGCCTTTGCGGTAACCAAAAAATTCGCTCTCCATCAAATTTTCAGGAATCGCGCCGCAGTTTACGGCAACGAAGGGACCTGCCGCACGCGGGCCTGACGCATGCAGAATTCGCGCGGCAAGCTCCTTGCCAGTCCCCGATTCGCCACACACATGCACCGGTGTGAGCGTGTTGGCCAGCTTGCCAATAAGCAATCGCAGCGCATCGATGGTGGCTGATTCGCCGACCAAGGTAGGCGCCGACGAGGCGCTGGCGTTACTTGCAAGAGCGCTGCGCTTTTCAGGCAGTTTGATGGCGGACTTCACCAAAGTTCGGAGCTGATCGAGCGACACTGGTTTAGCCAAGTAATCGAACGCGCCTGCTTTGAGCGCAGCTACCGCGTTGTCGGCGTTGCCGAAGGCGGTGATCACAGCGCACGGCAAATCAAGTCCTCGATCGGCAATCGCCGCGAGCACGTCGAGCCCAGTGCCGTCGCCTAACTGCATGTCAGTCAAACACAGCGCAAAGGTGTGTCGATCCAGCGCATCAAGCGCACTATGACGCGAGTCAGCGGTGACGACTTCCAAACCTAGTTTGGTCAACGTCAACTGCATCAGCGTGAGCAAATCCGGTTCATCGTCGATAACCAACACACGGGACGTGGCTTCCAGTTTTTTTGCCATGAGCTGCCTTAAATAGGTTGACCGTTTTACTTGGGCACGAGGGGTAATTCGAGCACAAATCGTGCGCCCTTTTGCGATGCGCCAAGGCGCACGCTACCACCGTTAGCCAGTGCCATCTCGCGCACCAAATACAAGCCAAGTCCAGTGCTACCACTGCCGCTAAAAAACGGTTCAAAAATTCGATCGGTGATGTCTCGCTGCACACCCGCGCCATCGTCAACCACGTCAACAATAGCGCGTTGCATCTGGTCGTTGATGCTGACGGTGACCGAAACACTATCGGTTGCCTTCTTGGAATGTCGCCATGCGTTGGACATCAGATTGACCAGCATTTCATCGAAGTGGCTGCGGTCAACGTAGATCATTGCCGAAGCGGGCAGCGTTAGTCGAAATCCGGTGCGGGGGGCTGACAAGGTAGCGCAAAGCTCGTTGATCAACTCGAGCAGGGCGGCCTTAATGTCAAGCGGCGCGGGCGAGCCGCGATCACGCCGTCCGAGAAGCGACACATCCCGGACGATGCGATCAATACGCTGCACATTTTTGTCGATCATCGCCGTTAAAGCCTGTGCCTCAGCACCGTGATTGACTTCTTCACCGATCAGCTGCGCGGCCTGTTTGATGGCTGACAGTGGATTGCGGATTTCGTGGGCAATGCTGGCTGATAAACGCCCTAGAGCGGCAAGTTTGATCTGCTGCGCCTGGGACTCCGCTTGCTCAATATCTTCAAGAAAAATCAGCGTGTCGGCGCGTTGCTCGAGATCCACCGGCATCATGCGTGGTGCCAACAATCGCGCGCCATCACGGGTTCGAATGGGCGACATATCAACTGTTGAGTTGCTCACGAAAAACGCCTGCCACCGCGAATGCAGGTCAATCGACAAATCGCGCAACTGCATGTCTGAATTCATCAACGCTTCATCGCCACCCAACCAGCGCGTGGCCTGCGGATTAGCCATCACAATCTGGCCTAACGCGCCCACCACCAACACGCCATCGTCTAGTTCGCTGATGACCACTTGATTGATGTGTGCCAGACGGCGAATGTCGGCCGTTCGCGAGACCACTTTTTGTTCCGACTCTTCAGCGCTGCGACCGAGCACAACGCCGATCGCCGTAAGCAAAAAATAACCGGCCCCCACCAGTGCCGCTTGCGACATCGTCTGAAATGAGCCGGAGCGCATCAACAGCTCCGCCAGCAGCAATGTGATCGTCGCCAACGCGGCGTGAGCAAACGCCAGGCGATCACGCATAAACCAGCCATGTGCGGCGAGAATTGGGTACAGGTAGGTGGCGTAGGTCGTTGCGGGATTCTGCGTGTCGACGAACAAAATGGTGATGAACACCAAATCGGTCGTCAATTGCGCGAGCAACAAGCCCGCCATGCCGCCTTTAAATTGCCGCAATGCCAGCACGCTGAGTAACGCCCACACGGCGTAGGCGAAGGCAGTGGCGGTGCTGACCGAAGTCAGCTGACTACCCGCGCTTGCCAGCGTCAGCGCCACGGCGGCTACACAACGATACGCAGCGAGTAGGCGCAACAGGCGCAGTGCCGTGCCGCCCAGTCCGGTTGCAGGCAGCGTGGCGCTAGCGTCGATTGCGGCAGGCACTGTCGTTACACGCCAATCCGGTGGGCGTCAAAACCGTCGTGGATTTGGGCACGAACACGGCGCAGCGCGCGCACTTGATCATGGTGTCTTGGGCTGGCGTGTCGTCACGTTGGTTTTTTGCTTGGTGAGCCTCATCGTCGCGGCGATCTTTCGCGTCCTGGCGCGTTTTATGTACGGAGACCAGGCGCAGCGCGAGCAACACCAAAAAGAAAACAATGATCCAGAAAATGATCTTTCCCACGTTCGGGCACGCTTCACGAGTAGACTTGAATCGATGCTAGCAGTTGTTCAAACTAACAAATCCTGAGGAGAAACGCATGACTAATTCCGCCAATGAGCCGTGGGCCGCGTGGGCCGAATCAATGCAAAAAATGATAAGCAGTCCGGCGGCTATGAATCCGTTCGCTGGAATGATGGGGGCGGTGCCCGGCATGCCGGGAATGCCCGGCGCAGCGGCAGGTGGTTTCGATCCACAGCAGTTTATGAAGGCGCTGGACCCCGCCGAAATTGATCGCCGCGTGCAAGATATGCGCGCTGTTGAAGCTTGGATGAAGCTGTCGCTTTCAGGTCTTGAGTTGTCAATAAAAACAATGGAAATGCAGCGCGACGCGTACGCTTCGTTCAACAAGATGAGCGAATCTGCGAGCCAGACGATGAGAGAGACCGCGAGTGCGGCGACCGAGTCGGTGAAGCGGGCAGCGCGAACTACGGCACGGAAACGTTGATACGTATTAGCTTTGGTTAGCAATGACCTTGGCCTTGGCTTTGAAACTAAGGCGCATAAATCGGGCCCTGCTTACTGAGCGGTGCCGATTCCTCGACTGTCTTCACAGCTTATGCGTCGACAGCAGAATGCTGGTCTCGGTGGTGGCGATGCCGCTAATTCGGCGTATTGCATTGAGCACTTGGTCGAACGTTTCCAGCGTGTCGGCTCGCAGTTCCGCGACGATGTCCCAGCGACCGTTGGTGGTGTGCAGCGAATACACATTGGGGTGCCCTCGCAGCGCGTGGAGCACCTCAGTCGCCCGGTTGCCTTCAACGGCTACGGTCATCAGCGCGCGAATGCGCGGGCTTTCCGCGTTCGGCCGCAGGCGCAGCGTGTAACCGAGAATGGTGCCGTCTTTTTCGAGACGCGCCAAGCGGTTTTGCACAGTCGCTCGGGCCACGCCCAACTGTTTCGCAAGCGTGACGACCGCGGTGCGCGCGTCGTCGCGAAGCAGGCTGATTAGTTCGCGGTCAGTGTCATCCATGTTGTCGTGCGATGCAATTTGATAAATCAAACAACACAAATTGTAATATTTGCGAACAATGTTTACTAGTTTGTGCTCTTTTGTTTAGCTGCACGAGTTGCGACAATACAACCGCTGGCAGCGGAAGGCGCTGGCAGCAAAACCGATGAGAGCTCCCATGACTAGATTTATTGATGTTCAGGCGATGTCAACACTGATTCAGGCGATTGGCGTGACGCCATTTATCGCGCAGTTGGCCGACACCATCACCGAGGACTTTTTGCGTTGGCCGGACTTTGAAAAATGTGCGCGCGTGGCCAACCATTCGCCGACCGGCGTTATCGAACTGATGCCGGTCGCCAACGCGCAGCGCTACGCCTTTAAATACGTCAACGGCCATCCTGGCAACAGCGTCAAAGGGTTGCCCACGGTGATGGCGTTCGGTGCTCTGGCGGAGGTTGCCACCGGCTACCCAGTGCTGCTCTCCGAGCTCACGCTGGCGACCGCCTTTCGCACTTGTGCCACGTCGCTCATGGCAGCACGGGTGCTCGCCCGCCCGAACTCGCGAACAATGGCGTTGATCGGAAACGGCGCACAAAGCGAATTTCAAGCGCTGGCCTTTCACACCTTGCTCGGCATCAAAGAAATCAGCGTCTTCGATGTTGATTTCTCTGCCACTGACAAACTGCTGCGCAACCTGACCGCGTATCCGGCACTTAAAGTCCGTCGCGCTCAGTCGACGGCGGACGCGGTTCGCGGCGCCGATATCGTCACCACCGTCACCGCTGACAAAACGCTGGCGACCATTGTCACGCCGGACATGATCGAGCCGGGCATGCACATCAACGCGGTCGGCGGCGACTGCCCCGGCAAAACCGAACTGCATGCCGAGGTGTTGCGTGGCGCGCGCGTATTCGTTGAGTACGAGCCGCAAACGCGGATCGAAGGGGACATTCAGCAATTGCCGTCGAGCTTTCCTGTGATCGAGTTGTGGCGCGTGCTGGCGGGCACGGTGCGCGGTCGCCAAACTGCCGCGCAAGTCACAGTGTTTGACTCGGTGGGCTTTGCGCTGGAAGACTATTCAACGCTGCGTTATGTGCATCAACAAGCGCTGCGACGCGGCATCGGGCGCGACGTCGAATTAATCCCCGGCGGGCACGATCCGAAAGACTTGTTCCGCTTTACCCGTACCGACGGTGGGCACGCCGCGCAGCGTCACGCGGCTTAACGGATTTAAGTGTCGAGCAGCTAACATCGATCGCTCTAATAACGTCTTCGGAGTGTTCCCTCATGCGAGTTTATTTTTTGCTGGCATGCTTAGCCGCTGCGGTCGCGACGTCATGGTCAGTATCGGCTGCCGAAATAAAAGTACTTACCGCCGGCGCGTTCAAACCGGTCGTGACGGCAGTCGTCGCAGATTTTGAAAAGCAGAGCGGGCACAAGGTGACCGTTGAAGGCGACACCGCAGGCGGATTGCTCAAACGGATCAATGGCGGCGAGACGTTCGACTTGGTATTTATCACCGCGGGTGCGCTGGATGAGTTGACTAAGTCGGGAAAAGTGGCCATGGGCAGCACCGCCGCGTTGGCACGGGTGGGCGTTGGGGTCGCCGTCAAACGCGGCGCAGCGCTGCCTGACATCAGCACGGTTGCTGCGTTTCAACGCACCATGCTTGCCGCTCGCGCCGTCGCCTACATTGATCCAGCCGCCGGCGGCTCAAGCGGAATCTATATTTCTAATCTGTTCGACAAAATGGGTATCGCTGACCGCGTAAAGCCCAAGGCAGTGCTGGTGCCCGGCGGCCTCGTTGCGCAGCGCCTGATGGACGATCAGGCCGACGTGGCGATCCACCAAATCAGCGAAATTATCGCGGTTCCAGGCGCCACACTGGTCGGCCCGCTTCCCGCTGAGATTCAAAATTACACGGTGTATTCGGGCGGAATCCGTGCAAATTTAAGCGACACCTCTGCGGTATCTGCGTTGCTGACGACCTTTTCTTCACCCGCTGCACGCGAGATGATGAAAGCCAAGGGACTCGACGCGTTGCCCTGACTCCTGAGGGCGTTCACGACAGGCGCATCGCCAAGATCTGCAGCGAAACGCTCCTATACCGTGGTCAAATTTTCATTTCGCCGCGGTCAAGGGCGTGCTGACTTTAGGCTCCGACCACGTGAAATCTTCGGTCTGCGAAAGGCTTGCAACGTCGATGGTGAGGCGTCCAACGGATGTGTCAAACTGTTGCCGCAACATATCGGCGACGACGCCCGCAGGCTGTGGACGCATCAGAAAGTATCCCTGTACTTCGTCACATCCCATCGAGCGCAGCAACTCCCACTGCGCGTAGGTTTCAACCCCTTCGGCTACCACCCGCTTACCGAGCCTGTGCGCCAAGTTTATTGTGCTCTCGACAATGGCCAGCGACGCGGGATCCCCAGGCAGACCACGCACAAACAGCGCATCTATTTTGACCGTTGAAATAGGCAGTTCGTAGAGATATCGCAGTGACGAGTAGCCTGAACCAAAGTCGTCAAGCAGCAGACTCACCCCCATTTCATGAAACAGCGCAAGGTTGCGATTTACGACCTCACTATGCTCGATGAGTACGGTTTCTGTGAGTTCCAGTTCGATCTGCTCCATGCGCAAACGATGCATCGAAACCAAAGCAGCAATTTCGTCGGGCAGCGATGCGCGCCGCAAGCTGCGTGCGGACAAATTAACGGCAACCGAAATCCGAACACCTTCAAGCGCCAACATGCCGAGCCATTCGGTCACTTTGCGCAACATTTGCGAATCGAGTTCTGTGATCAACAGAGACCGCTCGGCGATAGGGATTAATTGATAGTTTGAGTAGCCTTGCAGCTCTGGACTGGTCCACCGCACCAGCGCCTCCAGCCCATGCACCTGACCGGTCTGGGTATTCACGCGGGACTGGAAATGCGCTTCAAATTCACCGGAATCGACCGCGTGTTTAATCGCTGTTTCAAGCCGTGTGTTCGAAATTGTTTCTGCAAGCAACGTCGGAACGTAGCGAAGCGCTGACTGTGTGGATTCGCTACCTGTGACTGCGTTGAGCGCAAGCATTGCAAATCGCGTCAAATCATCGACGTTGCTGGCGTCGACTGGGTAGGTCGCGTAGCCGACTTTTGGCCGTAAATTTAATGTCGCGCCTTTGTGCACGAATGCCGTGTCATCGATCCGAAGGATTTCGGTGGCCACCTCCTGCATTGCTTCAGGCGAATCAACGGTGAGGAGCGCGAACTCGCTGCCACCCAAGTGAAACACTTCTGTCGTGTTGCTGCGCAACGAGGCCATCGTCCGCGCGACCGATTCAATAATCATGTCGCCGACATCAAAGCCGAAAGCTTCATTGGCATAACGCACCAAGCTGATACGCACCACGAACAAGCCGATCGCTGTGCCGTCGCTACAAGGTGCGGAGCACAGTTGATGTGCACGATTTAAAAACGCGGCGCGGTTGGGCATTTCTGCCTCGCTGCTCATATAGGCAAGTTTGTGCAGTCGTTCGTTTGAAGCGGCCAACGCCGTGGTTCGCTTAAGCACTTCGCGCTCAAGATGAGCGCGATACAGCGCTTTCTTTTTTTCTTGGTTATCAAGTTGGTTGAGCAGCTTGTTCACGGTTGCTTCAATGCCGCCCACATCGGTGCTGCCCAATCGCGGCATACGATGCGACAAATTACCGGTTCGTGTGATTTCGTTGCTGACACGTTCAATGGCGTTAGCCGGAATCGTCACCGCATTACTAAACTTTCGATGTTCGCGGAATGCCACGATCAGAGACGCGATTACCAGCGCTGTGCCGGTCAAGACGATCCAGAGAAAAGTTGTTGCTAGCAGCGGCGCCACGTAATGTGCCGTCGCGGTACCGCTGCCAGGCACCGAACTGACCAGTGCCCGCGAAACACTGAAAGACGAAATTCTGTCGGGTATCCAATCAACAAAAGGCGCTGCACCGGCGCTGTCGAGCTTTGCTCTGGCATCCAGACGTAAGCTCTGATCTGCGGCAAAGACCACTAGCCGTTTTGCTTGGGGATACGCAAAGATGCGTTCGGACAGCTTTTTAAGCGCATCAGGGTCTGCGCTGCTTATGCCGTCAGTCATTCCGGAGATCGCCGTCTCGAGGGCTCGTTCCGCCTCCGTCTGGGTGTGCCGAAGTTGCAGTTGATAAATCGCGCAGCCCGCAGCGATTACAACAAACGCAAACAGAAAAAGCAGGCTGGCGAAGCCGCTCATACTCCAGCGAAGCGAGGGATGGAAGGCCCCGCTATCGAGCGAGTGGTCAGTCATGGGTATGCTTTCTTATCGGAATATTGGCGCGCGCTGTTGCCGGCCTGAGCAACACAAAACCCTATCGAAGGTGCTACAAAGACGCGCAACGGCAGCGCCTTGGCGGGTGCAATCACTGTTGTCTGGGTTGTGCATTTTGATTCAAGCCAGATCGTTTTTTGATTTGTCGCCACGCACACCGAGACAACACAGCCCACGCTTCACTTGCGAGTGGCGATTGCGTGAAGTGCGAGCGGCGCGCAGATCCCGTCGCAATCGGCGCGAAAGGGCAGGGGGCAGGGGCGTCGTTTAAATTAACTGCAGGTTTCGTTTTTCAGCCCGTTTTTTAGCAGTTAAGTGACGAGTTGAAATGCGTATTTCTACTCAGCAATTGTTGCTTTGCGTGGGTTGGGTAATGGCGCCAGCGCGTGATACATGGCCGAATTGGTTTGCCGCGAACAGCATTCGCATCACGATCTGGTGCATCTGAAGTGGTGACCGCCTTGGGACAAGGTGTGCAAGCTGCACTCGGTCGGCTCACCGCGGCTAGTTGCAAGCTGGCAACAGCTTATTTCGCCAAAGCCCCTAATTCGAGCACCATGCGTACTAAGTCGGGCAATGAATCTGCGCGCATTTTTTCCATCACCTTGGCGCGATGATTCTCGATGGTCCGTGGACTGGCACCCAGCAAATGAGCCATCGCTTTATTTGAATTGCCCTCCATCAAAACACCCATCACCTCGCGCTCTCGCTCAGTCAAGCTATCGATTCGGCGCTTTATCTGATCGCGCCTCAGTTCATCGCGTTGCGTTGCCGCCTCCATATCCGGAAAATAGAATCGGAACATTCCCGGATTTGTCGTTTTGGCGGCATACATTGCCACGTCGGCCATGCGCAGCAGTTGATCCGTATCGAGCGCATCCACAGGATACGCGGCGATGCCGATGCTCACGGTAATGCGCAGCTGAAGCCCGGCAAATTCGATAGGCACCGCAAGGGCGGCGTTCACGCGCTGGGCGACAACCGCTGCCTGTTCACGTTGATCAATGGCTTCCAGAAGCAGCCCAAATTCATCGCCTGCGATGCGAGCGACCGAGTCGGCCGCGCGGACCGAAGCCAGCAGCCGGACAGCCACTTCCTGCAACACCGCGTCACCCGCATCGACGCCGTGTTCTATGTTGATGTTTTTGAAATTGTCGATGTTGATCAACATCACGGCAATCTGCCGAGAATTTCGTTGCGCGCGCGCTGCAGCACCGCGCAGGCGGTCGCGAAATTCAGCGCGATTCGACAATTCGGTGAGCGTGTCATGGCGCATGACGAAGCGCACGTGCGACTCGAGTTTGCGTTGTTCGTCAGTGTCCCGAATCAAGATTTGCAACAGTCGGTCGGGGCCTTGCAAACAGGGGATCAACGCAGCGCTGACCGGAATTTCCTCGCCGTCGCATCGGTGCAATACGGCGGCCCGGTAATTTACGAGACCGTTGTGAGGCTCCGGGTCTAGGCCACCGGACGCCATTGTGATCACATCATTTACCGACTTTCCAACTACGTTGTTCAGATCGTCGGCACCGACAAGATCAATCGCAGAATCGTTAACGTATGTCACGTACGACGAGGTGCAGACAAGGATGGGCTGATCACACACCATCGCCATCGCGTGGCCGTAAGGTTCGGCCTTCGACCACAGGTCCTGTTTTGCTAGCGGTTCCAAGAATTATTCAACGGTTTAGGGTTGGCCGGAAGATGCTTACTCGTCCCATTATGCACAAATTTCTCGTAACGTTCGGCCGCCCGCAGAGGCGACCTCGACACGCTACGGTCGTGCCAAAACGCAATTCTGTTGCAAAATACGATCCACTCACATCTTAAACCTGCCGAATTGACTCTTTTTGCCATCATCATTGCCACCTTGCTCGGTGGGATTGCCTCTTGTGCGGTTGCCGCATTTGCTCTCTACGCAAAGCTCACGTCGGTTGAACGTTGGGTCGCATTCGCTGTTGGCGCGATGCTGGCGGTCGTGTTCTTGGATATTCTTCCTCACGCGTTGGCCGATGGAGTCGATCCTGCCGCGTTGATGGGCTGGGTGCTAGGCGGTGTGCTGTTCTTCTTTTTTCTTGAAAAGCTGGTGATCTGGCGGCATTCGCACGGCGATTTACAACCCGCTGAAGAGGGTAAGTCACATCATGTTCATCATCATGGGCATCATCACGGCAATGACGGGGGGCGTTCTGGGCTGATGGTGCTGGTGGGCGACTCGTTGCACAACGCCACCGACGGTGTGGTGATTGCGGCGGCGTTTCTCGCTGACTTCAACCTCGGCGTAGTGACATCTTTGGCGATCATCGCGCATGAAGTGCCGCAGGAAGTGAGCGATTTTTTTGTGTTGCTGCACTCTGGATATTCACGAAAAAAAGCATTTTTATACAACATGATTTCGAGTTTGGCGATGGTTGTAGGCGGCGTCATTGCATACTTCTCGCTCGCTAGTGCACAGACTTACGTCTCGCCGGTGCTCGCCTTCGCCGCGGCGTCGATGCTGTATGTCGCCGTGGCAGATTTGATTCCTACCCTGCATCGCAAGTTTTCGATCAACGACACGTTGCAGCAAATGCTCATGATTGGGCTCGGCGTGACCACGGTAGTGGCCATGAACTTGCTGCTGCCTTCTGGGCACGGGCATTAACAGCGAATTTGTTAGGCGCAGCACTAATTGCATTGGCAGGCTTAGCGCTGTTACAACTCCGTTTTTTCTTCTTCTGCCGCTGCCGCCCTGGCACGATATCCTCTGAGCTTGATCCAGAGCAGCAACCCGACAGGCAGAATGCCTAAAAATATTAGGCGGATGATGCCTTTCAGCAGCGAGTCAGACACCGCGGCCATCATCATCACGACGTACAGCCAGCCAATCGCAACAATAATCATTACAACGTCCGCAATTTGTGCAACGCTCGATGTTACTTCGCGCGCTTGATCGAGGTCTGACCAGCGTCTCTAGGGAATATCCATTGTTGTGGGCGCGCGCAATGGGCTACATTGGGGACAGCAGCGCCAAGCGTCTACAAAGAATTATTAGGACGAAGATCATGAGTACCGAGAGCCAAATTCCACCCAGCCTGCAATCGCTAATGAGCAGTGCATGGGGTGCTGCCGCAGCGCCATCGTTTCCGGGCATGCCTACTATGCCGGGTATGCCGACACTTCCGATCGGACCGGGCATGCCAACGATGGCCGCACCCGAGGCCGGTTGGTGGTGGCTGCCCGCGGTCAACCCGGGTGCGATGCAGGCGGCTGCAACGCGCTGGTTTTCACCCGAGACTGACGTCTCAGCGCTGGCCGCATCTGATCGACGGTTTCGCGCGCCATCGTGGCAAGCGCAGCCGTATTTTCAGGCCACACGCGATCAATATTTACGCACTGCGGCCTACTGGCGTGAACTGGTGGCGCATGCTGATCTTGAAGAGAAAGAGCGTCATCGCGCAAAGTTTTTTCTTGAACAAATGCTCGACGCTGTCGCGCCAAGCAACTTCTTTTTGACCAACCCCGAGGCCATTGAGCGCGCCATTGAGACCAAAGGTGAAAGCCTTAGACACGGCATTGAAAACCTCAAACACGACATCGAGACAGGGCACATCGCCATGACCGACGAGACGGTGTTCCAGGTCGGCGGCAATCTCGCCTTGACGCCCGGGCAGGTGGTGTTTCGCAACGATTTGATTGAACTGCTGCATTACACGCCGACTCAAAAAACGCTGCATTCGCGGCCTTTGCTGATCGTGCCACCGTGCATCAACAAGTTCTACATTCTTGACCTGAAACCTGAGAACTCATTTGTCGGTCATGCCGTAGCTCAGGGCTTCGATGTGTACCTAGTTTCCTGGCGGAACATTCCTGAAGCGCTGCGCGCGCTGACGTGGGAGGATTACCTCGAGCAGGGGGTGCTCACGGCAATCGACGAGGTGCGTGAACATGCCGGCGTTGACACAATCAACACCCTTGGATTTTGCGTCGGCGGCACTATTTTGTCGTGTGCGTTGGCGGTGCTTGCCGCACGTGGTGAGTTGGACGATTTCGTTGAAAGCGCAACCTATCTCACAACACTACTGGACTTCAGTGAGCCGGGCGACATCAAGGCGTATCTCGGCGAGAGCACGTTCAAACTACGCGAGCAGCAGCTGAATAAAGACGGCGACACCGGCTTAATGAAAGGCTCCGAGTTAGCGCAGTCGTTTGCCAGTTTGCGCGCCAACGATTTGATTTGGAATTACGTTGTCAACAACTACCTAAAAGGCCAAGATCCACCCGCGTTTGATTTGCTGTACTGGAACGGGGATTCAACCAATCTGCCGGGCCCGATGTATTTGTATTACATGCGCAACTTTTATCTCGACAACAAACTCATGGAGCCCGACGCCCTTACGATGCTCGACGAGCCCATCGATCTATCGTCGGTGAATATCGCGACCTACGTTTATTGCTCGCGCGAGGACCACATCGTGCCTTGGAAGAGTGCGTACGCATCTGCAGAGTTGTGGGGCGGCGAGGTTGAATTTGTGCTCGGCGCCTCGGGGCATATTGCCGGCGTGGTAAATCCGCCAGGGCCAAAAAAACGCAGTTACTGGACCGGCCGTTGGCCCGCCGCGTCGACCGACGAATGGGACGCAAAAGCAAAGGAGACGCCGGGTAGCTGGTGGCCGCACTGGTATGCGTGGCTCGCTGAGCGATCAGGTAAAAAAGTGGTGAAAAAGTCACCGAGCAAATCTAAGCTTGGTGCGGCACCCGGAAGCTATGTTTTAGAGAAGATGTAGCCGGTTACGGATGGGGCGGTGAAAGCCGAGGAACGTATGTCATTGCAACTTGCGCCGCTCTTACAGAGTCAGTTTTAAAGTCACAATAAGGAGAGAGAAACATGTCACGCGTAGCTTTAGTTACAGGGGGTATGGGCGGTCTTGGCGAAGCAATTTGCATCAAGATGGCAGCCCTCGGTTACCAGGTGGTCACCACCTATTCACCAGGCAATAAAACGTGGAAAGAGTGGCTCGACTCAATGAACAAAATGGGTTTCGGCTTCCGCGCCTATCCCTGTGATGTGGCCGATTACGACTCGGCTACGGCCTGCGTTGCGCTGATCGTCAAAGAGGTCGGGCCGGTTGACGTGCTAGTAAACAACGCCGGCATCACCCGCGATATGACGTTCAAAAAAATGGACAAGATCAACTGGGATGCAGTGGTCGCCACCAACCTCGATTCCACGTTCAACATGACCAAGCAAGTCTGCGACGGCATGCTCGAGCGCGGTTGGGGCCGGATCGTGAATATCTCGTCGGTTAACGGTCAAAAAGGCGCATTCGGCCAAACCAATTACTCGGCCGCCAAAGCCGGTATGCACGGATTCACCAAGGCCCTCGCGCTGGAAGTGGCGCGCAAAGGCGTGACCGTCAACACCATCTCGCCGGGTTATATCGGCACCAAAATGGTAATGGCCATTCCAAGCGACGTGTTGGAAAGCAAGATCATCCCGCAAATTCCAATGGGCCGATTGGGTAAGCCGGAAGAAGTTGCCGGCTTAGTGGCGTATCTCGCCAGCGACGAAGCGGCGTTTTTGACCGGTGCAAACATCGCCATTAACGGCGGTCAGCACATGAGCTAAATCGCGAAATTCGGGTGTACGGCTTTTCGCTGTATGCCCGTTTTGCTAGGGGCGCTCCGATACCGCGAGCGACAGCCCGACGTCTAGCCCGCCCCTTTTGTGTGGTCGGGCAGGCGCCAGCGTGCTTGCCCAATCCCTGACTCGTCAAGAGATCTAGGGGCACCATCTGCCATTCAAAATAAGCACTTTCCCGGAACTGATGTCTCCTATGAGCAACCTTACCGCCGTTATTCAACAGGCCTCCCCGCGTAAACCGATCGTGTTGGTTCCCTGCGATAACCGCAATTACGACGACCGCCCGATGCAGGTGTTGCTGCAGCGTTATTCCGACGCGCTCCGCGATCTGGCGCAGGTGGTGACGATACCGCTGCTCTGCACCGGCAAGGAGGACATCGAGGCCTACCTCGCGATAGCCGATGGCATCATGCTCACTGGCTCGCCGTCGAACGTGCATCCCTCGCATTTTGGGCAGGACGTGCTCGACCCCTCGTTGCCACTCGATCCAGCGCGCGATTCGATTACGCTGCCGTTGATCCACCGCGCCATCGAAATTGGCCTTCCGATCTTGGCGATTTGCCGCGGCCTGCAGGAGGTCAACGTGACGCTCGGCGGCTCGTTGCATCAAGCGGTGCAGACTCTGCCGGGGCGTCACGATCATCGGGGCGCCCAGGGTCGAACAGGTGCAAGCACAGATGAAACGTATGCCTTGGCACATCCGGTCACAGCTGTCGCTGGCGGGCGTCTTGCGGACATCATTGGCGCAGCGCCCGTGGACGTAAATTCTGTGCACGGTCAGGGCATCGATCGGCTGGCCGCTGATCTGACGGCCGAAGCATTCGCGCCTGACGGTCAGATTGAGGCGGTGTCGATTGCCACCCACCCCGGTTTTTCGCTCGCGCTGCAGTGGCACCCAGAGTGGAGGCCATCGGAGAGCGAAGCGTCACAGCAAATTTTTGCCGCGTTCGGCAATGCCTGTCGGGCCTGGGTGGCGCAGCGGTAAACGCGATTGCAGCCGTGACTGGTCGCGTGCGCGCTGAGGCAAGTATGGTTCCGGAAACCGGAAACTGGAAACCCAAACATCCGAACACCGGAAAACCGAATGCGTAAATACCCGTTCGCCCTGAGCGAAGCGAAGGGTTTGACCGGTGGCAATCAAACCCTTCGCGTCGCTCAGAGCGAACGGCATGTGGCGTTTCGAGGTCGTTATTGCATCGGGTGATCAAACCTTTCGTTTTGCTCAGGGCGAACGGCTGGGGCGACTCGCGGTTAATGTTTAGATGATGAAGATCTGCACTGAATAACTTTAGGCGCTCTACAGCGGCCATTGCATTCACCCATTCACCGACGCCGCAGCAGTTGCGAAAACAGGCGCAGGCATCGCCGTCAAGCCCGTTTGCCCTGAGCGAAGCGAAGGGTTTGACTGGTGGCGGCCTCATCCCGCGCGCGGTGGGTGAGCGCATGATCATCGCGCCGCCCTGGGGCACCACCTGCAAGCAGATCGACGAATTGATGACGCTCGTCAGGAGATGCCTTGATTTGACCTGCGGCGACGCCATATCGAGCGGATGGCTGACTTGATAATTGTTGTCGTACGGACCGATTGCAAGATAATCATTGCTGTTAGTACGCGAGTCGAGTTGCAAACAAAGCGTTGAAACTGCACCCAGTGTTTTTTGTAAAACGGACTAAATCATGGCAACCCCATCCATCGCTGACACCTTGCCACCCGTGCTGCAAAAAACGCAGGAGGCCAAGGCGCATCTTGAAGCCAATGCCCGCGATCTTTTTGTGGTCAACGAAGTGCTAAAGCAGGAAATTCCAGAGCCGGTCAAAGCCTTGGGTGACGTCGCTGCCGCACTCGAACGTAGCGAGGCAATCCAAGACAATCTTGACGCCGTTGCCGACAATCTCGACGATGTCAACCAGGCACTTGCCCGAGAAGTAGCCCGGCGCAAGATAGCCGAACAAAATCTGAGCGAAACAAAAGCAGATTTGGCTGACACCAAAGCGCAATTAGCCGACGCGAACGACCAGCATTAGCAGCGCGTGATGTGCCTCAGGCGTTGGTTACGGCCGGCGCGGGCGTAATTTCGAGCCGGAATTACAACCCATCGTGTTTGGCCCGACTTCACGCAAGTTGTGGCGCGGATCCGCCAAACATGCCGCGACATGCAGACCGCGGCGTTAACTCAAAAGCTATCTCGAAATCAAACCAGGACGGCCTGCTGATTTCGCGCTAGTGATAGCGCCGACCATTCTGTATCTAGCGCCTCTACCAGCGCGTCGAGCATGGCGGGCGTATGGCATGGCCCCGGCGTGATGCGCAGGCGTTCAGTGCCGCGGGCCACGGTGGGATAGTTGATCGGTTGCAAGTAGATGCCATGGCGATCTTGCAGTCGATCGGTCAACGTTTTGGCGTGAACGGGATCGCCCACGAAAACCGGCACGATGTGCGAGACACCGGCCATTACTGGCAGGCCGATGGCGAGCAGCCGGGCCTTGACCTCGGCGACGCGCTGGCGTTGCAAGTGGCGCTCTTCGGTGGATGCCATCAAATGCGACACGCTGGCCAGCGCGCCTGCTGCGAGCACCGGCGCCAATGACGTTGAGAAGATGAACGATGCGCCAAAGCTCCGGATACAGTCGATGACCGAGGTGTCGCCGGTGACGTAGCCGCCTTGCATGCCGAAGGCTTTGCCTAGCGTGCCTTGAA
The DNA here is from genome assembly GCA_014378555.1 of Burkholderiales bacterium. GTDB lineage: Bacteria > Pseudomonadota > Gammaproteobacteria > Burkholderiales > Casimicrobiaceae > Casimicrobium. The sequence continues at coordinate 14,722 of JACMNN010000029.1, read as the reverse complement.
TGACGTCGATCTGGTCGGCCACGCCCATTTCCTGCGAGACGCCGCCACCCCGCGCGCCGTACATGCCGACTGCATGTACTTCGTCCAGGTAGGTCATCGCACCATATTTTTTTGCGATACGGGCAAATTCGCCGATCGGCGAGATATTGCCGCTCATCGAGTACACGCTCTCAAACACCACAATTTTCGGGCGATCAGGGCTGATGGTGGCGAGCTTCGCCTCTAAATCGGCGGCGCTGTTGTGCTCGAAGATAAAGCGGTCGCAACCCGCGCGGCGGATGCCTTCGATCATCGAATTATGATTGTCGCCATCGGACAAAAACACCGTGTCCGGCAGCAGCGAACCAAGCACCGAAAGCGAGGCCAGATTAGCGCTGTAGCCTGAGGTGAAGGTCAGCGCGGCGGGCTTGTCGTGCAGATCTGCGAGCAGGCGTTCCAACTCGACGTGCAGCGCGTTGGTGCCGCCGATATTGCGCGTGCCGCCCGCGCCGGTGGCACCGGCCTCAATGGCGTCGGTCATCGCGGCACGAACTAACGGGTGATGGCCCATGCCCAAATAATCGTTAGAGCACCAAGTGACGACCTCGGTCAAACCGTTGGGGCCAGCCCACTGCACACGGGGAAACAGGCCTGCAGGGCGCGTAAGCTCTGCGAAAATGCGGTAGCGGCCTTCTCGCTTCAATGCATCGATGCGTGCAGCGAAGAGGGCGGAGTAATCAGAAGAGCGGATCAAAACACAGTGCTTTCCAAGTCAATGACTAATTTTACGGCGCAAGCCCTTGGCGACACTGCTAATGACGGCCAAGATGCGGGACGATCGCGACCTATCGGTTGCTCGACCGAGTGGCGCGCGGGGCGGTTTCGCTGGGCGGTGGACGCTGCCGCGCCGGTGCTGGTGATGGGGATTGTCAACGTAACGCCGGACTCTTTCTCTGACGGCGGTCAACATAATTCAACCCCGTCGGCTGTGCTTCATGCTGAACGTTTGCTCGCGCAAGGGGCGCAGATTCTCGATATCGGCGGCGAATCGACGCGTCCTGGTGCGCCCAAGGTCGCCGTGCAGGAAGAGCTGGACCGTGTGTTACCGGTGCTTGCGGAACTTGCCAAGCGCGGCCATTGTGTGTCGATTGACACGCGCAAAACGGAGGTGATGCGCGAGGCCATTGATGCCGGTGCGGTCATCGTAAACGATGTGACAGCACTGGCGGACACTGGCGCGGTCGCGCTTTGCGCTGCCCGCGAAGTCGGCGTGGTGCTGATGCACATGCAGGGCTCGCCGGGGATGATGCAAGCGGCGCCCCGTTACGCAAACGTGGTGCGCGAGGTGGGCGATTTTTTAGTTGAGCGGGCGTTAGCGTGTCAGGCTGCGGGCATCGCGCGCGACCAAATCGTGCTGGATCCGGGGTTTGGTTTTGGCAAAACTTTTGAGCACAACGTCGAACTGACGCGGCGATTAAGCGAACTAGTGTTGCTGGGCTATCCGGTGCTCGCCGGCTGGTCGCGCAAGCGCACGCTGGGCACGCTCACTGGGCGCGACTTTGCTGCTGAACGGGTGCACGCCAGCGTTGCCGCAGCGCTTGCCTGCGTGGCGCAGGGCGCGCGAATTGTGCGCGTGCATGACGTGGCCGCGACAGTTGATGCGTTAAAGGTGTGGCGGGCGTTTGTCGGCTAGGTTCGGTTAAACCGTCCGTACAATCCCGTCATGAACAAAAGAAAATATTTCGGCACTGACGGGGTGCGCGGCGAGGTGGGCGTTGCGCCGATTACGCCGGACTTCATCATGCAGTTGGGCCACGCCACAGGTCGCGTGCTGCGGGCTCAAATGAACGGCGGTGTGGGCACAAGGCCCACCGTACTGATCGGCAAAGACACGCGCATCTCGGGCTACATGCTTGAATCCGCGCTAGAAGCGGGTCTCGCGTCGGCCGGGGTCGACACCTTGCTCACCGGGCCGCTGCCCACGCCTGCCATTGCCTACCTGACGCGTGCGCTGCGCTTGCAGGCGGGTTTGGTGATTTCGGCGTCGCACAACCCATTTGCCGACAACGGCATCAAGTTTTTCAACGGGGATGGCGACAAGCTCTCCGATGATGCGGAATTTAGGATCGAGGCCGAGCTTGATCTTGGTCTGCGCTGCGTGTCCTCGGGCGAATTGGGCAAAGCCAAGCGCCTAACCGACGCGGCCGGTCGATATATTGAGTTTTGCAAACGTGCCTTCCCGACTGCGTTGTCGTTGCGCGGCTTAAAAATTGTGGTGGACTGCGCGCATGGCGCGGCCTATCAGGTTGCTCCTGCCGTGTTCCACGAATTGGGAGCGGAAGTGGTGAGCGTTGGCGTGTCGCCGGACGGCACCAATATCAACCGAGGGGTCGGTGCAACGCATGCCGATTTCCTGTCAACGATGGTGGTTGAGCATCAGGCAGACTTGGGGATCGCCGTCGATGGCGACGCAGATCGATTGATCATGGCCGACGCCGAAGGCGGGCTCTACGACGGCGATCAATTGGTCTACATCATCGCCGCGCATCGGGCGACTCTCGGTGAGTTGGGCGGTGGCGTCGTTGGCACGCTAATGACCAATTACGGGCTGGAATCCGCGTTCGCTAAACGCGGAATTGCGTTCGAGCGGGCCAAAGTGGGTGACCGATACGTGCTCGAAGTGCTGCGCAAAAACAACTGGCGCATCGGTGGTGAAAATTCGGGCCACATTTTGTGTCTGGATCGGCATTCGACGGGGGATGCGATCATCGCTGCGCTGGAAGTGTTGCGTGCATTGGTGGAACAGGGCGTGTCGATGGCGGATGCCGCGCGTGACGTGCAGTTGCTGCCGCAGGAGTTGATCAATGTGCGTATTGACAAGGCTTCGCCGTGGGCTGATAAGGCCAGCGTTAAAGCGGTGCTCGCTGAATGGGAAGCCAAGCTCGTCGGGCACGGGCGCATTTTGTTGCGACCTTCGGGGACGGAGCCTGTGGTGCGGGTGATGGTCGAGGCTGAAGATGCAGTAATGGCGCGGACTGGAGCTGAAGCGATTGCGGCAGCGGTGGCGGGCTAGTGACATGCGGATTAATGTCATCCTGAGCGCGGCGAAGGATCAGTTCGCATGCGAGGAGGGCGGTAAGTCATCGAAATAATTGCATGCCGCATGATCCTTCGCTATTCGCTCAGGATGACAAGTTGATAAATCCGTGTGTCCCGATTGTTGCGAGGGTGGGAACGGGGTGCCCGCCCTACACGTTTTTGGGGGCAGCATTAAGTTAGAACCAGCGACAATCAGTTTCTACCGTGCCTGACGTATCACTATGAAGCTGACCTACTCGTATCTCGACCTGGCCGCCATCATCATCTTTATGGTGTGTTGGTTTGGCTACGGCTGGTTTGCGCATCGACATACGTCGGGCCGCGCCAGTTTGCTGACGGTGATGAACCCAATGCGCGAGCGTTGGTTTGAGCAGACGTTGCTTCGTGAAAACCGCATCGTCGATTCGTCGCTGTTGGCCAATTTGATGCACAGCGCCACCTTCTTTTCATCGACTACGGTGCTCGCGCTCGGCGGTCTGCTTGCGCTGTTTGGTGCGGTCGAAAAAAGCGCTGATCTGTTCGAAAGTTTGCCGTTTGCGCAACGCTCGTCACAGCAATTGTTGGAGGCAAAGGTAGTGCTGCTGATCCTGCTTTTTGTCTATGCATTGGTCAAATTTACTTGGTCGGTACGGCAGTTTAATTTTGTGACAATTCTCATTGGTTCGCTATCCCCCAAAGAGCAGGTGAACGACGACGACCGCCGCGCCGCGCATAGTGCAGCGGGCATCTTAAAACTCGCGGGTGAGAACTTCGGGCAGGGCATGCGCTCGTACTATTTCGCGGTTGCAGTGTTGATGTGGTTTGTGCAGCCGGTGTTTTTTATCGCGGCCACCGGCATCGTCACACTGATGCTTTATCGGATGGAATTTCATTCGCGTACGATTGACGTATTGGCTGGAAATTAGTATCAGCTTTTGCTCAAAAATGCCGTACCAACCAGGCATAGCGCCAGAATTATTAGGTAGTCGCATATGATGATTTCAAGCGTTCGAGTCCCTATCAAATGGCTGTTTCAGCGAAAAGCTGTAGTCTGCTTTTTCGCTGCGATCGCGGTGCAAATCGCTGTCGCGCAAACCGACAACAGCGTGAGATTGCCGGACACGGCGACCGCTGCCGACAAAACCGCACCGGTCGTTCGCCCCCCTAGCCAAACTCCAATTCACAATCGCCCCAAGATCGGCTTGGTGCTGTCCGGTGGCGGTGCCCGTGGATTAGCTCACGTAGGGGTATTAAAAGAGCTGGAGGCAGCGCGGATCCCGATTGATTTTGTCGCGGGCACCAGCATGGGCTCGATCATCGGCGGGCTGTATGCAGCGGGCATGACGCCGGCTGAACTGGAGCGGCGCATCCTCGCTATGAACTGGGATTCGATGTTTGCCGATCGACCGCCTCGTGAGGAGTTGTCGTTGCGCAGAAAGTCTGACGATCTGCGGCTGTCGATACCGCTCGAACTGGGCATGCGCGATGGTCAACTGCGCGCGCCGCGAGCGGCCGTGGGCTCGACCGGGCTTGAGAATATGCTCAAGGGACTGACTGAAGGCATGCCGAACAGCGTCGCCTTCGACCAATTGCCGATTCCGTTTCGTGCGGTAGCCACCGATCTGGTGACCGGTGAAGCTGTGGTGTTTGATCGCGGGGAACTCGCTGCCGTGATGCGCGCCAGCATGAGCGTGCCGGCTGCGTTTGCGCCGGTGGAAATCGGGGGGCGCATGTTGGTCGACGGCGGTCTTGTCGACAACCTGCCGATTGACGTGGTGCGAAAAATGGGTGCGGATATTGTCATTGCCGTGAACATTGGTTCGCCGTTGTTGGCGCGTGAAGATTTAGGCTCTATTTTTGGCATCGGCGTGCAGATGTTGAACATTCTGACCGAGCAGAACGTGCGCATGTCGATTGCCAAACTGAAGGCCAGCGACGTGCTCATCGTGCCCGATTTGTCAAAAGTGTCGTCCACCGATTTCAAGCTCGGCGTCGAGGCGATAGATCGGGGCGCAGAAGCTACTCGCGGCGTGCTGCCGCTACTGTCAAACTATGCGTTGAGCCCCAGTGACTATGTCAATCAAATGGTGGCGCAACGCAGTGTTGCCAGCCCGTCACGCATTGACGAAATTCGCATCGAAGGTGCCACCTACTCAAGTGCTGACACCATCCGTGCGCAGCTCGCGGCGCTCACCACTCAACCTTTTAACCGCCGCGAAATCGAGCGCGATTTGGCTTGGCTGGTCGGCCGTGGCGACTTTGAGCGGCTTGATTACCGCGTCGTCACTGAGCGTGATCGCAACGTGCTGCTGGTGAACGTGCAGGAGAAAAGCTGGGGTCCCAATTACTTTCGTTTTGGCTTAAATCTAGGTACCGATTTTCGCGGTGTGGGGGAATTTAATTTAGTCGGCAACCACACCCGACGCTGGCTTAATTCGCTAGGAGCTGAATGGCGAAACGAGGTGCAAATCGGACGCAGTCAGCGCGTCAGCACCGAGCTATATCAGCCACTGCTGGCGTCGGAAACACTGTTCGTGAGCCTAGGTGCCGAGCAACGCCGTCGGGTCGCGGATGTTTCATTTCCTTTGCCGGACGGCAGCGTTAGCCGTCCGATTGCGCAGTTCATGGGCGTGGAAACGCGCGTCTCACTTGACCTCGGTGCTGCGTTCGGTCGCTACGGCGAATTTCGCATCGGGCCCTTGTATGACCGGGTGCGGATTTTGCCGCGAATTGCTGCGCTAGATTTCAACACGGTTCGCAGCAACGAGTCGGGCATGCTGGCTAGTGTGGTGATTGATCAGCGCGACTCGGCAACCTTCGCCAGAAGTGGCTACCGCGTTGAGGCGAGCGTGCATCGAGCGCTGACATCGTTTGGCGCAACCGACAATTTTTCGCGCTATCAATGGTCGTCGGAATACGCCAAAACTTTTGGCGTCAACACCGTCGACGTAGCGCTCAAATTTGGCGGACTTTACAGCAAAGCGCAGTCGGTTTATCCGTACTTTGAATTGGGCGGATTCCTGCAATTGTCCGGCCTGCGGGCCGGCGAATTGCGTGCCGATCAGTTTGCCCTTGCGCGCTTGATGATGTTTCGACAAATGGGCACCATGCCCGTATTTGGGCGGGGTATTTACGTCGGCGGTTCGCTCGAAGCGGGGCGCACTCACTCGCCAAATAACAACTTCGCACCCGATCGCTCGGTGTTCGCCGCCAGTCTTTTCGTTGGGCTCGACACCTCGATCGGGCCGTTTTATGTGGGCTATGGCCACGCGACGGGATCGCGCAGAAGTGCGTACTTGTTTTTAGGGCGACCGTGATGGCCGTCGCGAGAAACTTGCGCCGTAGCGTGTGCTCGTGGCGCTGACCGCAAAGCCCTATCTTCACCAAGTGTCTATGCGATCCGATATTGAGATCGATGGCGACGCCTACCCGTACAACATTCCCTCGGTTCGCGCGATGGGTTGCCTGGACTTTCACGCCGACGTCACCTTCTTTGTGGGTGAAAACGGCGCTGGAAAGTCAACAGTGCTTGAGGCGATCGCGCTGGCGCTGGGCTACTCCCCGGAAGGCGGCACGCGGAACATTCAGTTAAAAACGACCGATTCGGTGTCACGCTTGCATCAATCGTTGCGGCTGGGCCGAAGCTTTGGCAACCCGAAAGATGGTTACTTCTTGCGAGCGGAAAGTTTTTTCAACGTTGCCACCTACATGGACGAGGTGGGCAATCGCGGGCCGTCCATGCATGCTTGCTCGCATGGCGAAGCGTTCATGGCGCTGTTGACTGATAAGTTTCGCGGCAAGGGTCTGTATTTGCTGGATGAGCCCGAAGCGGCGTTGTCCCCAAGCCGTCAATTGGCGGCGCTTGCGGCCATTCATGGCCTGGTGCGCGATCAGTCGCAATTCATCATCGCCACGCATTCCCCTATTTTGTTGTCGTATCCAAACGCACGTATCTTGCGATTCGATGCCTCCGGCATTTCAGAAATTCAATACGAAGAGACGGAGCAGTTTAGAGTTACGCGCGATTTTTTGAATAACTATCCCCGACGGCTACAGCAGCTATTTTTCGATGAATAAATCTAAGCAATTTCCATCGCCTATTTTTTGCGCGCGATGTGGACGACAAAAGGTACGTCGCATCGATGCGTAAAATCGCACCCTCCAAGACCGAGTCTGCGCTGCTGGAGCCATTTGTAACGCTGCCGCTGGAGCGTATTTATGTGCCCATGACCGAAGCGCAATTCGCCGCGGCTACCGCGGCAATAAAAGTCGCCGGTGTGGTCGGATTTGACACCGAATCCAAGCCTATATTCGATCGCGGCGTCATCAGTGACGGCCCGCATGTTGTGCAGTTTTCGCTTGACGATTGCGCCTATATTTTTCAGCTGTACCGGGCTGATTGTCGAGCGTTTTTGATCGAAATTCTGGAATCGGTGGAAGTGCTTAAAGTGGGCTTTGGCCTGCGTTCCGATCACAAGGAGATTCGTGCGAAATTGGGCGTCACACTGCGCGCTGTGCTTGATATGAACGATGTCTTCCGAAAAGACGGTCATCGCGGCACCACCGGCGCGCGGGCTGCCGTGGCGATCGTAATGAATCAGAAATTCCACAAATCGAAAGCGGTGACCACCTCCAATTGGTCGCTGCCGCAGTTGTCGTCGAAGCAATTGCTTTACGCGGCTAACGATGCCTATGTCGCCATCAAAGTGCTGCGGGCGATGCATTTGCCTCGTGATCAGCTGCCGATCGCGGGGCTGCCCTCGGCGTCAAAGTCAGGCTAGGCTGCGATCGGCTCAGCCGTATTGATCGGCTCCGGATCCTGCGCTGGCATGAACAGCACGGCGACCGTGGTGAGCGCCGCAATGCCCGCCATCACCAACAGTAAGGTGCTGAAGCCGCTGGCTTTCACGAATGGCCCCAGCGCCCACACTGCCACCGACGAAATGCCAAAGCTTACGGCCAGCCGCAAGCCCGCTACGCGAGAGCGCATGCTGTCGTCGACAAAGCGGGCAATGATGGCGTCGGTGAATGGAATTGCGCCAAACACGAACGTCATGTAGGCCACGGCGAACACATAAAACATCCAGCCGTCGGCGTGTGCAGCCAGTGCAAATGCAACGATTTGTGCGGCGACAATTGGCAGAAAAATTCGCTTGATCGGAAAGCGGTCGATCAGTTGCCCCACAATGACTTGCGCAAGCGACGCGATGGCGTAGACACCGGCCAGCATCATGCCGAGCGTTGCAGGGTCGCTGGCAATGGCATTAATGCGCTCGCGCAACAGCTCCCCGTTGCCGTTGGTGGTGAAGTTAAAAATCAGGCTGCCCAAGGTGGTGGTGCAGGTGAGCACCGCAAACACACGGGCTGCGGTGGCGCGATCTACGTGCAGTTTTTTACCGCCTGTTTTTTTGCCCGGCGCGGTCATTTCTTGCGGCACTTTGATGGCGAAAAAGACGCCCACTACTAAACTCAAAATGCCCGGTACGATGAACGCGGCGCGCCAGCCCACATGCTTAACAAGGTAGCCGGTGAGCAGGGCGGCGAAGGCGATACCGAGGTTGCCGGCAAGCCCGTTCACGCCAATCACCGCACCCGCTTTTGGCGCGTTCTGCAGCAGCATCGGAATGCCCACTGGATGATAAATCGCAGAGAACGCCCCCATCAGCGTTAACGCGATACCCATCTGCAGCGGGGTTTGGGTGAGCGACACCAGCAGCAGCGACACGCCCATACCAAAGTAGAACACCAGCATCATTGCGCGGCGCCCCCACAGGTCGCCGTAGCGTCCCGCAGGTAGCGAGGCCACGCCAAACATGACGAATGCGCCAGTCGCGTAGGGCATTAAATCTTCCCATCGTGCGACGCCGAAATCAAGCGCGATGGCGCTCACGGCGGTGGCAAAAATCAGCAGCGCCAAGTGGTCAATGGCGTGTGCGAGATAGAGCAGCAATCGAGTAGTCATAGCCAAAGCTTAGAGCATGGTGCGCTGTTACGCGCTCGGTGGATACAAATTGTCTTGTACGTTTGTGTTTGATGCCGCGTTGAGAGTGGCCGCGGCATCGATACGTTGCAACTGATATTGCAGTGGCCACATTACGGCTTCAAGCTTCATCGCCAGAATGAAGCGGGCGCGCGCACCGGAGGCGTTGCCTTGCTGGAGCAGCAGTTCACCCTGGGCGGCCTGTGCGACGGCCAGCTGCGGATGCCAAGTCGCAATGCGGTTGATCGAAATTGCGTGCGTTTCTGGGCCTTGCACGCGCATACCGAGCCGCGCGATGTAGGCCTGACCGGTGGGGTCAGCCATCGCGATTCCGGTGTTGACCAACGCTTGCTGCGCGGACCGGAGGTCGTCGCTGATGAGGTGCAGCTCGGCAATTTCTCGCGCAAAGGTGCGCTCATTGGGCCACGCGGAAAGCGTTTGCAACGCGGGCAATGGGCCGTCAGTCAGCAGTTGCGCTATGGCAAGCGCACGCAGGTTGCCTTCGCGCTGTGATGCGCCCGGAGCTAGCTCGATGACGCGCGGGTGCAGGTTGCGTCGATGTGCGAGTTCGAGCAGGGCGTCGTGGTCGTTGACGCTGAGCGCGTCATGGCTTTGCAGTTGCGCGGCGGCGGTATCCGCCCGGTCAAGATCGTTTTCAACCAGTGCGACACGAAGCCGTGCCAGTGCCGTGGCGTGAGCCGCCGATGCGATGCGCTCCATCTGCGCCAGTGCCGCGCGTGCCGCACCGAATTCGCGTCGCGACAGCGTGGCCGCTACGCGTTCGGCATGGCTGTCAAGCAGCGTCAGCGCCTGCGCTGAAAGGTCTGCCTCCGATTTGACCTCGACCACGATGGTTTCGTGCACCGAGCGAGCAACGCTTTGCAGCTTCGGAATGATCGCCAGCGCCAAGCAAGCGAACGCGGGAAAGAACAGGGCGATAAAGGTGCTGCCGCCAGTCGCCAAGACGGCAACCTTCGGGATCGCAAGCACCAGAAGAGCGCCAGCCAAAGCCCATACGCAGGCAGCCACGGCTGCGATTGACCATTGCTGGCTTTGCGCGGGCGCAGGCCACAGTTGATGCATCGCCAACATGCCGAGCGCGAGCCCTGGCAATGCGCCTGCGCTGGTGGCCACTGAGGCCAACGTTTTTGTCGGATCCGCCAGCGGGTTGAGCAAGCTCGGCGTGGGGATTAAGCCTTGCGCCACAGCCGCGATCAGCAACGCCGGGATCAACACAGCAAGCCCGCCAATACGCAGCCACCGGTCCGGTTGCGACCGTGTGGTTTGGTCTGCGGTCTGACGCCACTGCGCCAACCACAGCAGCAGGCCCGGAATCACCGCAACAGCGGCGATCAACGGCGCGAGCAATACCGCCACGCCCGCTGCGAGCATGGCCAATGCCGCACGTTGTGCTGAGCTCAGTGACAAGCCAAAACTTAGCGTGCGGTCCAGCAATAACAACGCAACTGCGGCGGCAACGCCACCCCCGAGCGGCACGGTCCAGCCCGGCCAACGATTGGCGAGCACCGTCAACAGCAACGCGCCTAACGCAAGCGCTCCCGCGCACACACGCAACGCGTCTGCGCGTTGCTCGGTTTTTTTGCGCAACAGCAGCGCAATCATGAGCACACTACTGACACAAATCAGCGCGATCCACAACGCCAGCGGCAATAGCCGGCTAGGGGATTCGCTGGGGGTGATGACATTGCCGTCGCGTTGGAACCACGCCGTTGCAAGAAGGCGTGCGCCACCGACGGGATTTGCGGGCAGCAGTTCGGTGCGGCCCACAAATGCGCTCGGTGGCACGCTCGCGTTGCTGGCATTTTCCAATACCAGCGCCACCTGCGTGACGGTGTCGCGCCAGTTCGGATGGCCGGTGAGTAGCAATACGCTTTGCTGTGCATCGCCGATCGCGGCGAGCGTTGCGCTGGCCGTCGCTGGGCGCCGAATATCCTGTGTGCTTAGCCAGCCGAAGGTCAACCGCAGGTTGCTAGTAACGTCTTCGCTGTGGATGATTACGGCAAGCGCGTTGTTGGCGCTCAGTGTCAGCGACTTGGCCTGCGCAATGGCGGGTGCGCGTGAAGGGTCGAAACGTAATCCGGTGACGTCTCCCACTGTCGCCACGCGCGAGTTTGAGGCGGCCTCTAGCGAAAGCGGTGTGTTGACACCGCCTAAGCGCAGCGCGCCAAGTAATCCCAACTGAACGACGAATGCGATGAGCGTGCTGAGTGCAATCGCCGCAAGCGCCGCGACGAAAGGCGGGCGAAACGTCATGGCGTGAATAAGCGCGAGACGTTCGGCGCATGTGCCGTTGCGTTGCCGTACTTGAGTGGCTGGTGAATAATCATGGTGGGGTGGCGTTCACAGTTAATCGACATTTTGTCACGGGCACTTCGATAAACCTGATTGTCGGGCGAAATGCGTCGTTACTGGGCGCTGGGCATCCTCATGTGTCGTTTTTCACTCTCTGGTTGCGGCGCACCCGACCAAGGTTGGTAGCTTCAGCACTTCGTCGCGAACATTCAAACTTACAGAAGCGCCATCATCTCTATGCTTTTTGATCCTGATTCTGGCTACCCGATCGCGCCTGGCAGACGGCGCGCGATGCAGGCGGTTGCTAGTTTGGGGGCGCTACCGCTCGCCGCATCGGTGCCGTGGGTTGAAGCTGCGCCGCTGGCGTTTGCACCGGCTGTGTTTGATGTGCACGCGGATCGCGCGTTGGTCTGGCTTTCGGCCAATGACGAATTACGTGTGCATGTGCGCTGGGGATTGAGCGCCGATGCGTTGACCCATCAGAGCGCAGAATTGTTGCTAGACAAGCCGCGCGACTTCACCGGACACGTCACCTTACACGGCCTGCCTGCGGGCCGCGCGGTGTATTTCCGCGCCTATGTTGGCGATAAAGTGCTGTCCGAAGCGGGCCATTTCAATACGCCGCGCTTGGCCGGACAACATTTCGTGCTCGCGTTCTCCGGGGACATGGAAGAAAAGTACAAGCCGTTTCGTATTTTCGACACCATGATGGCGGCCAAACCCGATTATTTCGTGCATCTCGGCGACACCTGTTATGCCGACCATCCCAAGCGCGACTTCGCGCCAACCATTGCGCACTATCGGCGCAAACACGCCAACATTCGCGCCGATCGTCCGCTACAGGCGTTCATGGCGCAATGCGCGACCTACGCAATTTGGGATGACCACGAGATCGAGAACGATGCACACGGCGGATTGGCGCAATTGCCCGTCGCCGAACAGGTGTTTCGTGAGTATTGGCCCTGCGCGTCGGTGGATAAGGTGGGCCTGTATCGCGCCGTATCGTTGGCGCCAGAAGTGGAACTGATCATCGTCGACACGCGTCGTTTTCGCAGCGTTCAAGCGATGCCGGACGGACCTGAAAAAACGATGCTCGGCACGCAGCAAAAGTTGTGGTTTTTGGATCGTCTGCAACAGTCAAAAGCCACCTTCAAAATCGTCGCAACGTCAGTGCCGTTTCATGGTGGCAGTCAGGACGCATGGGGCAACTACAAAACTGAGCGCGACGAGATCGTGGACTTCATCAAACGCGAACGAATCAGCAACGTGGTGATGATTTCAGCCGACTATCACTTCGCTCGCGAGTGGAGCAACAAACGCACCGGCATTCACGAATTTACGGCTGGGCCGCTGGCGACGTTTCGCGCGTTCGACAAAACACCAGAGATTAGAGAGCGGCACAGCAAAGGTCCGCATTTTGTGTTCGGCGATGACCTTAATTTTGGGTTGCTGAGTTACGACGGAAAACAAAATTCGCTGACGATTTCGTACCATGACAGCATCGGGAGAGTGCTGTTCGAGCGCCCAATTGTTGCGATCTAAGCACCGCTTATTATTCAACTTCAATCGTGCATGCTCGATTGACCGAAGTATGTAGCGCGCCGGGGGGCAAATCAGCGAATTTGGACTTCGTGTAATGTGAGTTGCCCGTTTCGCGCGAACAGGCTGCGCGCTGGGTTTGGCGCAAATGAGATTGTCGGAGATGGGTAAGGCCAGCAGGTTTTGCTCGACTTTTCCCGTTCGCCCTGAGCCAGCGGCGAAGGGTCTGATGGATGGCGCGTCAGACCCTTCGCTGCGCTCAGGGCGAACGGGGTGAGTTCCGGCTTGGTTGCGTGCGGGCTGCGCGCCGGCTTTGGAGCGAACGGATCGCGCGCCGTGTTTGGCACGAACGGGATGATTGGGGATGGCTAAGGCGAGCCGTCGAAGCGCACTTTGTTCGTCGATTTCCGTTCGCCCTGAGCCAGCGGCGAAGGGTTTGATGGATAGCGCGTCAGACCCTTCGCTGCGCTCAGGGCGAACGGGCTGTGTGCCGGCTTTGGAGCGTGCGGGCTCTGTGCCGGTTTTGCAGCGAACGGATCGCGCGCCGGCTTTGGCATGAACGGGATGATTGGGGATGGCGAAGGCGAGCCGTCGAAGCGCACTTTGCTCGTCGATTTCCGTTCGCCCTGAGCCAGCGGCGAAGGGTTTGATGGATAGCGCATCAGACCCTTCGCTGCGCTCAGGGCGAACGGGCCGTGTGTCGTCTTTGGCGCGTGCGGGTTGAGTTCCGGCTTTAGCGCGTGCGAGCTGCGTGCCGGCTTACCGACGCAAACGCTGCTTGCAGTCAATTCTTCAAACTACTAGGTGCGACGCGGGCGTGCGTATGCGTGTAAATGGTGATCACGGAAGGGCAGCGTCTACGGTCCAAAAACCGCGTCGCTAAAACCCGATCGTCCTAGCCCACTTAATGTCCGGCTTTACCTTGTGTTCCTGCTCCAACTGCTCTAAAAACTCTTCCGGCGTAAACGTTTCATCGAGCAGCGTGATCTGCCGCTTTACTGCGGCGAAGTCGCCGGGCGTGAGCAGTTGCAACTTGTTGAGTTGGTCACAGATTTTGCCGGTTAGATTGGCGGAATTACCTGCTAGCGCCTCGGTCGTAAACATTTTTTCGCGCTGTTCGCGGGTCAGTGGTTTGAACTGAATTTTGAAGGTGAAGCGCCGTAGCGCCGCCTCATCGATGCGGTCAAACAAATTGGTGGTGCAGATAAAAACGCCTTTGAAGCGCTCCATGCCTTGCAGCATTTCGTTAACTTCGGTAATTTCGTAGCTGCGTTGCGCGAGCGCGCGGTTTTGCAAAAAGCTGTCGGCTTCGTCGAGCAGCAGCACCGCCTTTTCCTGCTCCGCTTCCTTAAACATCGCAGCCATCTGCTGTTCGGTTTCACCGACATATTTGCTCATCAAATCGCTGGCTTTTTTGATGATCAGCGGTCGCTCCATGCATTTCGCCACATGTTCGCCCAGTGCTGTCTTTCCCGTGCCCGGCATGCCGTAAAAGCAGAGCGAACCGGTACCTTTATTTTTCAGTGCGGCAATAATTTTTTCAACAGGATGTCGCGTTTCGATGTTAAGCAGCGACAGATCGTACGTCGTCATTAACGGACGATATTGTGATTTGTCGTTTTCTTCTTTGTAGCCAAGCGCCTCATCACTACGCTCCAACTGCTTGAGCATCAGCGCCTCAACGCCGTCGTCCACCTGCCCTTCGACTTTGCCGAAGGTAAGCTGCGCAAAGCGCGCGGCTGCGTGGATTTGAGCGGGCGTCAGGGTGCGCCGCGCGGCAAGTTTTTCAATAAATTCTGCGCTTACGTCAAGGCCGGCTAAATGCTTTTTGGT
>JACMNN010000028.1 GCA_014378555.1 Burkholderiales bacterium | reverse complement strand
CGCCAGCACAGATTGCACGATGCGTTATTCGTGCCGTAGCGACCGCTACGTACGACGTTATTATCAGCTGAGCCAGTGGCGGAAAGCAGGTAGGCGCTGTTGGCCGGATTGGCCTGAGCGAACACTACGCTCGCGGAAAGCGCCACTACTGCAACCGAGACAGCGCTAGCGATTAAACGAAGTTTCATTAATTTTTTACCCCTTGAAGGCTTAAGTCGATGTCACGGTGGCTTTGCGTTGAATATCGAGCACTGCACAACCATACAGCACGCGACCACAAAACCCCCTCTTAACGAAATATACCACTGCCCTTTTACGTGTTGCAACGCGCAACTGTCATGTAGGGCACTTGTTCACCATTCGTCGGCAAACGTGTGGCACTTACGCAACCTAAACACCAGTTTTGCGCGGATTCATTAGCCGATTAAAATAGCGAGTTGGCCTTTTTCAGCCGGAACAGACAGGTTACGCCCCCGATATGGATCAATTCGCTAAAGAAACTCTCCCGATCAGCCTGGAACAGGAAATGCGTTCCAGCTACCTTGACTACGCCATGAGCGTGATCGTGGGACGCGCGCTGCCCGACGTGCGAGACGGCCTCAAGCCGGTGCATCGCCGCGTGCTCTACGGCATGCACGAAACCAACAACGTACACAACCGGCCTTATGTAAAGTGCGCTCGCGTGGTGGGCGAGGTGATGGGTAAATTCCATCCGCATGGTGACGCATCTATCTATGACACGCTGGTACGTATGGCGCAGGACTTCTCGATGCGCTATCAACTGGTGGACGGGCAGGGCAATTTCGGCTCGGTTGACGGTGACAACGCCGCAGCGATGCGCTACACCGAGTGTCGTTTGCAGAAGATCACCGCAGAAATGCTCGGCGATCTCGAAAAAGAAACCGTCGATTTCCAGCCGAACTATGACGGTAAAGAGCAGGAACCGACGGTTTTACCGGCGAAATTTCCAAATCTTCTGGTCAATGGTTCGTCCGGCATCGCAGTGGGCATGGCCACCAACATTCCGCCGCACAATTTGTCGGACATTCTCGACGCGACGTTGTTGTTGCTGCACAACGGTGAGACCACCATTGACGAGTTGATCGAAATCGTTCGTGCGCCAGACTTTCCTACCGGTGGCTACATTTACGGCTTGGAAGGCGTGTACAACGGTTATCGCACGGGACGCGGACGGGTGGTGATGCGCGCACGAACGCACTTCGAGCCGATCGGAAAAACTGATCGTCAGGCGATCATTGTTGACGAGATTCCATATCAAGTTAACAAGTCCACGCTGCTGCAAAAAATTGGCGAGCTGGTTCGCGACAAGCGGCTTGAGGGCATCTCTGATTTGCGCGATGAATCCGACAAGTCGGGCATGCGCGTGGTCATAGAGCTGAAGCGCGGTGAAATCCCCGATATCGTGCTCAACAATCTGTACAAAAACACCCAGCTGCAAGACAGCTTCGGCATGAACATGATTGCGCTGGTGGACAAGCGTCCGCGGCTGCTTAATCTGAAGGATTTTCTCGAACAGTTTCTGCTGCATCGCCGCGAAATTGTTACCCGCCGTACCCAGTTTGAACTGCGTCAAGCGCGTGCTCGCGCGCACATTCTCGAAGGCTTGGCGGTAGCCCTCGCCAACGTCGATCCGATCATTGAATTGATCAAAGCGTCCGCTACGCCGGACGAGGCGCAAACCGCGCTCACCACCAAGCTGTGGAAGTCCGATTTGGTGAAAGAAATGGTGGCGCGCGCCAACGTTGATTTCCTGCGGCCCGATGGCGTCGGCCTCGATTTTTGCTGGCAGGAAAGCGAACAAGCCTATCGCCTGACCGAAGTCCAGGCCAAGGCCATTCTTGAGATGCGCTTGCAGCGTCTCACCGCCATGGAATCTGACAAGGTCATTAGCGAATACAAAGAGGTGATCGCGGCGGTGCAAGATCTGCTCGACATTCTGGCGCGTCCGGAACGTGTCACCGAGATCATCGGCGTTGAGCTCGCCGACATCAAAACCCGATTCGGCGACAAGCGCAAATCCGAAATCGTAATGAACGCAGAAGAGACCTCAATTGAGGATCTCATCAAGCCGCAGGACATGGTCGTCACGCTCACCCACGGTGGCTATTTCAAAGCGCAGCCGGTGGAAGAATACCGAGCGCAAAAACGCGGCGGGCGAGGCAAGCAGGCCACTGCTACGAAGGAAGAAGATTTCGTAGAAAAGCTGTTTATCGCCAACACCCACGACACCATCATGTGCTTCTCCAGCCGCGGTCGGGTGTACTGGCTGAAAGTGTATGAAGTGCCCGAAGGCAGCCGCAATGCGCGCGGCAAGCCGATCGTAAATTTGTTCCCGCTGCAAGATCGCGAAAAAATTACCGCGATTGTGTCGACCAAAAATTACGATCCGGACAAATTCATTTTCATGGCTACCAGCCGTGGCACCGTGAAAAAAACGTCCCTTGAAGATTTCTCACGTCCGAAAAAGACCGGCATCATCGCCGTTGATCTTGATGACGGCGACTACTTGGTTGGCGCGGCACTCACCGATGGCAAGCACGACGTGATGCTGTTTGCTGACAGCGGCAAGGCGGTGCGTTTTGATGAGAACGACGTGCGCAGCATGGGCCGCAACGCCCGCGGCGTGCGCGGCATGATGCTCGAAAAAGAGCAGCGCATTATTGCGATGCTGGTCGCTGAGGGCGAAGAGCAGCAAGTGTTGTGCGCCACCGAAAACGGCTACGGCAAACGCACACCAATCATTGAATACACGCGCCACGGTCGCGGCACCAAAGGCATGATCGCCATCCAACAAAGCACCCGTAACGGCAAGGTTGTCGCCGCCACGTTGGTGAAGAAGGAAGACGAGATCATGTTGATCACCACCGGCGGCGTGTTGATTCGCACCACGGTTAAATCGATCCGCGAGTCGGGCCGTTCCACGCAGGGCGTTACGTTGATTAATTTGGGCGAGGGCGAAAAACTCTCTGGCATCGAGCGCATCGATGAGCCGGATTTGCCTGAAGCAGATCCAGCAGTGGGCGATCAGGCAGAGCTGATCTAAGGAAATACGGATTTATTCTTCTCCCCTGCGAAGGCCGGGGCGGAACGACGAAACAGTGCATAAATCTGCGGTCTCCTAGGTCGAGCGCATCGCGCGTCATGCCCGTCAGCTTTTAAGCGCAAACCCCATTAAACGTTGGGATGACGCTACGAATCGTCGCAAGTCGATTTAAAGCGTTTTATAGATACAAGCCCAATATCAACGGGCGTTTCCAACAAAAGCTGATGCCCAAATACGGCGGGCGGAAAGTGAAATAGCCAATATGGCAGTGAACTGGTTTCCCGGCCACATGGTGGCCGCGCAAAAAAAGGCAGCCGAAGCGCTAGCCGATATTGATGTGGTGGTCGAAGTGCTGGATGCGCGCTGTCCTGCGGCAAGCGTCAATCCAAAGATTAACGCGATGCGCGAGGCGCGGCAGCGTCCGGCGCTAAAAATTCTCAATAAAGTGGATCTGGCTGATCCGAAAATAACCGAGCAATGGCTCGCGTATTTCAACGCACAGGAAGGCGTTCACGCCATCGGTTTGTCGTGCAAAAAAGCCGGCGAATCAAACAAGGTTTTGCCCGAAGCGCAGAAGCTTGCGCCGCACCGCGATGGTCCGCTGAAGCGGTTGCGGGTGATGATGATGGGCGTGCCCAACGTCGGCAAATCAACGCTGGTTAACGCGCTGCTGCAACGGCGCATTGCCAACGTCGGCGACGAGCCGGCAATCACCAAACTTATCAAACGCTACGACTTGCCGGACGGCACCTGGCTGTTCGATACGCCGGGCCTGATGTGGCCAAAAATCGCGCTTGCTAGCGACGGGCTACTGCTCGCGGCCAATCATCTGGTGGGCGTCAAATCGTATATCGACGAGGAGGTTGCAACCTACCTTGCCGAGATTTTGTTGGCACGTTACCCCGAAGCGCTGACGGCGCGTTACGGATTCGATACGGCGGGTGTCGATGGCCCGGATGTGATCGAGGCCATCGCCAAACGACGCGGTTTTCGCATCAAGGGCGGCAGTGCCGATTTCGAGAAGGCAGCAGTCACGTTGCTACTTGATTACAGAAGCGGCGCGCTGGGTCGCATCACCGT
>JACMNN010000186.1 GCA_014378555.1 Burkholderiales bacterium | reverse complement strand
GCTGGCGGGCACAAGTTTTATCGTCATCTCGCTGGTGCAAACGCAGTGGCAACTTTATGCGGTGTGGATCGCCGTGGGCATTGCGATGTCGGGCACGCTATATCAGCCCGCTTTCTCCGTGTTGATCCGCCGTTACCCGCAGGATTTTCGCCGCGCGATCATCACCTTAACTTTTCTCGGTGGCCTCGCCAGCACCGTGTTTATTCCGCTCGGCGCGTGGTTGATTAGCGCGTTTGGTTGGCGCAACGCCGTGATCGTGTTGGGCGCGCTGCACCTGCTTATCTGCTTGCCGATTCATGCGT
This sequence comes from Burkholderiales bacterium, assembly GCA_014378555.1. Taxonomy (GTDB): domain Bacteria; phylum Pseudomonadota; class Gammaproteobacteria; order Burkholderiales; family Casimicrobiaceae; genus Casimicrobium. Next base: position 7,492 of record JACMNN010000186.1, on the reverse strand, counting down.
ATTGGTTACGCGGCGAGCGGCCGGCGCAGTCGCATCACCAAGCCGTCGGTACGCAAAAATTGGTCGAATTCACGCGGCGTTTTCCGTTTTGGGGACTGGCTGCGTTCTTCGTCCTGTTCTCCGGTATCACCACCGCAATGGGCGGACATCTGGTGTCGATTTTGCGCGAACGTAGCCTGCCAGAGGCGTGGGTCATCGGCATCCCCGCATCGATCGGCGTATTGCAAGTGGCCGGTCGATTGCTGCTGTTTTTCACCGAGAAAAGCATGGACGTTCATAAGGCGAACCGTTGGATTCCTACGCTGTTACCCGCCGCATTGTTTGTGCTCGCACTCGGTCTGCAATCGACCTGGGTGGCGATTTTCTACGCACTACTTTACGGTATGGCCAACGGCATGATCACCATCGTCAAGGCCACCGCGATGGCCACCTACGTGTCGCGCGAACGGGCGGCGTCATTGAATGGGGTGCTCGGCATTCCAACGGCCATTGCGCGCGCCGTAGCGCCATCGATGCTGGCCGCGCTATGGGTCGCCACGGGCGACTACACGGTGGGCGTTGCAGTGCTGTGCGCGCTTGCTTTGGTGGCGGTTGTGGCGTTCTGGTTTGCGCAGCGTCAAGCGTTGGCGGAATAGGTCGTCATACATGCGGGGTTTACGTTAAGTTGCGAATAATAGGCATCGCAAGCCTGATAAATTCCTGTAAAACTAGTGGGCTAAGTACAGTTTTGCGTTCAGCGATAGCTTGACATCGCAACGCGCTAAACCGATTTTCTAATCTGATTGACACGCGCCTGTCAGCGCAATCAGAACCGCTGGAGAGCACTGTTTTGTCCGCTGAATACATTCTTGAAACGCGCGGCCTGAGCAAAGAATTTAAGGGATTCGTTGCTGTGAACAGCGTCGATCTTAAAGTTCAACGTGGCCACATTCATGCGCTGATCGGGCCAAACGGCGCGGGTAAAACAACGTTTTTCAACCTGCTGACTAAATTTTTGCTGCCGACCCGCGGCAGCATTGTGTTCAACGGCAACGACATCACCACTGAAGCACCCGCGCAAACCGCGCGCCGCGGCATCGTGCGTTCGTTCCAAATCTCCGCAGTGTTTCCGCACATGACAGTACTGGAGAACGTGCGCGCTGCGTTACAACGTAACCTCGGCACGTCGTTTCATTTCTGGAAGCCAGAGAGCACGCTGTTTCATCTGCACGATCGCGCGCGGCAACTGCTCGCTGAAGTGGATTTGCAGGACTTCGCCGACGAGTTAACGGTCAACCTGCCATACGGCCGCAAACGCGCGCTAGAGTTGGCCACAACACTGGCGCTAGAGCCCGAACTGATGTTGCTCGACGAGCCAACCCAGGGCATGGGGCATGAGGACGTGGATCGAGTGACGCAGCTCATTAAAAAGGTCTCGGTGGGACGCACCATCCTGATGGTGGAGCACAACATGAACGTTGTTTCCTCGATTGCCGACCGCATCACCGTGCTGCAGCGCGGCGCGATCATCGCTGATGGGCCCTACGCCGAAGTCTCCAAAAATCCGCTGGTCATCGAAGCCTACATGGGCACCGTTGATACCGCGTTGCAGGGCGCACACTAAATGACAACCGAATTACTTCGCATCGAAGATCTGCACGCCTGGTATGGCGAGTCACACATTTTGCACGGCGTGAATTTGACGGTGCATGAAGGAGAAGTTGTGACGCTGCTTGGGCGCAACGGCGCGGGCCGCACGACCACTATGCGCGCCATCGTAGGCTTGACCGGCAAGCGCAAAGGCTCGATCCGCATCAACGGCACGGAAACGATCAAACTGGCCCCGCATAAAGTGGCGCACTTGGGCGTTGGTTATTGCCCCGAAGAGCGCGGCATTTTTGCCAGCCTCACTGCTGAAGAAAACCTGATGCTGCCGCCCACGCTCGCGCCCGGTGGCATGAGCGTCGACGAGATTTACGCGATGTTTCCGAACCTTAAAGAGCGCGCGTCGAGTCCCGGTACGCGCCTTTCAGGGGGCGAGCAACAGATGCTCGCTGTTGCGCGCATTTTGCGTACCGGCGCACGGCTGCTGTTGCTGGATGAAATTTCAGAAGGACTCGCGCCGGTCATCGTGCAAAAGTTGGGCGAGATGATTCTCTCGCTCAAAGCTAAGGGCTACACCATCGTGCTGGTCGAGCAAAATTTTCGATTCGCTGCGCCGCTGGCGGATCGCTTCTACGTGATGGAACACGGCATGATCGTAAAACAGTTTGCTCAGAATGAGCTGACTCAAAATATGGGAATGCTTCAAGAGTATTTAGGCGTTTAGCGAACTATTTTTCGCTGAGCGCGCGCAGCATTTCAGGACCGCTTTTTTTGACACACAAGCAACATAAGCACTAAGGAGACAACATGAAACTTAACGCACTCGTGGCCGCCATGGCCATCACACTCGCCGCCGCCGCATCCGCGCAAGTCGCGAACACTGGCGCGGTCAAAATTGGCTTCATCACCGATATGTCGAGTTTGTATGCCGACATCGACGGCCCAGCCGGCGGGGAAATGATCAAGTGGGCCGTTGCCGATTTCGGCGGCAAAGTATTGGGCCGTCCGATTGAGGTGCTAACGGCGGACCATCAGAACAAGGCTGACGTCGCCAGCTCAAAAGCGCGCGAATGGATGGATAAAGACAACCTCGCAATGCTCGTGGGTGGCACCAGCTCAGGCACTGCCCTCGCGATGGCAAAAGTCGCCGCCGAGAAAAAACGTCCGTTCATCTCCATCGGCGCAGGTTCGGCGCGCTTGACCAATGAGGACTGCACCGCCTACACGGTTCACTATGCGTACGACACCGTCGCGCTTGCCAAGGTGGCGGGTTCAGCGCTGGTCAAGGCCGGCAACAAAAATTGGTTCTTCCTTACCGCCGACTACGCTTTTGGCTACTCCCTAGAAGGCGATGCATCCGCCGTGGTGAAGGCCAACGGCGGCACAGTGGCGGGTGCGGTGCGTCATCCGTTGAACGCGTCGGATTTCTCGTCGTTCCTGTTGCAAGCGCAGTCGTCTAAAGCGCAGATTCTCGGACTCGCCAATGCGGGCGGCGACTTCACCAACGCGATGAAAGCAGCTAAAGAGTTCGGCATTAATAAGACCATGAAGATCGCCGGCTTACTGGTGTTTATCAACGACGTGCACAGCTTGGGCCTTGCCAATACCGAAGGTCTGCAACTCGCCGATAGCTGGTACTGGAATCAAGACGACGCATCGCGCGCGTTTGCCAAGCGCTTTTTTGACAAGTACAAGCGCCAGCCTTCAAGCCTACAAGCTGCTGACTATTCCGCCGCCACCACCTACCTAAAAGCGGTTCAAGCGGCTGGCACGACCGACGGCGACAAAGTCATGGAAACGCTCAAGGCGACACCGTCAAACGACTTCTACACCAAGGGCAAAATCCGCGCCGATGGCCGCATGATTCACGACATGTATTTGTTTGAAGTGAAAAGCGCCAAAGAGTCGACCGGGCCTTGGGACTATTACAAACTGGTTTCCAAAGTGCCAGGCGATCAGGCGTTCACGACGGTCGCTGATTCAAAGTGCTCGTTGCTGAAAAAGTAACAGCTACAGCCTAGAAAGCCGCCGACTTCGATCGGCGGCAACGACGTTTTAACTTCAGGTATTCATGGAAATTTTCGGCATTCCTCATCAAGCGTTCCTTGGCCAATTGTTACTGGGATTGGTGAACGGTGCGTTTTACGCCATGTTGAGCTTGGGGCTCGCCGTGATCTTCGGCTTGCTGGACATCGTAAATTTTGCGCATGGCGCGCTCTACATGTTGGGCGCTTTCGCTGCATGGATCATGCTGGATAAGTTTGGCGTGAACTACTGGTTCGCGCTCATTCTCGCGCCGCTCGTGGTTGGCGTTTTGGGCGTGGTGATCGAACGCGTTTTTCTGAAGCGGTTGTACGGGCTCGATCCGTTGTACGGCTTGTTGTTGACCTTTGGCCTTTCGTTGATTTTTGAAGGCATTTTTCGCGAACTGTTCGGCGTGTCTGGCCAGTCGTATCCAGTGCCAGAATTGCTGTCGGGCGCAACCAACCTCGGATTCATGGTGTTGCCTAACTACCGAGCGTGGGTGGTCGTGGTGTCGCTCGTGGTGTGCATCGGCACCTGGTATCTGATTGAGCGGACGCGGCTCGGTGCGTATTTGCGCGCAGGCACCGAGAACGCGAAGTTGGTGCAGGCGTTCGGCGTCAACGTGCCGTTGATGGTGATGCTCACTTATGGCGCAGGCGCCGGTTTGGCTGCGCTGGCTGGCGTGTTGGCCGCGCCCATTATTCAGGTCAATCCGTTAATGGGATCGAACCTAATCATCGTGGTGTTTGCGGTGGTGGTGATTGGCGGCATGGGCTCAATCATGGGCTCGATTTTGACCGGCCTCGGTCTGGGCATTATTGAAGGGCTCACACGCGTGTTCTACCCTGAAGCCTCCAGCATCGTGGTGTTTGTGATCATGGTGATCGTACTAATGATTCGTCCTGCAGGACTCTTCGGCAAAGAGGCCTGAGCAATGACTAAAGCGGCCAAACTGATCCGTGTCACCTACCTCGGATTACTCATCCTAGCGCTGATCGCGCCCATGCTGGGTTTGTATCCGGTGTTTGTAATGAAGCTATTGTGCTTCGCGCTTTTCGCCTGCGCGTTCAACCTGTTGCTCGGTTTCACCGGCTTGCTGTCGTTTGGGCACGCCGCATTTTTTGGTTCGGCGGCGTACGTTACCGGCTGGCTTATTAAATCGCAACATTTCACGCCAGAGTTGGGCTTGCTGGCCGGAGCGCTCGCGTCGGGACTTATTGGTCTGGTGGTGGGTGCGGTAGCCATCCGTCGCCAGGGAATCTACTTTGCGATGATCACGCTCGCCATCGCGCAGATGGTTTATTTCGTGTGCTTGCAAGTGCCGTTTACGGGTGGCGAAGATGGGTTGCAGGGCGTGCCTCGTGGCGCGTTGTTTGGCCTGATTTCGCTTGAATCAGACACCGCGATGTACTACCTCGTGGTGGCCATCTTTGTCGCCAGTTTTCTCGCCATTACGCGCATTGTCAGCTCGCCGTTCGGCCAAGTGCTGAAAATGATTCGAGAGAACGAGCCGCGCGCGATTTCACTGGGCTATCAGGTGGATCGCTATAAATTGCTGGCATTCGTGTTGTCGGCTGCGCTCGCGGGTTTGGCCGGCTCACTCAAGACATTGGTCATGGGCTTCGCCACGTTGTCCGATGTTCACTGGTCCATGTCTGGCGAAGTGATTTTGATGACACTGCTCGGCGGCGTCGGCACCTTCTTCGGCCCAGCGTTTGGCGCGGGCATTGTCATCGCGTTACAGAATATGCTGGCCGACAAAGTCGGCTCATGGGTCACCGTGATTATTGGTGTGATCTTTGTGCTCTGCGTGCTGGCCTTCCGCAAAGGCATAGTCGGCGAATTGCAGGCTTATTTGCGACGCCGCCAGCGCTGACGTTCTACGCCTTAATGCGCAAATCTAAGTCGACAGTTTGCGTGCTCCGTAACTAGTGCGTGCCGCGCCATAACTGCGACTCCCCGACGGCACTTATGCAACTTGATGCCGGCGGGAAGATTCGATAAAGACGGAGGTTTCAGGTTTGAACTATAACGGCTGCACCGCCACGGCTGTGACGTCAGTGGCCGTATCAATAGCAGCGGCTGAGCCGGTTTGTGTACTTTCCTGCGTGGATGATTTCACCACTCCGATATTTGGCGCAACCCAAGTTGTGGCACGCAACACGACTGTGCGGCCAACGCTTGGATAGGTTGAGGTCAACTCGGTGCTGAACTTGCAGGCGTTATAGGTTCCTGCTGGCGTGTCCACACTTTCGCGCGATACGAACGTGACCCGACCCACTTCGGTTGCCGTCCCAAAATCTTGAGCGGGGTTAAACGTCGTCGTACGGTTGATGTTGATCTGTTGAGCGACTGCCATCCGCCGCGGAAACAATGTTGGCGGGTTGAAGTAACTGTCTTGCATACCAACGCCAGTGTCGATGCTTGCGCCCAAATCCGACCATGTATCGGCTGTTTCGTCTATCAAGATCAGATCATTGGCGCCGGACGCATATCGTTGCACCACCGGCGTCGCTTGTTTTCCATTAAACAATGTTTTTGTCGTTCCGTTAAAACGCACCCAACTGTTGGGGGTTCCGGTGTGCGTTAACGACTGATAGCTCACGCGCACCCCTGGGTAGTAGAACGTCCCGCAATCGGCAATCACTAGCGGCGTAATGTCAGTTGCAGTCGTGGCACAAAATGCCGCCTGCTCGCCGGCGTATCCCGAAAGCGCAGCCGTTGCATAAGTTTCCGCGCTGGCGGTATAGCGGTGATTAGACGTCTTACCGTTGGCCCCGGCGCGGAAACTACGATAGATGGTTGTAGTGTTTGTCGGACAGACGCCGCTAGTGGGTTGAGCCAACGCGAAGTCGTAGCCCTCGTACGAAAACCCGACCAAATTTTGGCTGCGCAGACTTTCGCAGTCCACGCCTTCTCGCCCGTAAAAATGGCTGCTGGTGAACGGTGATGCGACGTTTATATAAAAACGGCAAATGCGAGTAGTCGCTGTCGTAGCGGCAATCGCGGCGACTGCTTGAAATGTCATTCCCGTGCGCTGAAAGTCCGCAGTCGCGTCGAGTGTTTGTTGCTCGTTGGCGCGGCCCGTGATGAAGTAGGCATCCAGTGTCTTGTTGTAGTACTCGGTTACCGTGACCGATTGCGCCCACGCGCTATTCAGCGAGCTGCTGAGCGCTGTCAGCGTCAACGCGGCGAAATTGATCTTCAAAAATTTGGTGGACATCGTGCTCTCTCTTATCGTTTGCCGAGGCACAATTGACCGCGCGTAGTTACTATCGCGATTGCCTCGCACACGATGCTAAAGACTAGTCCATCGAAACAAGGTAGGACTGGACCCCGCCCTGCCGTAAGCTCGTGCAACGAGTACGCATCCACCTCGCGCGCTGCCTTGAGAGATGTCGAAACGTGTAGACGGGGGCTGTAGTGATCGCCACGTCCAGCGCACCCGCTCATTCGTGCGTCTGCTCAGGAAATACGCATTTGCGCCCGGATGGCAAGACCCGCTTGTCGTGTCGGGTTAGATGACGCCCTGAACGCGTCGCACGCAAAGCAAGCGTTGCCGGCGCCGCGCAATCAGCTTATCGCGCCACCACGAGTACAACTGGGCATGCGGAAATTGCGCCAATAATGGCGCGCAAACCCTTAGGGCGGGAATGCCACCAAGCCCCGCCACTAGCCGCGCTTAAGCCCCGCGAATGCAGCGGCCATCGCACTTTCCGGTCGCACTACCTGACGCTCGGCCGGCTGTCGAAATGGCGCGCCACCGCGCCGGTCGTTGCCGCGCGCATTGCGCTCCTCCGCGGGCACGGGCGGGGCGTCAAGGCGCATCGTAAGCGCGATTCGCTTGCGCAGAATATCCACTTCAACGACCTTCACGCGAACG
>JACMNN010000185.1 GCA_014378555.1 Burkholderiales bacterium | reverse complement strand
CGTCACGCCAGCAGCCAGTACGACCACGGCGATGATGCCCATCAACGCATAACGCTTGGGACAAACTTCGCCAAATGGTTCACTAATTTTTACTGCGGTTGACGGTGGCGTCATCACTCACTTCCGCGTCCCTGCTCACACATGACGCGGAGCGAGCACTTTTCAGGTTATGTAAATTTCTCCATGAGTTTATGCCGAGGGCATGGAAAAACAAAGCGTTTCACGCAGTAATTCGCTAATTTTGATCACGGCAGTAAGGTGGCAAGATACGCCTCAATCTGCGCGGTAGTCCGCATGGCTCCGCTGCCCACAGCGCCCGCGACCAGCGCATCCCCCCGCATACCGAGCATGTACCTAACCACGAGCAGCCCATCGGTGAGCGGATTAAAACTTGTATTGCCATCAATGTCGAGCAACGGACGGATGATGTCAAGATACCGCGCTTGCTCCGTGGCGTCAGTGCGCAGCGCGCCCGTGGTATCGATGCCTTGCGCGATCGCACCGCCCGAAACGCCGGCCAAATACCGCGCGATCATTGCGCCGTCGACGCTTGCCGTGACCGTAGCGCTGTCGGCTACGCTGAGCGGACGCGTCAAATTGACACCTGCGGTGTAACGGGTTGCCGTGGTTTCATAACCCACCGTGCCGTTGCCCATTTGGCCTGCCTGATTGTCGCCCCAACATCTTATGGAGCCTGCGCTCATCACCGCGCAGGTGAAATTGCCCCCGGCGCCTATCGATTGAACGCCAGCGCTCAGACCTACGGACGTCACTGGCGAAGACTGATTGGTCATCGTGCCATCAGCCAATTGTCCAAATGCGTTGTAGCCCCAGCATTTCACGGCACCGCCAACCAATACCGCACAAGTATGCGCGGAGCCGAGGCTCAATTGCGTTGCGATAGCGTCGAGATGCAGCGTATCAACAGGAGTGGGACTGTTGCTGCTGACATTACCTTGCCCGAGTTGGCCGAAGATGTCTGAGCCCCAGCACTTGACCGTGCCCGAAGTCATTAAGGCACAAGTGTGATTGCTACCTACTGCTACCTGCGCCACGGCTGACGAAAGTCCAACGACTGCGACAGGCGTCGATCGATTTGTGATGGTGCCATCGCCCAGTTGCCCGTTATTGTTAGCACCCCAGCATTGAACGCCGCCCGTGGTGAGCACCGCACACGCGAATGAACGGCCAGCCGAAATGGCCACGGCCGTGCTGGTGAGTCCAATCACATCGATCGGTGTTGCGGTTACAGCGAAAGACGTAGTGCCATTGCCTAGCTGGCCCGAGAAATTATTGCCCCAACATTTGACGCCACCCGACCCGGTCAACGCGCACGCAAACTGAGCGCCTACCGACACCGCGGTGACGGCGCTTGGCAAAATGACATCCGCTCCTGGCGCCGCGCGGGAATACGTGGTTCCATCACCCAATTGACCAAAATAGTTTGTCCCCCAACATTTGGCCGAGCCAGTTGAGGTTACAACGCACGTCGAATCACTTCCTGCGCTTAGTTGGGTGACTGTGACACCCATGATTGATATTGCAACCGGATTGCGCTGCGGAGATAAGCCCATCACCCCGTCCCCGACTTGACCTCTAAAACGAGAGCCCCAGCACGCTACACGCCCCGCCGAATCAACGGCGCACGCATGCTCCGCCCCCGCTGCGACCGCCGCCGTGCCGCTGCTGATCGCCGAAACATCGGTCGGTACTAGTTGCGCGCCAAACGTACCCAGGCCCAATTGACCGTTAGTGTTGCCACCCCAACAGCGAATGCTGCCCCCCTGAGTCATCGCACAGACATGGCCGTCTCCCGCCGCTACGTCGGTCACGCCGGAGGCTAAACCAACGACCGCTTGCGGCGTCAACGTGGCAAACGACTCAACACCGTTACCCAATTTTCCGAACGCGCCGTAACCCCAGCATTGCAAACTTGCATCGGCCAGCACGGCGCAGGTCGTTCCGCTCGATGCCGATAAGGTTGCCACCGCAGACAAACCCGGCACCGTGTTCGGAAGCAGACGTTCTGTTGTTGTGCCGTCTCCCAACTGACCAGTACCGTTCCGACCCCAGCATTGCACGCTGCCACCCATCAACACCGCGCAGGTGTGGCTTGAACCAACGGACACTTTGACAACGGGCCCGGCGAGGCCTAAAACTGTGGTCGGCACGCTACGATTGGCGGTGGTGCCGTCACCCAAGCGTCCTGCGCCCCAGCATTGCAACGCGCCATTGGCAAGCAGGGCACAAGTTTGATCAGCACCCGCCGAAATGGCCACCACTGGCCCAGCCAGACCATTGACTAAGCTTGGCAAAAGCCGGTTGGTCGTGTCACCCGTACCTAACTGACCCGACCCGTTGTAGCCCCAACACTTCACGACACCGCCCGCTAACAACGCACACGAGTGAGCATTTGCAGCGGCAACCGCAACCGCGCCCGTTGCAATGCCACTTACGTCAACGGAGCTAAATCGAGCGGTTGCGGAGCCGTCACCCACCTGCCCAAAGAAATTTTGGCCCCAGCAACGCACTCCGCCTGCAGCGGTAATGGCGCAAGTATGAAACGCCCCCGCCGAAGCGTACTGCGTGCCAGTCGACATCCCTACAACCGGCGTGGGTGACGCTCGGTTGACCGTACTGCCGTCACCCAGCTGACCAGAAGAGTTGAAACCCCAGCAACGCAACGCGCCGCTGGCGTCAATCGAACACGCGTGGTCGCCGCCCGAGACCAACATCGCGGGGACTGCCGACGCGCTTTGTAGGACAGTTTGTGTCAACAGTGCTTGATTAGCCCCGTTATTGCTATCCCCCGAATACGCGGCTGTGATGATGTGGCGGCCGTTAGCGAGTGTGGTGATGGAGCCGCATGCCGCCGTTGCCGGATTGCCGCTAGAGAGTGCGACTGCGCTGCATCCTGCGATTACCTGCGCGCCGTCGTAGAACGCCATCGTGCCCGTCGGAGACTGGCCACTGATAGTCGCCGAGAGCGTCACCGCTTGCGACTGCATCGACGGGTTTGAAGAGGACATTACTGTGGCCCCCGCTGGCGCGGCATTGACTACTTGGTTAAGCGGGGCCGATGCGCTGGCAGGATCAATCGAATCCCCCGAGTACGCAGCGGTCAGCGTTGTGGATTGGTTGATAACGGACGGATTGAGAGTTGATGTCAAACTGACCATCCGTGCCAAAGACCCGATTACGCTCGAGGAAGGCGACAGCCGGAACGAATTCGTGTCGTTACCGATTTGATCGTGACCAGCAGTTGCCAACACGTCGATCAGCGTGGAAACACTATGTGTGGCATTAAGTTGAACTTGACCTGACTGCTCGGCACCCCAGCACTGCACTCCATCGCCCGTAGCCAGGGCGCACGAGGGCCCGTTGCCGCCTGTCACGTTGGTATCCGAGAGCGCGCTTGAATTAGCCGACAACGCGAGATTTAACACTATCGCGGCAACACGAATGAGTTCAAGAATATGACGCGAAAGAAAAAAACGCATATGCCAACCCATCATTCAACACATTAATTCGTACGTACGAGTATTTCACAAAGCCTATGCTTTTGTGGCAGATTCAAGATGGCATTCCCAACCTCCTCTAGGGCGTCGGTTTAGCGCTAAATTCGTCGACATGGACTACATCCACAAAGCGCCTGCGCGCTCGCGAAATGGGGTGGCGACTGCCGCCGGTGTCACAACTGACGTGTGCCGTCCCGGCGAGCACAGTGATGATGCTCAACAGCTCATCACGAATGCCGCCAGCATCACCGAACAGCTTGTTTTTGATTACTGCAGTTGAGCCTAGCGTCGTTGCTCACCGCCGCGAGCCTGCCCAGCTATGAAGCAGCGCAACCACTTTCGCGCAGTAATTGGCTAATTTTGATCACGGCAGTAAGGTGGCAAGATACGCCTCAATCTGCGCGGTAGTCCGCATGGCTCCGCTGCCCACAGCGCCCGCTACCAGCGCATCCCCCCGCATTCCGAGCATGTACCTAACGACGAGCAGCCCATCGGTGAGCGGATTAAAACTTGTATTGCCATCAATGTCGAGCAACGGACGGATGACGTCAAGATACCGCGCTTGCTCCGTGGCGTCAGTGCGCAGCGCGCCCGTGGTGTCGATGCCTTGCGCGATCGCACCGCCCGAAACGCCCGCCAGATACCGCGCGATCATTGCGCCGTCGACGCTTGCCGTGACCGTAGCGCTGTCGGCCACACTCAGCGGACGCGTCAGACTGGCAGCTGCGGTGTAACGGGTTGCCGTGGTTTCATAACCCACCGTGCCGTTGCCCATTTGGCCCGCCTGATTGTCTCCCCAGCATTTAATGGAGCCTGCGCTCATAAACGCGCAGGTGAAAAAGTTGCCCGCACTTATCGATTGAACGCCTGCGCTCAGTCCCGCGGGTGTCACCGGCGAAGACTGATTGATCATCGTTCCATCGGCCAATTGTCCAAGTGCGTTATAGCCCCAGTATTTCACAGCGCCGCCACCTAATACGGCACAAGTATGCCCAAATCCGACGCTCAATTTCGTTGCGCCAGCACCAAGCGGCAGCGTATCAACAGCCGTGGGGCTGCTACTGGTATTACCTTGCCCGAATTGACCCCAAAAGTTTCCGCCCCAGCACTTGACCGCACCCGAGTTCATTAAGGCGCATGTGTGATAGCCAGCAACTGCCACCTGCGTCACGGGTGACGAAAGTCCCACCACTGCGACAGGGGTTGATCGGTTTGTGTAGGTGCCATCTCCCAGTTGCCCAAAAGAGTTGTCACCCCAGCATTGCACGCCGCCCGTGGTGAGCACCGCGCACGCCGATGAACGGCCAGCCGAAATGGCCACGGCCCCGCTCGCGAGTCCACTCACATCGACCGGTGTTGCGTTTGCGGAGTAAGACGTAGTGGTGCCATTCCCTAATTGGCCCAAATTATTAAGGCCCCAGCATTTGACGCCACCCGACCCGGTCAATGCGCAAGCAAACTGAGAGCCCGCCGAAACTGCGCTCACACCACTTGTTAAGCTAAGTACGTTTCCTGGCACCGCGCGACTCGTCGTGGTTCCGTCACCCAGTTCACCATAATAATTTTGCCCCCAACATTTAGCCGAGCCAGTTGACGTCGCAACGCACGTCGAAGTATTTCCTGCGCTCAACTGGCCGACCATCGCGGCCATTGTTGAAACTGCAACTGGGGTTCGTTGCGGAGATGGGCCGGTCACCCCGTCCCCAACTTGACCGCTAGAACGATCGCCCCAGCACTTTACAACCCCCGCCGTATCAAGGGCGCACGCATGGTTTCCTCCCGCTACGACCGCCACCGTGCCGCTGTTAATCGCCAAAACATCGGTCGGTACCAGTTGCAGGCTGAACGTGCCCAAGCCCAATTGACCGTTGCTGTTGCTACCCCAGCAGCGAACGCTGCCTCCTTGAGTCATCGCGCAAACATGGCTACCTCCCACCGCCACGTCTGTCACGCCAGCGGCTAGCCCTACTACCGCTTGCGGCGTCAACGTGGCATTCGACTCGACACCGTTGCCTAATTTTCCGGATGCGCCGTAACCCCAGCATCTCAAACTTCCATCAGCTAGCACGGCACAGGTACTTGAACCCGATGCCGATATCGTTGCCACGGCAGACAAACCGGGCACTGTGTTCGGTAGCAGACGTTCTGTCGTTGTGCCGTCGCCCAACTGACCATTGCCGTTGCGACCCCAGCATTGCAAGCTGCCACCCATCAACACTGCGCAAATGTGGCTTGAACCTACTGACACTTTGACGACGGACCCGGCCAGACCCAACACTGTGGTCGGCACACTGCGATTGGTGGTGGTGCCGTCACCCAAGCGGCCGGCGCCCCAGCATTGCAACGCGCCGTTAGCAAGCAGCGCACAGGTCTGGCTAGAACCCGCCGAAATGGCCACCACCGGCCCAGCCAGTCCGCTGACAGCGGTTGGCAAAAGCTGGTCGGTCGTGTCACCCGTGCCTAACTGACCTGATCCGTTGAAGCCCCAACACTTCACCGCACCGCCCGCTAGCAGCGCACAGGAGTGAGAATTACCAGCAGCAACCGCAACCGCACCCGTTGCGATGCCACTTACGTCAACCGGGCTGTATCGAGATGTTGTGGAACCGTCACCCACCTGCCCGTTATAGTTATTCCCCCAGCAGCGTACGCCGCCTCCGGCATTAATGGCGCAGGTATGATTCGAACCAGCGGCCACGTACTGCGTGCCGGTGGACATCCCTGCAACCGGCGCAGGTGACGCTCGGTTGGCCGTGCTGCCGTCACCCAGCTGACCAAACACGTTGTAGCCCCAGCAACGCAACTCACCGTTGGCGCTTATCGAGCAACTGTGGTTACCGCCCGATGCCAACATCGCTGGAACCGCCAATGCGCTTTGTTTAACCGTCTGCATCAAAAGCACTTGGTTAGCACCGTTGTTGCTATCCCCAAAATACGTGGCTGTAATGGTGTGCAGGCCGTTCGCTAAAGTCGTGATCGGCCCGCATGCCGCTGTTGCCGGGTTGCCGCCAGAAAGTGCGAGTGCGCCGCATCCTGCGATTACCTGCGCGCCGTCATAGAACGCCATCGTGCCCGTCGGGGACTGGCCACTAATGGTTGCGGAGACAGTTACCGCTTGCGACGACACCGAGGGGTTTGAAGAGGTCGTTATAGTGACCACCGCTGGCGCGGGATTTACCACTTGGTTGAACGGGGCCGATGCACTTGCAGGATTATTCGAGTCCCCCGAGTAATCAGCGGTCAGCGCATGCGAGCCTACCGCCAACGTGCTAGTCGAGCAAACAGCCTGTGCCGCGGCAACCGACACAGTGACACAACCGGTAACGTTTACACCACCATCTTTAAAAGTCACAGTTCCCGTGGGAGTTTGCCCCACGATGGTTGCGGTCAGCGTCACGAGTTGGTTGATGACGGACGGATTGCGAGAAGACGTCAAACTGACCACGCTCGCCGCAAACCCGATTACGCTCGATGAGGGCGAAAGGCGCACCGAGCTCATGCCGGTGCCGATTTGACCGTAGACATTGTCGCCCCAACACTTTGCGCCACCCGAGGCGGTGAGCCCACAGGTCACGTTGCCACCTGCCGAAAGTGCGGCAAAGGTGCCCGCAGGTGCCAACACGTCGGTCGGCGTCGAACGGCCATAGGCGTTGCCACCGCCAAGTTGACCGAACCCTCCGTCACCCCAGCATTTCGCGACGCCTCCGCTGGCGAGGGCGCAGGAATGCGATGAACCTGCGGTAACAGTGGTAACGCCGCTGCCGAGTCCCACAACGGGAGTCGGCACCAGTCGATTGGTAAAGGTGTTGTCGCCGAGCTGCAACGATCCGTTCGAGCCCCAGCACTGCAATGCGCCGCTCCCGTTGATCGCGCAAGTATGGTTGCGTCCAGCCGACACCTGCGCTGCACCCGAGGCCGAGCTCGAAACATCCGAGGGCACCAGACGGTTGATGATCGTGCTGTCCCCGAGCTGGCCAGAAGCGTTGTATCCCCAACACTTGGCCGCTCCCGCAGTGGTAGTGGCGCAGGTGTGATTGCCGCCAGCGCTGATGGAGGCGACGCCGCTGGTGAGGGTAGCTACGTTGACGGGCGTAGCGGAGCCGTTGGTAGTTCCGTCGCCCAAGTTGCCGAACTGGTTTGTTCCCCAGCATTTCACCCCACCCGAAACGGAGGATAGAGCGCAGGTGTGCGAGCCTTTAGTGGTAATGGCAGCCACGCCGCTATCTAAGCCACCGACATTAACCGGTGTCAACTGGTTGCTGTAAGCGCCGTTTCCCACTTGGCCCTGACCGCCATTGCCCCAACATTTCACGGCACCTAAGGTAAGCGCGCAGGTGTGAAACTCACCCGCAACCACTGCACTTACGTTGCTGGTCAAACCGGTCACGTCTACGGCCAAATATGATGGGGTAGTTGTGTTGTTACCCAATTGTCCATAATCGTTGCGCCCCCAACATTTGACGCCACCGGTAGCCGTTACAGCGCAGGCATGTGCGCCGCCGTGCGCCAGCTTTTGCACGCCTGAGGAAAGCCCCAAAACGTCCGTCGGCAATAGTGCGTTACTGCCGCCGCCATCACCCACTTGTCCCGACGAATTGTCTCCCCAGCAAACAATGCCACTGCTGCCTTGAATGATCGCGCAGGTATGGACAAACCCCGCCGCAACCGAGGACGCTGCGTTGCCAAGCGCCGCGACTCGAGTTGGAACCAAAGTTGCGTAATCGGTCGTGCCGATGCCGAGTTGACCGTTGTTGTTATATCCCCAACAGACAACCGACCCGGTGCCAAGAACGGCGCAGGTGTGATACCCCCCAACAGCGATTTTCGTAACCGTCGCTGAAAGCCCCGTTACCGCCACCGGTGCATTGCTGTTTGTATTTGTGCCGTTGCCTAACGCGCCAACGCCGTTGTAACCCCAACATTTCATTCCGCCTGAAATCAATAACGCGCACGAATGAAGTCCGCCGAGCGCGATCTTGCTGACTCCCGACGCGAGCGCGGTCACGTCGGCCGGCGCGAGTGTTGACGCCGTTGTCGGCGCGCTGTTCCCAATCTGACCGTAGGCGTTGTACCCCCAACACTTAACGCCTCCGTCTGTGGTCAACGCGCACGAGTGGTTGGCACCAGCGGCAACGTTAACGACGCCGCCAATCAAACCCGTTACCGGTGTAGGCACACTGCGGCTAATGGTTGTTGAATCACCCAACTCGCCGTTGTAATTGCCTCCCCAACACTGCACTGCTCCAGAAGTAAGCACCGCGCAAACGTGTCCATTGCCAACGGCCAACGCAGTCACACCGCTGGTGAGGCCGACCACGTCTCCCGGCGTCGTTCGCGTCGTCGTAGTTCCGTCACCCAGCTGGCCGGAATAATTTACGCCCCAACATTTAACGCCCCCCGTAGTGGTTAGCACGCACGTGAAATACGCTCCGGCAGCGACACTCGCGACACCTGACGGGAGACCCGAAACCGGCGCTGGCGACCCACGATTGACATAGGTTCCGTCGCCCAACTGCGCATAGCTGTTGCTCCCCCAGCATTGCACCCCACCGCCTGTGGTCACGGCGCACGAGTGCGCGTCACCCCCTGTCACGTTGCTAGCCGAGAGCGCGCTTGCATTAGCCGACAACGCAAAACTCAACACTATCGTGGCAACACGGACGAGTTCGAGAATATGACGCGAAATAGAAGGACGCATTTAGAACCTTATCAAAGCACTTATTTGTACGTTTGAGCATCGCACAGCGCCCATGCTTTGTCCCCTACCTAATCGGGTAGGGTCGCAGCGATTAATGCTTATTTAGCAAATTTAGGAAGGTATTCCCAACCTGCGTCTCGAGCGCAGCGCGGCGTAGCGATTGCAGTCGCCGCAACGGAGTGCACCCGCAACACGCATGCGCTGGCGGAAAATGGTGGTGAGCGCGGCAGCAGCTGGGCGAACCCAGCCTGAACCGATGTGGCCCGTTCAAGGCGCTGCGGGCGGGGCCGGTGTCAACGCCGCTCGGTTGGTCAGAGGTTGATGAACGCGAAACGCATCGCACCGGATCAGCACGCTCGATTTTTGGGGCGATCTTGCAATTTTCTGACGTATCAACGATGCATCAGCTTTTTGTTGCAACGACTCCACCTTGGTGGATTGCCGCCCAAAATTTTAGTCGTCGACTTTTTTAATTATTTCTATCGACGCAAAATAAGGCGCGCCTTGCGGCAAACAGCTGATGCCTAAACAATCACTTCGTGCTGCGTTTAACCCAATCCTGAATGCGCTGCACACCCTTCACGATGTTCTCGTTTTGCGTTGCGTAGCTAAAGCGAATGTGCTGCCCATCGCCAGGAACGCGGTGACCGAAGTGAATGTCGGCGAGCACCGCAACGCCCGCTTCGTACAGCAAACGTTTGCGCAGCTCTTCGCTGTCAGCCAACCCGGTCATCGCGCACAGTTCCGTCACATTGGGCCACGCGTAAAACGCGCCACCGCTGGCTTGACATTTGACGCCCGGCACTTCGTTGAGCAGCCCAACGATCAGGTTTCGCCGTTCGAGGAACGACAGCCGCATGGCTTCGGCCTCGTGCTGCGGTCCGCTGACCGCCGCCACCGCCGCCCATTGCGAAATATGACTTGCGCAACTGTCGGTGTTGGTCACCCATTTGGTGAATGCGGGTGCGAGCAGTTTGTTCGCGGTGAAACCAATGCGCCAGCCGGTCATCGCCCATGTTTTCGATGCGCCGTCGGAGATGATGCAGCGCTGCTGCATGTCCGGCAAACTGGCGAGCGACAGAAAACTACCTTCAAAGGTCAGGCGACCATAAATTTCATCGCAGAACACCCAGATTTGCGGATGCTTGCGCAAGATCGCGGCGATCGCTTGGAGGTCGGTTTTGGTGAGGATGCCGCCGGTCGGGTTCTGCGGGCTGTTGAGAATCAACAGTTTGGTTTTTGCGGTTATTTTTGATTCGAGTTCGGCGGGATCGAATGCAAAATTGCGGCTCTCACGCAGATACAGCGGCACCGGCACTGCACCATGGATGGTAATTTGCGATTCGTAAATCGGAAATCCCGGTACCGGGTAAATCACCTCGTCACCCGCGCCGTAATCGGTCGTCGACAAAATCGTGTAAGCAATAAACGGTTTGGCGCCCGCGCCGACAACAATGTCCTCAGGCGAAATTTCAAGCCCACGCATATCGCCCATATAGGTCGCAACGGCCGCGCGCAGCTCCGGAATGCCCGCACTTGGCGTGTATCCGTGCTTGCCGAGGCGAATGGCCTCGTGGCCTGCCTCCTGCACGTGGATTGGCGCCGGAAAGTCCGGCTGCCCGATGCAGAAGCTGGTGATGTCGTAGCCCTCCGCAATGAGCTTGTTGACTTCAGCAAGGACTACAAAAGCGTTTTCGGTACCCAACGATTGGGCGCGGCGGGAGAGTGCTAGAGGCATGAGCTCGGGCCGCGCGAGCGGCGTGAAATTGCGATGCACAATGCTAGCGCGCGCGGCGACGCCGCGGCCTGCCAAATTAACTTAGGCGCAACGTTTGCCGCGAAGTTATCGCCCTAACAGACCGGCTTTCAGCCGATCATCCACCGGATGTTGACCGATGAATATTTTCAGCACCGCGTTATAAAAGTCAGCCCCGCCAATAACAGTGCCTTTTCTCACGCTGTTGATGCTGATCGAGGTGCCGATCCCAGGAACAAAGTCAAAGTTAATGCTGTCACCCGCCACTACGCTGCCGATGGCGATGATGTTTTGTTCTAGTTGGCGCACTCGTACATTTAACTGCGCGAGCTCAGCCTTGCTACTGTTGTCCTCGATACCTTCAACTAACGCTTCAATAAAGTCGTCCGGATCGGCTTTTCGCAGCATGCGGAGTTGTAGCCGTTTGGGACCCTGCAAATTCAAAATCGCGTCGAGTGTGGCTTTCTTTTCGGGCAAATAGAGCCCAGCCACGTACACCTTGATGAACAAAATAGAACGCAAGCCGAGGCCATTCAACGCAAGATCTTGTGTGGCAAGCCGCGCGTTGTCTTCGAAGCGCTGACCTTCGAGGGTGGCAGCGGCGATCGGCGTCGCTGCCAGCGCGACGCTGGCGGCGAATGCAGCGGCGTAAGAATCGATTCGCATTCGCTGTGTTTTATCTAAATGCTGCGGCTCGTAGGCCAAGGGCTCGTGCGCACAGAGCTCGCCCCCCTCCCGATCAGCAAGCCATCAAAAAACAATTTCTTTTTTGATCGACACACATCCCTCACCAGCGACCATGAGAAATATTTTGACGTTCGGCTCTTTGCCAAGAACGCTCACCTGACGGTTTAGAACGCTGGCTTCGCCAAACTGCGGATAGACCTTGGTGGCCACCTCTTGGCAGCTATCTGGCCAATATTTGACCAAGTCATAGCTTGCCGAACAGTCGTCTTTACCCGTAGTTGCAGGCGCATACGTTGCAGAAACGTAAGCCGACTCATTCTGCTCAAGAAGTTCGAGAGAGAGTGAGAAAAGCCGGTTATTGGGTTCTTTCGGAGCGACGAACATTAACGCGCTAACCGGGTTGTTTTTCTGAACGAAAAATTTTTCGTGTTGATCAATGCGTGCTGCACACTTTGCAACCCCGGCTTTTTTTGCCGCCTGCACGATCACTCCCGATCCGATGACGATTTCGGCGGGCTTCGCCTTAGCGGGCGGCGCCGTCGTCTGCGCGGAAACCGAGGCAATTTGAACTAGGGCACATGCCGTCGCAACTAAAAATTTTTTCATGTAATAACGCGCACAAATAAAAAAACCCAACCTGAAACAGGTTGGGTTTTATGGTCAATGAACTTGACTGTGATTACCAGCTGTATCCAACACCAGCGCTGTAAGTAGGTGTGCCATTCAGGCTAGCACCAATACCAACGCTCACGTTGTTGCTGAAGTTTGCTTTGGCACCGATTGCCGCAGCGCTCTCACCCTTGAATCGGCCGTAGCCCAATCCAACGCTATAAGATTTGCCGGCCGCCGGAGCTGGGATGGCTGCAAGTGCAGCAGCGCCAGCAATACCGCGGTATGCATCTTTCAACTGGCTGAAGTTAACCGCATCATTTGCATTAACGCCGTTAGCCACGCCCGTAACTGCAACAGGAGCACCCGTCGAGTTGGCAAAAGACGCGCCACCACCGTTGAGGGTGAAGGTGCTGCCGCCTGCCGTTGCGCGGACGCTTGCGCTGTCTACAACGATTGTGTTTCCGGAAGTGCCCGAACCGCTTGCCAAAGTGGCGCCGTTACTGATGGTTGCGCCGCCATTTGCTGTAAGCGCGCCAGTCAGTGTGGTTGCACCCGTTACGGCCAGCGTGGAGCGCATTGTTGCTGCGCCAGTGACAGCTAACGTGCTGCCAAGGGTCGCTGCACCGGTTACACCGAGCGTACCGCCTACGGTTGCGTTGTTGGTGATGACCGCTGAGTTAAGCGTTGCTACGCCGGTTGTATTCAACGTTGTCGTGGCGATGTTGCCCGTGTTGGTCACACCGTTTGACGTGGTCGCACCGGTAACTGCCAGTGCGCCGCCGACTGAGGCATTGCCAGTCGTGCTCAACGTTGTCGTTGCGATATTGCCCGTGTTGGTCACGCCGTTTGTCGTGGATGCACCGGCAACGGCAAAGGCGCCGCCAATTGAGGCATTGCTGGTTGTGTTCAACGTTGTCGTTGCGATGTTGCCCGCGTTGGTCACACCGTTTGACGTGGTCGCGCCGGTAACGGCCAGCGCGCCGCCGACGGCCGCATTGCCTGTCGTGTTCAATGTCGTCGTGGTGATGTTGCCGGTGTTGGTCACACCATTAGTGGTGGTCGCACCCGCAACTGCAAGCGTGCCGCCTACCGAAGCATTGTTGGTGATGACCGCTGAGTTCAACGTGGCGACGCCGGTTGTATTCAATGTGGTCGTAGCGATATTGCCGGTGTTGGTCACGCCGTTGGTAATCGTTGCGCCTGCGACGTTCAACGTAGCACTGCTTGCGATCGTGATGCCCGACGTGCTGATGCCTACGATCGGAGCAGAGGTGACTGGGTTCGCCGTAACTACGCCCGTGACTGGGTTGATAGTGGCGGTGCCAGTGATACCTGATAGCGACAGCCCAGCGGAGCTCAAGCCAACGACCGAGCCGGTAATGGTTGCAGTGGTACCCGTACCGCTAATCGTGTAGCTGCCATTTGAAAACGCTGGCGTTGTGCTTGCGACCACGATATTCGAGGTAACCGAGTTTGCAAGGCCTTGCACCGAACCGGGAACCGTGGTGGAGGCGAATGCCGCCGTGCCGGTTGTGGTGACTGGCACCGCAGGACGTACGTCTTGTAGTGTGTACGAGATACCTGCGGGCGAAGGACCCGGAGTTACGGTGTAGACGGAAGTGGTCTGGCCCGTTGAGGTAACACCACCGTTGGCGGTGCTGGCACCTAGAACGCCGCTGGCGACAGGTACTGCTGTAATCGTGCTGCCTGGAGCACCGACGGTGGTAACTGCACCCGCAACGATGGATGGCACGCCAGGTGGGGTTGGGGTTCCGAGGCTGAGCTGCAGGCCCTTGCCGTCAATGAAGTCAATACCCGCGGTGGTGGTGAGCTGAGTCCAGGTGGAGCCTGCAGGAGGCGTCCAAGTCTTGGTGGCGAAGTTGTAAGCAAACGCAACCGCGTTGCCGTCAACGATGACGTTGTAGGTCGCCGTGCCCGTAGTCGGCGCGGGGCCTGGATTGGGTGTCGCGGGGGTAATGGTTGTTGGCGTAATTACATCCGCCGCGAACGATGGCGCGCCAAACGAGATCAATCCGGCGCTGGCCATGACCAATACCAGCGTTTTTTTGCAGTTAATATTTGTTTTCAATTGACTTTTCCTAAGTTGATGTAGCGGCCATTCTGGACCGCAATTCGTGCTGTCAAAGCGGCGTATTGATGGAATCAAATGCCCCATATAAACCCACATGGCAGTCGCCGTTTCAAACGTATCTGTCGGCGCCATAGAGAAGCGCCGCCAGTAAATTTGAACCAAAACGCCACGTGTGTTGACCGAAAAATTTGGTTACGTAACGTTAATGCAAACAACGGGGCATTTCAAGTGCAGTTTCGCCTCCCAGCGCAAATGCTGCTCTTGAATTTGTATTTTTGTCGCATCAACTGCGACGTGGACGGTTTGAGATGGGTGATTTTTGTCCCGACTTCGCGGTTGTACCTACGATCCCTTGTTGTACATAGCACTCGCTACACGGCCAGACGCGCTCATTATTGCGCTGCCCGTACGCATCAGCCATCGCTAAGTTTCGACTGCTCCGAGCTCACGCGGGTCCTGCCGTAAGCTAAGCTGGCGATGAAATTTCGGTTTTACTGCACAGAAACATGCATTGACCGTCACATCAATCCACCGTCGCGGACATTTCCACCCACAAGTAGCCATCCCTGCTCACAAAACCGCGATGACAACGCAACCCACAGCAGCGCGTTACTCGCACCTATCTAGAGATTTTTGGAGAAAACAACGATGCGTAACGCAACTTTGCCGGTGGCGCTGATCGCAGGCGGTCTCGCAATTCTCGGTTGGAACTACGGATGGATTCCCAACTGGAACACGCTGGTGGCTGTCGCACTGGTTGGGGCGGGCGTGGCGATCATGCTGCTTGACGGTTTGACCAAACAGTCGATGGTGGCCGGGCCCGTGCTGATCGCGATAGGTATCGGCTGGTACGGCTACTTCGACCTCGGCTGGCGGTTACGTTTGATCATTCCGTCGCTCATGATTTTTGCCGGATTCATGATGTTGGCGGCGCGATTTGCGCCTCTACCAAACGCAGCAGTCAAGGGAGTGTTCGCTTCGCGCCAAAACGACAACCGGCAACCGTAGCGCAAAAAGTTAAACCGATCCGTCGCCAGTTTGCTCGCCGCCTACAATCTTGCCATGGCAAAACAAACTTATCTCGACTTTGAGCAACCGCTCGCGGCATTGCAGGCAAAGATTGATGAATTGACTGAGTTGCATCACGGCATCGACAAGCTCGATGTATCCGATGAACTAAAGAAACTGACGCGCAAACTGGCTGATTTGAGTAAATCGGTCTATTCCAAACTGACGCCGTGGCAAGTCGCGCAGGTCGCGCGGCATCCGCAACGCCCCTACACGCTCGACTACGCCAACGGCTTGTTCACCGATTTTGTTGAACTGCACGGCGATCGCAGCTATGGCGACGACGCCGCCATCGTCGGTGGACTGGCCAAATTTGACGGCGTTAACTGCATGGTCATTGGCCATCAAAAGGGTCGTGACACCAAAGAAAAAGTGTTGCGCAACTGGGGCATGCCGCGGCCCGAGGGCTATCGCAAAGCGCTACGCCTGATGAAGATGGCGGAAAAATTTTCGTTGCCAATTTTTACCTTCGTCGACACGCCCGGCGCCTATCCGGGCGTCGGCGCAGAAGAGCGCGGCCAGTCGGAAGCGATTGGCCGAAATTTGCTGGAAATGGCTGCGTTTAAAACCCCCATCATCGTTACCGTCATTGGCGAAGGCGGCTCCGGCGGCGCGCTGGCCATTGCCGTGGGCGACGTCACGATCATGCTGCAATACTCCACTTATGCGGTAATTTCGCCGGAGGGTTGCGCATCCATTCTCTGGAAAAGCGCCGAGCGCGCGCCAGAAGCGGCGGAAAGCCTTGGCATCACCTCGCAACGCTTGAAATCTCTCGGCCTCATTGACCACATCGTGCCCGAACCACCGGGCGGCGCGCATCGCGATCCAGTCACAATGATGGGTAATCTTAAAGCCGTTTTAACCAGCGAACATGCGCGCCTAGCGCTGCTGACTCCGGATAAGCGGCTAAGCCTACGACGGGAGCGACTCGCGGGCTATGGCGCGTTCAAAGTCTAATGTTGGCGGTGCAGGACTAGTCAGCACCGCCGTTGCACTCGCCGCGGCAAACTGGTCAGCCAGCAGCCGAGTCTGCGTTGCGTTTTCTGGCGGTTCTGACTCCACGGTACTGCTGCATGCGCTCGCCGCGGAACGTGCCAAAAATCATCACCCCTGGGCGCTCGCAGCGCATCACGTGCATCATGGGCTGAGCCCAAATGCGGATTTGTGGGCCGCGCATTGTCAAGCGTTGTGCGCGGGCCTTTCGGTGCCGTTTACGACGGACCTCGTGACGGTCGATCAACACGCGGGAACCGGCATCGAAGCCGCCGCACGCGATGCGCGCATGGCGTGCCTCAATCGCGTCAATGCGGACGTCATTGTGCTGGCGCATCATGCAAGAGATCAGGCAGAAACGTTACTGCTGCAACTGTTGCGCGGTTCCGGCCCGCCGGGTATGGCCGCAATGCCGATGGCCGCTGATCGCTACCTGCGACCGCTGCTTGGCATCGTCAAAACTGCGCTGCTCGACTATGCGCAGCAACATGCGCTGGGCTGGATCGATGACGAGTCCAACGCCGACAATCGTTTCTCACGGAATCGTTTGCGCAACACCGTTTGGCCCGCGTTGATTGACGCGTTTCCTGCCGCTGAGACCACCCTCTTTCGCGCTGCGCAGCATCAGGCGGATGCCGCGCAACTGCTTGATGATTTAGCAGCAATCGACGCCGTTGCCTGCGTGGTCGACGGCAGCATTCGGCTCGCATCGTTGAACGAGTTGACGCCGGCCCGACGCGCTAATTTGCTGCGTTTCTGGCTGCACAGCCACAACGTAAAACCACCTGCAGCTGACACGTTGCGCGAATGGCTAAAGCAGCTCGCCAGCGTCACCGCGATTCAGTCCATTGAGTTGCGCGGTGGCTCGCATCAAGGCGTGATTCGCGTGTACCGTGGTCATGCGCATATTACTGATGATGGCAAGTTTTGGCAGCCCTGCGCGTGGGTCGGCGAATCGTCGCTCGAACTCAAATGTGGCGACTTGACGGTCGGCGAGCTCAGCTTCACCAGTGGGCTACAAAACGGCGCGTTGCGGCCACGGCGGGCAGGCGAAACGTGGACGGTACGCATGCGCCAAGAGGGCGACGGCGTGGCATTGTCCGAGCGCTCAGGACATGTAGCGCTCAAAAACATTTTTCAGCAGGCGAACCTTCCACCTTGGCTGCGCAACACGTGGCCGCTGGTGCTGTGCGACGGTGAGATCGCTTGCGTGGCGAGCGTTGCGACCGCGAAAGCGTTTAGCGCTGCACCCGGCGAATCGGGGCTGCTTTGCCAGTGGAAACCCGCATGGGCGCGCCCATTACGCTTTTAAAATGGGGGCTAGTCAACGTTCGCGTGCTTACGTACGTTTTGCAATCCGTTGCGCACCACCATCAAATTTTCGAAAGATCGTGTCATGTTGTTAAAAAAAATTACGCTGCTTGGCGCTGCCGTTGCCTGCGCAGTGGTGGCGGGGAGCGCGTTTGCAGCTTATCCCGACAAGCCAATCTCGGTTATTGTGCCGTTTGCCGCAGGCGGCCCGACCGACGTCGTTGCGCGATCGCTCGCGCAGGCGATGGGGCTCCAGATCAAAGGCTCGATGATTGTTGAAAACGTGGGGGGTGCCGGTGGCACCATTGGCGCTGGCAAAGTCGCTCGCGCACCGGGTGACGGCTACACGCTGCTGTTTCATCACATCGGCATGTCCACCGCACCTTCGCTGTATCGCAAACTTGATTTCAAACCGTTGGAAGACTTTATTCCAATTGGCGCGGTAGTTGACGTGCCGATGACACTAATCGCCAAGCCACAGATGACGCAAACCAACCTTAAAGATTTGCTCGCCTACATCCGCGTCAACAAAGAAAAAATCAACCTCGCAAATGCGGGCATCGGCGCAGCATCACATCTGTGCGGCTTGCTACTGCAAAACGCAATGAAAACCGAATTGACCACTGTGCCGTTTTCGGGCACCGCACCGGCCATCACGGCCTTGCTCGGCGGCAACGTTGACATTTTGTGTGACCAGTCGACCAACACTACTGGCCAGATTAAGGCCGGAAAAGTCAAAGCGTACGCCGTTACCAGCAAAAACAAACTGGCCAACTTCCCAGATTTGCCGCCATTGGCAAGCGAATTGCCGGGCTTCGAAGTCGGTGTGTGGCATATTTTGTATGCACCGAAAAACACGCCTGCAGACGTGATCACGAAACTTCAGGCGGGTTTGCAGGCAGCAGTCAAGGATCCGGGCTTTGTCAGCAAAATGAAGGATCTGGGCGCCGAAATTATGCCGGCAGATCGGCAAACCTCGGCAGGTGCCAAAGCGCTGCTGGCAGCTGAGATCATCAAGTGGTCGCCGATTATTCAGGCAGCCAAAGCTTACGCAGACTAATAAAGCTAGCTATTACCCCGCAGCAAACTGCGGGGCAAATCTAAAAAGCCCAGTTAGGATAGGGCGAGCGGCACCGTAATGACCAACCCACGACGGCTACTCGCCGCCGTCGGTTCCAGTCATTGCCGACGACTCATCGTCTGGCTTTTCCAGCAATTTAGTCAAGCACCCCGCGCACGTAAATACGGTGCGTCCACCTACTTTGCGCGTTTTGCCGCCGCGAATAATCGCAGGTTGTTTGCACGTACCGCAGAGTCTAGTCCAACTGCCGGCCACCGAGCGTTTGCGCGGTGTCGCCGTTTGTTGACGAAATTTGGCGATCTGATTTGGATCGAGCATAGACATCAACACCTTGAGTTTTGCTTGCACCGCATCGAGCCCCGCATTTCGTGTAAAACCAGTGTGAACCGGTGCAAAATGTACGTTGCTTTTAGCGATAAAGCGTTGTATTTTCAACGGGATGCATTATGTCTCAAAAGCCGATTGTCCGCTAGTCCTACATGATAAAAAGTCAAAATTCTCGTTTGCGCGGCTTCATTCTGCCGCTGCTATTCGTCCTCATCGCGGCTGCAGTTCTGGCGGTGGCTTATGGCTTTGCCATCTGGAACTACAGTTATTCCGAGGGCGAACGCGCCGGTGTGGTGCAGAAATTCTCGAAAAAAGGCTGGGTTTGCAAAACGTGGGAGGGTGAACTCAATATGGTTGTCCTGCCCGGCGGTTTACCCGAAAAGTTTTTGTTTACCGTCTGGGACGAAGCCGCTGCCGTCAATATCAACCGCAACGTTGGCAAACGCGTCACGCTGCATTACGTCGAAAAAGTAGGGCTGCCGACCACCTGTTTCGGCGAAACGCGGCATTACGTAAACAAGCTCTCGCCGCTCATGGAATAGCGCTCGCGTAGACGCTGATAGTCCTCCGGCGTGTCGATGCCCGGCGGCAGCGGCGAATCAATCACCGCAGCCGCGATTCGATAACCGTGCGCTAGCGCACGAAGTTGTTCCAACGCCTCGAATCGCTCCATCGCTGGCACGGCCAGCAGCGGAAACTTTCGCAAAAATGACGCGCGATAAGCGTACAGCCCGATGTGGCGATACATCGGCAGGCCGCCGGGCATGTCGTGAATGCCTGCAGCCCAAGCGTCACGCGCAAACGGAATCGGCGCACGACTGAAGTAAATAGCCTCGCCCGCCTCGCTCAGCACACATTTCACAACGTTACTGTTGACCGCATCGGCCACGTCGTGGATCGGATGGCAGAAGGTCGCCATCGCCGCGCTCGGTTGCTGTTGCAGCAACGCGGCAACCTGATCGATAACGGAAGCTGGAATTAATGGCTCGTCCCCCTGCACGTTAACCACCACAGCGTCGTCATTGAGGCCCAGCTGCGTCACAACCTCGCTTAAGCGGTCGGTGCCAGTCGCGTGGTCGTTGCGGGTCATGGCTACACGCACACCCGCCCGCGTGCAGGCGTCCGCGATGCGCTGATCGTCAGTGGCCACCACCACCAACGCTGCCGACGATTGAGCGGCCCGCTCCGCCACACGCACCACCATCGGTTTGCCTTGCAAATCAATCAGCGGTTTGCCGGGAAAGCGCGTCGACGCATAACGCGCCGGGATCACCACCGTAAAGCTCAACGGAGCGCTTCCAGCTCTTCGGGCGTGAGCTTCCTCGCTTCTTCTTCCAGCATGACTGGAATGTCGTCACGAATCGGGTAGGCCAGGCGCGCCGATTTTGAGATCAACTCAAGCCGCGTTTTGTCATAAATTAGCGGCCCTTTGGTGACGGGGCAAACGAGAATTTCAAGTAGTTTTGGGTCCATGGGGTACGGGCAAATCTTGGTCGTAGATATCGCGTGCGTCGCGCACGAGTCGAAGAAGTTTACGCTTGGTCTCCGGCGCCAGATGCACGGTCAGCGGTACCACCCACATTCGGTGATCGGCAAACAAACGACATTTTGGGGCGTCTTTCTCGGTCATCAAAATCGCGCGATCACCTAATGGGTCGAAATCGCTGGGTTCAAACGCATGATGATCGGGGAAGGGAAACAACTGGCCATGCACACCGGCGCGTCGCAACGCATCGTAGAACTGGCGCGGATTGGCAATGCCGGCAACGACCGCGGGCCTAGACTGGGCAAAGGTTGCAAACGCGACTTGACGTGCGGGTTCGACCAACGCGTAAGGAAGCCCCAGTTTGCGCCGCACCACGTGATGATGGCCGTCTTTATATCCGCCATCGGTGGGCGTAATCCAAGCAGGCATCACGCGCAGCGCGCACTTACGCGCACGTTGCCGCGGCTCGCGCAGCGGTCCTGCGGGCAGCAACTTGCCGTTGCCGTAGCGGCGTTCGGCGCTCACCACCTCAATCTCGACGTCGCGCATCAACGCATAGTGCTGCATCGCATCATCGGCGACGATAACGTCGATTTCGGGATTCTTTTCAAGCAGGCTTAAGGCTGCGGCTACGCGATCTGCACAGACCTCCACCGGCACGCCAAGCGCGAAGTGCAGCATCGGTTCGTCCCCGACATCTGACGGGAGCGATCTGATGCTCACACTGCGCGGCTTTTTCGGACTCACCGGATAGCCGCGGCTGACCACACCGGGGTGATAGCCCGCTTGTTGCAGGCAGCGCACGACCGCCTGCACCATCGGTGTTTTACCGGCACCGCCGACCACGATGTTGCCAACCACAATAACTGGCACACCGGGATGCGAACGTTTGAATAGGCCGCGCTTATAAAGCTCGATGCGAGCGGCGATCACACCGCCATAAAGCCACGACAGCGGCGACAGCAAGGTCGCCAAAACCGTTGCGTGTTTCGACCACCAAGTTTTTTCTAAGAGTGCGCGAAGCATCATGCGAGCAAGTGTGAGCCAAATGAGGCGCGCTGAAAACGCAACGGCGCGCCGCTATTTGCCCTGCGTGGGCGACGTTTGCGTAGCAAACGTAATGTTGGGGAAATTGGCGAGCCGGGCGGCCTCCATGACGTGGACGACGTCTTGGTGTTTGGCGGCAGCGTCGGCATTAATGACGATCACCGGGTCAGCGGCGCCGGCAGCGGCTTCTTTTAACGCGACGGCGAGAGCCGCGACGTTGGTGAAGTTAAACGTTTGCTTTTGAATACCGTACTTGCCCGACGCATCAATGCCGACTTGAATCTCTTTCGGACGCTGCGTTTGCTTCTCAGCATCCGCTTCAGGCAACGAAATTTTGAGCTCGGTGAACTTACTGTAAGTCGTCGATGCCATCAAAAAAATAAGCACCACCAGCAACACGTCAATCAACGGAATAAAGTTAATTTCCGGCTCTTCACGAAAGCGGCCTCGGCGGAAATTCACTTGGCGCGATCGCCGTGAAGAATGTCCACCATGCGGGTTGCCTGTTGCTCCATTTCAATCAGCAGCGAATCTACTTTGCCGCGAAAGTAACGATAGAACATCAGTGTGGGTACCGCCACGATGATGCCCATCGCTGTGTTGTAGAGCGCCACCGAAATACCGTTGGCGAGGCGCGCTGGGTCGACGCCTGCGCTGCCGGTACTGCCGAAAATTTCGATCATGCCGATGATCGTGCCGAGCAGGCCCATCAGCGGCGCTGCGGCCGAAATAGTGCCAATGGCGTTGAGATATTTTTCAAGTCCGTGGCCGATAACGCTGCCAGTTTCTTCGAGTGCTTCTTTCACCACGGGCCGCGAAGATCTAATGTTGGCCAGCCCCGAAGCAAGAATTTGCCCCATCGGGCCTTGTCCAGCGGTCAGGTCCACCAGCTCTTGCGTTAGCCCTTTTTTCTTGTACTCCGCAATGACTTTATCGACCAAGCCCGGAGGAATAATCTGCGCGCGACGCAGCGTCCAGGCGCGCTCTATGATGAGCGCAAGGGCAACGATGGATACGAAAATTAGCGGCCAGATCGGCCAACCTGCCGCTTTTATGATGTCCCACATGCAGCGAAATCTCAGTAGTGAATTCAGCGCGCAGTGTAACCCGCGTTTTGATCATGCGAGCACTCGTCATTTTGTCGACAACTTTTGGCGGATAGGCTCATCCGATAGGGGCTAGCAACGGCATTTCTTAAATATCGATAACGTCAATTTATCCAGTTTCACCTACGCGCGCTGCGGCTTTCACTAAAAAGCTGTTAGCGCGCAGTTGCCTTGACTGAGCCGCACGCGATCACCCGGGTTTCCAGCCATCCTTCAAGGTGACGGCGCGATTGAACACCAGCGCGCCGGGTTTTGAATCCACGCGGTCTGCGGTGAAATAACCATTGCGCTCAAATTGGTAGCTCTCGTCCATCTTCGCGCTGGCTAGCGACGGTTCAACCCAGGCGGTGACGGTTTGCAGCGACTGCGGATTCAAGTAGGTCTTGTAATCGCCCTCGCCAGAATCCGGATTTTCGATGTTGAATAAGCGGTCGTACAACCGCACTTCCGCCTGAAGGCCATCGACTTCGGCCACCCAGTGAATCGCGCCCTTGACGTTGCGTCCGCCGCTGCCGCTTTTGGTCGCCGCGTCATACGTGGCGAAAATCGTCGTGACACGGCCCGCCGCATCTTTCTCGATGCGCTCACACCTGATGATGAAGCCGTGGCGCAGTCGCGCCTCGCCGCCGGGAACGAGGCGGAAGAAGCCCTTAACCGGGTTCTCCATAAAGTCTTCGCGCTCGATGAACACGTTGCGGGCAAACTTAAAGTTGCGCAATCCCGCTGCATCATCATGCGGATTAACTTTCGCCGTGCATGCTTCAAACTGCCCTTCTGGATAGTTTTCAATGACCACGCGAACCGGGTCAAGCACGGCCATCGCGCGCATCGCGGTGGCGTCTAGGTCGTCACGGAGCGCGCGCTCTAGATCGGCCATGTCAATCCATTGATGCGCTTTCGACACGCCTACCCGCTCAGCAAACAAGCGAATCGATCCCGGCGTAAAACCCCGTCGCCGTAGCCCCGCCAGCGTCATCATGCGCGGGTCGTCCCAGCCAGAAACCAATCCGCGTTCAACCAGTTCCAGCAACTTGCGTTTGCTCATCACGGTGTAGCTCAAATTCAGCCGAGAAAACTCGATCTGCTGCGGGCTGGGGCTCGGCAATTTGCCTGCGTCCACCAGCTCGGCCAGCACCCAGTCGTACAGCGGTCGATGCGCCTCGAATTCAAGTGTGCACAGCGAGTGCGTAATGCGCTCGATGGCGTCGCTGATCGAGTGCGTGTAGTCATACATCGGGTACACGCACCAAGCGCTTCCGGTGCGATGATGTTCCGTATGGCGAATTCGGTAAATCGCAGGGTCGCGCAGATTGATATTGGGTGACGCCATATCGAGCTTCAAGCGCAATATCTGTGTGCCATCGGCGTGCAGGCCGCGCTTCATTTCGTCGAACAGCTGCAGGTTTTCGTCCGCACTGCGATCTCGGAATGGTGAGTTTTTCCCGGGCTCGGTCAACGTGCCGCGATTGGCGCGAATTTCGTCGGCGGACTGGCTGTCAACATAGGCTAAGCCGCGCGTAATGAAATGCTGCGCAAATTGGTACAGCTTGGCGAAATAATCACTGGCGTAGTACAAATTTTTCTCGAACGAAAAACCGAGCCAGGTGACCATTTCTTTGATCGACTCCTCGTATTCAACATCTTCTTTGACCGGGTTGGTATCGTCAAAACGTAAATGGCACACCCCGCCGTAATCGGTAGCCAAGCCGAAGTTCAGGCAAATCGATTTAGCGTGACCGATGTGCAGATAACCGTTCGGTTCGGGAGGAAAGCGCGTGACGACCTGGCCGCCGTGCTTGCCACTGGCCTGGTCGGCGTCAATGATCTGTCGAATGAAGTTCGAAGGCGCTGGCGCTACTTTGGGGTCGACTTTGCCGCCGCTGCCGGCCTTGCTCACTGGAGTCATTCGAGATTGGACAAACTGTCTTGGTGCGATGGAAAGATTGTAACGGTGCCGTTCTCCGTCTTGTAGGGCACGTCCAGCAACGATTCGGCAATGTCCGCTGCGGACCCAATACTGGTCGTTTAACTCCGTTCGCCCTGAGCGCAGCGAAGGGTTTGATGCGTGATCAGACCCTTCGCTGCGCTCAGGGCGAACGGGTTCGGACGCTAAACGAACGGTATTGGCTGCGGGCCGTGCGCCACTTAACGCAGCGCACTCAGTGGAAAAAGTTGCCCACAACGATTGTGGATAACTGACCTGATAAGTCGACCAGTTCGCCGCAAACCCGCATCTATTCGTGATCTAATTTTCTGCTCGCTCACCGGCAGCGAAAAAAGTAAACTTAATCAATCACTTGCACCACACACTAAGGGTTTGCAGGCGATCGTCCCGCCTTCCACCCAAGCTGCTTTCGCGCCACTCAAAACCACATGTCTTGGACAGCACCCTCTGAAAACGTCGCTCCCGCAGATGCCATTTCGGTCAGCGCGCTGATCGGGCGTGCAAAAGCCGCGTTGGAACGCGCGCTGCCGTTGTGTTGGGTAAATGGGGAAATTTCCGGATTTAAACGAGCCGCCTCCGGCCACTGTTATTTCGATTTAAAGGATGACGCCGCGCAGATCGCCTGCGTCCTTTACCGCAACCGCGCCGCACTGATCGGTTTTGAATTGAAAGACGGCGCGCAGGTGGAACTGCGTGTGCGCCCCGCCATTTATGAGCCACGCGGCAGTTTGCAATTTGCCGTCGAACAGGCTCGGCTTGCCGGCGTCGGGCGCCTCTATGAAGCGTTTTTGCGGCTCAAGGCCAAACTTGAAGCAGAAGGTGTGTTCGGCGACGATTTAAAGCGCGCGCTACCCGCCGTCCCCAGACGCATCGGCCTCATCACCTCGACCAAAGCCGCCGCACTCGCCGACATGCTGCGGGTGTTGCGCGACCGCTGGCCGCGTGCCGGCGTGATTTTGTATGCGGCAAGCGTGCAGGGTGCGAACGCGCCTAGCGAGTTGCTCAGCGCGCTCAATGCGGCGAACACGCGCGCCGAATGCGACGTGCTCATCATCGGCCGCGGCGGCGGCAGCATGGAGGATTTGTGGGCCTTTAACGACGAAGCATTGACGCGTGCCGTGGCCGCCTCAACCATCCCGATAGTCAGCGCGGTGGGCCATGAAATCGACTTCACGCTGTGCGACTTTGCGGCCGACGCACGGGCGCCGACACCAACGGCTGCAGCGGCAATGGTCACCCCGTCTCGTCACGACATGATCGCGTACGTTGCAAACTGCAATGACGCGATCTATGGAGCAATGCGGCGCAGGCTCGACCAACTCGGTGAACGCCTTGATCGAACATCCGCACGGCTGGTCGGCAGCCGCGCTCTGCTCGCTCCGTGGCGCGAGGCGCTGCTGCGCAAACAAGGGCGACTGCAACGCGCACTGCTGTCGCTGCAACCAACGCAGCGCGCTCGTGTCAACGCCGTACAACAACGCCTGATGCGCACCTTGCGCCAGGCAGAGATGGTGCAGGGCCGCGCAGCCCAGTGGCGCCCCCGACTCGACGCCGCTTTCGCCGCTGTTTTAAGCGCCCAACATATGCGCCTGCAAACTACCCGGCAGGCGCTAGCGTTGCTCAATCCACTCAACGTGCTCAATCGCGGTTACGCGCTGGTGCTTGACTCGGCAGGACAAGCGATCACCGATGCCAGCGCGGTGGACGTGGGCACCGCGTTGCACATTCGCGTTCAGCACGGAAACATTGATGCGCTGGTGACAAAGACGGATACCGCTTGATGCAAGCCGCTGACTCGGTTAATTCAACGAGTTGATGCAGCAAAAACGTCGCCAGCCGAATTAAAAATAAGAGGGTTACTGTCACCGGTGCGCTTTTCGCAAAAAATATTGCGATCGACCAAAACGGGTTTTCCGCTTGTTGTGCTTCTCATGCCATTGACATAAAATGGCGCGGTGCAGCAATTATTCGAGAAGATACGTGATGGTCATTAAGTTTTTATTACCGTTGACTGCGCTGTGCGGCTTGTTCGCCACAACAGTCGCGCAGGCGGTTTGTCCGTTTAACGTGGCCGGCGCGGCTAGCAGCGATGCAGCACGTGACGGCGTTTTACTGGTTCGCTATGCCCGAGGCATTCGCGGCGCCGCATTGGTTGCCGGCACGGCGGCGACAGCGACCACCGTCGAGGCCAATATCGCCAGCAACTTGAGCAAACTCGACCTCAACGGCAACGGTGTATTTGACTTGGATGATGCCGCCATCATCAGTCGCAACGTGTTCGGCTTCACCTCCTCCGCGTGGTTGCCCGACGGCAAGGCGGGCAGCTTTGCCACGCGCACCACAGCGGCTAAGGTCAAAAGTTTTGTCGATGCAGACTGCACGGCACCGGTGGTCGGCGCGCCCACAACCGATCAGTTCATCGCATCGCGCTTTTTAATTCAAACGAGCTTCGGACCGAGCCGCTCGGATATCGCCGCATTTCTGGCCACGCCGGGTGCCGATCATGCTGCGCGCGCATCTGCTTGGATTAACACGCAAATGGCGCTGCCACGATCGCAAACGCACACCCAGTTTCTGCTCGCTCGCAAAACCGAATACGACACGATCGCTAGAGATTTTGGCAGTGAAATGACCCGTGAGTCGTTTTGGGCGCAGGCATTGTCGAGCCCCGATCAGTTGCGGCAGCGCATGGCTTTTGCGTTGTCTGAAATCTTGGTGGTGTCATCAAACGGCGGCTCCAACAACCCGTTCGAGTTGGCCGCCTACCTTGATCTGCTCGCTGACAATGGCTTCACCAACTACCGCGACCTGCTCTACAAAGTAGCGCTGTCGCCGGCGATGGGCCGCTATCTCAGCCATTTAAGAAACGACGGTAGTAACGCTAATCCAAACGAAAATTTCGCACGCGAAATTCTGCAACTTTTTGGCGTGGGCCTATTTATGTTGGGACCAGACGGCGAAAAATTAACCTCGAATGGGCAACCGATTGCCACTTACGGCGAAGATACCGTCAAGGGTTTCGCCAAGGTGTTTACCGGGTTTTCGTATGACGATCCTTACTGCAAAACAGGTGACACCGGTTACGGCATTCCTCGCTTGAGCTGTGCCGACGGCTACAGCGCCATCCACCCCGATTGGAACTGGTCGCCCGACCGTGACGTGGATCAAGTCAACGCGCAGGGCGAGCTATATCCGCCCGTGCTGGCGGGCTGGAAACGGCCCATGATCGCGTACCCCGGTCGCCATAGTGCGCTGTCAAAACAACTTTTGACCTATGGCGATGCCAGCCCCGTTGCCGCCTGCAGCAACGCGGCAATGGCGGGCAACCAAATGTTGCCAGCCATCAACACTGTGGGCTCGGGCGTTACCAGCCGCACCAAAGTCAACGCGGTACAGGCCAACGACGTGATCAACAAAGCGATCGA
Organism: Burkholderiales bacterium; assembly: GCA_014378555.1. Taxonomy (GTDB): domain Bacteria; phylum Pseudomonadota; class Gammaproteobacteria; order Burkholderiales; family Casimicrobiaceae; genus Casimicrobium. The sequence goes on along the minus strand of JACMNN010000185.1, from coordinate 2,207 downwards.
CAACATTTTTTGTCATCCGAACGTGGGCCCGTTCATCAGCAAACATCTGATTAGATTTTTTGTCACCTCGACGCCGACTCCGGCCTACGTTGCCCGAGTAACAGCGGCGTTCAACAACAGCAGCGGTGTTCGTGGCGATATGCAAGCGGTGATGCGTGCTGTGTTGCTTGACAGCGAAGCCATTCAGGCAAGTGGCACGCCGCCGGCAAACTTTGGCAAATTGAAAGAGCCGATGCTGCGTTTAAGCGCGATTTATCGCGGCTTCAACGCCACCTCCGCGTCTGGGCGCTACCAGCTTCACTATGGCTTGGATGAAGTCGAAACCGGCATCAGCCAAGCGCCATTGCAATCACCCACCGTGTTTAATTATTTCCATCCCGAGTTTGCGCCACCCGGTCCTGTGGCCAATAACAGCGCGAACGGTCCCGAGTTCGAATTGACCACGACTACCGCCATCGCCTCGACGCAAAATATGTTCGGCAGCATCGTTACTTACAGCGATGGCGGCGCGGGCAATTCTTTCAACACTAATCTGGTGGGTCGCTACAACTGCAACATCGGCTTGAGCACTAACGCGGACCCCGCCGGCTCATCAAGGCAGAACTGCCTGCTCGGCGACATGTCAGAGCTGTTTTCTCTGCACGCGGATAGCAACGCCCTGTTCGACTATTTGAATTTGGTGTTGCTCGGTGGATCGCTCAACGCGACCAACAAAAGCGCGTTAGTTACCGCACTTGATGCAGCCTACGCAACAACCCCCACGCCCATGCTGCTGGGCAATCCGCCGAGCAACGCGCAAATCAGCACCTACAACACCAATGTAGGCAGTTGGCAAACACTTAAAAATAACCGGGTCCGAGGCGCACTTTGGCTAGCCGTGCATCTTCCTGAATTTCAAATTCAACGATAGGCGGCATGACCATGAACTTCAAATCTTTTAAACAACGCCGCGATTTTTTGAAAACTGTCGGCAGCGCTGCCGTCGCTGGGGCTGTGCCAACGTTAGACGTGTTGAACAACGTTGCGCTGGCAGCCGGCAGCGTCAAGCCGTTGCAGGTAGGAACCGATTACAAAGCCATCGTCTGTGTATTTTTTTACGGCGGGCAGGATCACGCCAATTTGCTGATTCCGTATCAAGACGGCAATGCCGCTGGAGATGGAACCGCGGCGACAACCAACGAATTCAACCGCTACGCAACCGCGCGCTCGAATGGTGGCAATGCTGCAACTCAACTCGCCAGCACGGGTAATTTAGCCTACACCTTGCCGCAGCTCACGGCCACCGCGCTGGCCGCGACCACAGTCAACAGCATCAACGGTTTGACCACGCCGACTGCGGCGGGCTGGACCACCAACACCCACGGTCGTCAGTTCGCGCTGCATCCGGCGTATGCTGAATTAAAAGCCATTTACGATACCGGCAAACTGGCAGTGATTGCCAACGTCGGCCCGCTGGTAGCGCCCATCACCCGCGCGCAGTGGTACGGCCCCTCGGCCACCCGGCCCAAGGCGCCGTTGAATCTGTACTCGCACGACGATCAGACCAAAGGCTGGATGAGCGGCACCGCCGATATTGCCAATCCGTCAGTCGGTATCGGTGGCCGAATCGCCAACAATGCCGCCATCACAACTCTGAACGCAGGCGCGCAGGTCGCCACGCAAATCTCGGTGGACGGATCGAACACGTTTATGTTGACCGACGTAAACCCGTCGCCAGGCGCTATCGCCTACCAGCTGGGAACCGGCTCCATCGGACGTATTCGTAGCGCAACCACCAACAACACCGGAACGGGCTACGTCAGCGGAACCGACTGCTACACCAGCAGCACATTCGCCGCCAACAACCCGTCGTCGCCGTACTGCGTATCCGGTGGCCCGATTGCTTTGGTCGGCGGCTTCAACAGCAACGCAACGCTTAAAAATGCAATCCTGTCACGGATGAATAGCAGTAGCGAGGCCAGCTCAATTTACAGTGATCAATGGCGTCAAACGATGCGCCAGTCGATCGACACGCAGGCAGTGATCGCGGCGTCGTTCATTAACAGTCCGCCCAGCGAGGAGATCGTCGCCCCTTTCGTTTCTGTGGTGGGTTCCGGCACCACTTACAACTATCTTGCGGCAGAACTGCGCATGGTGGCGGCGATGATTCGTGCCAGCAGCCAGCTTGGTACGGGCGGCAGCCCGATCAAGCGGCAGGTTTTTTTCGT
>JACMNN010000027.1 GCA_014378555.1 Burkholderiales bacterium | reverse complement strand
GGCGGTGAGCATGAGATCACCGAGAACATCGTGCATCTGGTGCTGGCAAAGATTCCCGACGGCGACGGAAAACTAATCCCCGGCACGCGCGGGATTTCGTTGTTCATTGTGCCGAAATTTTTGGTTCAACTCCCTCCCCCCGGGGGGGAGGGTTGGGGAGAGGGTGGTGGCATTCAGATTTTGGCTGCGACAAACGACACCCTCTCCCCTAACCCCTCCCCCCCGGGGGGAGGGGAATACGAACTAGGCGAAAGAAACGACGTCGCGCTTGCGGGCCTTAATCACAAATGCGGCTGGCGCGGCACCACCAATGCGTTGCTCAATTTCGGTGAAGGCAAGTTCAAACCAGGCGGCAAGGCTGGCGCGGTGGGCTACCTAGTCGGCAAACCAGGCGAAGGTTTGCGCTGCATGTTTCACATGATGAACGAGGCGCGCATCGGTGTCGGCTTAGCCGCGACCATGCTCGGCATGGCGGGCTATGAAGCCTCGCTTGACTACGCCAAGCAGCGCGCGCAGGGCAGGCCCATTCAGTCTCCGGTTCGCCCTGAGGCTACCGCCGAAGGGTCTGGCGCGGCATCCGACCCTTCGCTGCGCTCAGGGCGAACCGAGGTAAAGAAGAACGTCGAACAAAAGCCAGTTCCGATCATTGAGCATGCCGACATCAAGCGCATGCTGCTCGCCCAAAAGGCGTACTGCGAAGGCGCGCTGGCGTTAGAACTTTATTGCGCGCGGCTGGTGGACGAGTCGCATACGGGTGAAGGCGACGCGCTGTCAGAGGCCAAACTGTTGCTCGAAGTGCTCACGCCGATTGCCAAAAGCTGGCCGAGCGAATGGTGCTTAGAGGCAAATTCGCTAGCGATTCAGATTTACGGTGGCTACGGTTACACCCGCGATTTTCCGGTGGAGCAATATTGGCGCGACAACCGCTTAAACATGATTCACGAAGGCACGCACGGTATCCAAGCGCTCGACCTGCTCGGCCGCAAAGTGGTGATGGATGGCGGCAAGGGGCTCACGCTGCTCGCCACCCGCATGAACGATACCATCATGCGCGCGATGCATGTGCCCGCGCTTGCCGATCACGCGCAGGCGTTGGCGCGAGCGCTGCAGCGTGTGGGCGCGGCCACCAAAGCGGCGTGGTCAACCGGTAATCCGGCTGAGGCGCTGGCCAACGCGACGCCTTATTTGCAAGCGTTTGGGCATACCGTTTTGGCGTGGATTTGGTTGGACGTGGTGCAGTCGTTACCGCCGCAAACGGCCGCTGACGTTGATCGGCAAAGCGCCTTCCACGAGGGCAAGCGCGCCGCCATGCGCTATTTCTTTCACTACGAATTACCCAAAATTGATGCATGGCTCGCGCCAGTTAGCGCGCGCGACATGACCTGCGCCAACATTTCAATCGACAGTTTTTAGGAGGACCCACACCATGACCGCACGCAACATAAAAACACTTTTCGACCTCACTGGCAAACGCGCCCTGATCACTGGCGGTTCACGCGGGCTTGGCCTGCAAATTGCCCACGCACTGGGTGAAGCCGGTGCGACTATTTTGGTTTCCGCACGTAAACAAAACGAGCTAGATGAGGCCGTGGCTGCATTGACCGCTGCGGGTATCAAAGCGCACGCCATCGCGGCGGACTGCGGCAACGCTGAGGGCGCGTTAAAGCTCGCCGATGAAGCGCTCAAGACGTTGGGCGAGGTGGATATTCTGGTCAATAACGCCGGCGCGTCGTGGGGTGCAGCGGCTGAAGATCATCCGATTGAGGCATGGGACAAAGTGATGAACCTGAACGTGCGCAGCATCTTTTTGCTAACCCAAGCAATTGGTCGCGCCAGCATGATTCCGCGCCGCGCCGGTAGCGTGATCAACATTGCATCGATCGCTGGGCTCGGCGGCAATCCGCCGTTCATGAAAACTATTGCCTACAACACCTCAAAAGGTGCGGTCATCAATTTCACCAAAACTTTGGCTGCCGAATGGGGCCAGTACGGCATTCGCGTCAACGCGCTCGCGCCGGGATTTTTCCCAAGCAAAATGACCAAAGGTCTGCTCGACAAAGCAGGCGGCGCCGAAGCGCTGGCCAAGCACGCACCGCTGCAGCGCATTGGTGACGACGAAGACTTGAAGGGCGCCGCGTTGTTGTTCGCTTCAGATGCTGGCAAACACATCACCGGCCAGACCCTCGCGGTTGACGGCGGCGTGTCGGTGGTGACCGGCGGTTAGTCGCCAGCCCACATTGACCCCCTATTATTTTTCGATTTAACGACTGAGTAAGCCCCATGAACAATCAACGTATCGTCCTTGTCTCGCGTCCCGTCGCCGAGCCGTCTACTGCAAATTTCCGGCTAGAAGAGGTGCCGCTTGAGGCGCTGGCCGACGGTCACGTGCGCATCAAAAATCACTACTTGTCGCTCGACCCGTACATGCGCGGGCGCATGAGTGATGCCAAAAATTATGCGGTGCCACAGGCGCCCAACGAGACCATGATTGGCGGCACCGTAGGCGAGGTCGTCGAATCGAAAAACCCGAAGATCGCGGTCGGTGCCCTGGTGGTTGGCATGGGTGGCTGGCAGCAATATTCCACAGCGACCGGTAACGGCGACATTCGCGTGGTCGACACCAAGCAGGTTCCGCTGTCCGCCTACCTGGGCACGGTCGGTATGCCCGGCATGACGGCATGGTACGGATTGATGAAGCTGTGCGAGCCGAAAGCGGGTGAAACGGTGTGTGTTGATGCCGCGTCGGGCGCTGTGGGCTCGGTGGTTGGGCAACTGGCAAAGCTACATGGCTGCCGCGCGGTGGGCATTGCTGGCGGCGCAGATAAATGTGCTTACGTGGTCAATGAGTTGGGTTTTGATGCCTGCATTGATTACAAAGCGCACCGCGACGTGGCGAGCTTTGACGCGGCATTGAAAGCCGCCGCACCGGCAGGCATCGACTGCCATTTTGAAAACGTCGGCGGCATGATCATGGACGGCGTGCTCAACAACATGAACGCATTCGGCCGGGTCGCCATGTGCGGCATGATTTCGGGCTACAGTGGCGTGCCCATCCCGCTGACCAATCCTTCGGTCATTTTGCGTTCGCGTCTAAAGGTGCAGGGCTTTATCGTGTCCGAGCATATGCAGTTTTGGCCAGACGGTTTGGCCGTGCTTGGCGGTTTGGTCGGTTCTGGAAAACTTAAGTTTCGCGAATCTATCGCCGATGGTTTAGCCAGCGCGCCACAAGCATTTCTTGATTTATTGATTGGCAAAAACTTCGGCAAACAACTGGTGAAACTGGCGTGAGCGAAACCTTAAAAACACTGGTTATTACCGGCGCCGCATCAGGCTTCGGACTCGAATTTGCGCGCCTTGGCGCATCGCGTGGCTTCAACATCGTGATGGCTGATATCGAGCAGGGTGCGCTTGATGCTGCGGCTGCCGAAATTGCCGCCACCGGCGTGCAGGTGTTGGCGCAGCGCGTGGACGTGTCAAAGCACGAACAGGTCGAGGCGCTCGCTGCGACAACGTTGGCCCGCTTCGGCGCACCGCATTGGGTGTTCAATAACGCGGGCGTTGGCTCGGGGGGTCTGGTTTGGGAGAACACGCTGAAAGACTGGGACTGGGTCATCGGCGTCAATTTGATGGGCGTGGTCTACGGGGTTAAGGCGTTCACGCCGATGATGCTTGAGCGCGCGAAGAACGAGCCCGACTATCGTGGTTGCATCGTCAACACAGCATCAATGGCGGGCATGTTGAGTGCGCCCACGATGGGCGTCTATAACGTGACCAAGCACGCAGTGGTCACGCTTTCGGAGACCTTGTATCAAGATTTGAAACTCGTTACGGACCAAGTGACGGCCGCCGTGCTGTGCCCGTATTTCGTCGCCACCGGTATCGCTGATTCGCAGCGCAATCGGCCTTCAGACATGAAAAATGACACGGCGCCAACGCTGTCGCAGCTAGTGGCCAAGGCGCAAAGTAGCAAGGCGGTTAGTTCCGGCAAAGTCACGCCGGCAGTGATTGCCGATATGGTGTTTCACGCGCTTGACACCAGCCAGTTCTATATCTTCAGTCATCCGCACGCATTAAGCAACGTCACCACCCGGATGAAGGACATTAGCGAAATGCGCAACCCGACGGATCCTTTTGCCGAGCGGCCGGAGATCAGCATTGCCTTGAAGGCCAAGTTGCGCGCGGGTTAAAAGTTGACGGTGCGATGTCCTTGCGGGTTGTTGGCTCAGTACACACAGTGTTGCGGCCGCTATCACACCGGGGCGTTGCGTTTGGCGGCTCCCACACCCGAAGCGCTCATGCGTTCACGCTACAGCGCGTACGCATTGGGCCTGCGTGACTACGTTCTTGACACTTGGCACGCATCCACGCGGCCTGAGGCAATGGAGCGTTTTGATTCCGGCGTGAAGTGGCTGGGGCTGACTGTAAAGCGGGCTTGGACTGCTTCGGAGGATGAAGGCTTTGTCGAATTTGTCGCCCGTAGCAAAGCGCCCGGCGGCGGGCCGGCACAACGGCTAGAAGAACTGAGCCGTTTTGTGCATGTAGACGGACGTTGGCGATATGTTGATGCTGTGACGGCGCCGGAGGCGAGATAGGTCGCAGGCGCGTTCTAGATAAAACTAAAAACGGCCCCGCGGGGCCGTTTGTTTGACTTGCCTTACCGTTATTACGACCGCGGCTCGCCGTCTCGATTAACCATGATGGTGCCACTGGGTGGCGACACCATTTGTATGCGGTGATCTTGACCACGGAAGTTGTACGTCACGTCCCAATAAGTAGGCTGTCGATTCGACACATCGGTGCAACGCTGGACATTTTGGCCATAGCCACCGCCCCCAGTGCCCGATCCGTACGCCGCCCCGGCAACGGCCCCGCCTGCGGTGGCTATATCTTGACCTCGTCCGCCGCCGACTTGGTGACCCAATACGCCGCCGATCACGGCCCCTAGAATCGCTCCTGGTACATTCGCGCCGCCGCTCTGACCTACTTGATCACGCTCGATCCAGCAGCGTTGCTCGGCGCGGCCAACCACGGCACGCACTGACGTCACTTGCGCTTCGAACAATCGCTCGTTGTTGCGACGACGGTTGTCGTAGACGGGTTCGGCTACAGGTGCGAAGCGATCATCATTGACGCGCGCGCTTTTGCTAACGGGACGTACTGACGAGACCCTGTCGTTTAAGCCCATCGACGAAAGCGACGGGTAGCGACCGGGACGAAGCACCACACAGCGGCCTTCGAAGCGCTCGTTCTCACACACCTCCCAACGATCGGTCAACACCACTACCGACGAGGAACGGTCATTAAAGCCGTAGCGTTCAAAGTTGCCGACTGGGCGCGAGGTGGTGAACGAGCGACCGTAAAAATCGTCGTTTTCATAGAAGGTGATTTGTGCCGACGCTTGCGCTGTAATGGCGAGGCCTGCTACGACCAAAGATGTCTTTAATAGTGCATTCATTGTTGTCTCCAGTAAAAATTTGATAGTTCGCGACGCTTGAAAACGGCCTTTCGAACTCAAGCACATATCCTAACGATGGTTGGTTGAGGGGGTTGCCGGACGGAGGCGCGACGCTGCGTAGGACATTGGACTGTGCCGCTTTATCGGAGAAAACGTGGCGCTTGTTGGCGGAAGTGTTCTGCCTAGGCACTTAGCAACGAAATCGATACGATTCGTTCCTCCCTATGCTGTGTGCTGTAACGCACAGACGGACGGCCTGCGGCACTGCATTCTTGACGGTTAATTGGCGATTATTTCGGTGCAATGGCGGCGCATCACGTTGCAACAGCAGGGCAGTCAACTCGGCCGCTTTGTCCGCGGGCGGTACGGCGGATGGTGCGCGCAAACGGCCGCTAGAATTTCAACATGTAAATGTTATGACCGCGTTTTCGCGCGGAGACGCAGCGCCCAGTTGAGCTTTCGTTGTGGTTCAGAAGCAAGCAAAAAAAGGCATGTTAAAAGTCACTTTTCAATCGAGCCGCATTGTCATTACCGTGCACAAAATAGTCGATCACCCATTTGCAAAAAAGCACCTGAATATTTTCATGCGTGACGACACGCGCATGCGAAATTAGTTAGTTTGAGTGCAGTGAATTCATCAGAGAGAGCCTGTGTTACCCAGCCTACCCCGCAGGCGCTAGTTTTCTCGGGGCATTGGACGGCGCTGCACATCGGATCGGCGCAAGTTCAGCTCGAATCTGTCGTCGCCAACGCCGGCGATACCGTAACGGCCGACGCGACCGGCATTGACGCGCTTGATACGGTGGGCGCTTGGTTGCTCACTAAGCATTTGCTCCGGCTGCGCAGTGCCGGCGCGGTGGTCAATGTGCATGGCCTGCGGCAAACCTTTGCAACCTTACTCAACGTAGTCGAGCAGGGCGCCAGCGATCTCGCTGAAAAGCCACCATCGCAAGTTACCAAGCTGCCGACAACATTTGAGCGTGTCGGCAAGAGCACGGCCGCGACTTTGGAGGAGGTGGTGGCGCTATTGAGTTTCGTAGGTGAGAGCATGATTGCGTTTGCGGGATGCTTAAGGCACCCCTCAAAATTTAGATTGCGGCCCATTCTGTTCAACATCAAAAGTGCCGGGTTCGATGCGCTGCCTATTGTTGGTCTGTTGTCGTTTTTGCTCGGCATCGTGGTCGCCTATCAGGGCGCCGATCAGCTACGCCAATACGGCGCCAATATATTTGTTGCGGATCTGGTGGGTTTATCTATGTTGCGCGAGTTTGCGCCCTTAATTGCGGCGATCATCATTGCCGGCCGCTCGGGCTCTGCTTATGCTGCCCAGATTGGCACGATGGCGGTGACCGAGGAGATCGATGCAATGCGCACCATGGGCATCGCTCCATTGGAGCTGCTGGTGCTGCCCAAGGTCATCGCACTGGTCATTGCTTTGCCGCTGTTGACCGTGTTTGCTGATGTGCTGGGCGTGTTCGGCGGCATGATCATGGCCAGCTCACAACTCGGTGTGAGCTTTGGCGAATTTCTTGATCGAATGGTCAAAGCGGTGAGCATTACCTCGTACTGGGTAGGCATCGGCAAAGCGCCGGTGTTCGCCGCCATCATTGCGGTGGTCGGCTGCTTTCAGGGGTTTCGTACGCGAGGTGGCGCTGATAGTGTTGGCATTCACACCACGCGCAGCGTCGTTCAAGCGATCTTTCTGGTGATTGTCGCCGACGCCTTGTTGTCGGTCGCGTTTAGCGCTCTGGACCTTTGACATGAGTCCCACGGTGCAAAAAACACAAGACGTGAAAGGCGCTACACCCGCCCAAGACGTGGTTATAGAAATGAAGCATGTGTCAACCAGCTTTGGCACGCACGTGGTGCACACCGATGTCAACCTTCAAGTTCGACGTGCAGAAATATTTGCGTTGATTGGCGGCAGTGGTTCGGGCAAATCGACGCTGTTGCGCGAGATGATTTTGTTGCAGCAGCCGAAGTCTGGCGTGATCAACGTGCTCGGTAGCGATCTCGCTAATCTCGGCGACATCGATGCAACGGCACTGCGCAGGCGCTGGGGTGTGATGTTTCAACATGGTGGCCTATTCAGCTCTTTGACCGTCAAGGAAAACATCGGGCTGCCGTTGCGTGAACATACTGATTTAGACGACGCCTTGATCGATGAAATCGCCGCGTGGAAACTTTCGATGGCCGGACTCGCGCCAGAAGTTGGCGCCCAATATCCGTCCGAACTAAGCGGTGGCATGATGAAGCGAGCGTCACTCGCTCGGGCGTTGGCATTAGATCCTGAGCTGCTCTTTCTGGATGAGCCGACCGCGGGCCTTGATCCGGTAAGCGCTGATGGCGTCGACCAACTCATTCTCAAGCAACGCGACATTTTCGGCTTGACCATCGTCATGATCACGCACGATCTTGATTTGCTGTGGCAGGTCGCTGATCGGGTTGCGGTGCTCGCCGAAGGCACGGTTCAAGCGTGTGGCTCAATGCTTGCGCTATCGCGTATGGACAACCCGGCGGTCAAAAAATTCTTCAGTGGTCCGCGCTCGCGCGCAGCGCAACAACAGGCGGACGTTCAACACACTAAAAATTCAGAAAAAACGGCAAACACAGCAAACGCCGTCGAAGGACCATCATCGAAACAAAAGTGAACTACGCGGTAGTAGGTGCGTTCGTATTGGTGCTGGGTGCAGCGCTTATTGCGGGCGCACTTTGGCTGATGTCGGGCGGTTCGTTCCAGACCAAATACGACTTTTACCTGGCTTTCGCGGACGAGTCTGTGGCGGGTCTTAATCTCAATGCGCCGGTCAAATACAGCGGTGTTGACGTGGGAAAAGTGCACGCCATCAAGCTCGACCCCGTGAACCCGGAGCGGGTGCAGCTCACGTTCGCCATTGTGCGCGGCACTCCCATAAAAGTGGACACCGTGGCGGTGCTTAAGACGCAGGGCCTCACAGGAATCGCGTATGTCGAACTGAGCGGTGGCGCACGCGATTCACCTCTGCTCACCGCAACGGTAGAAGGCCAGTATCCAGTGATTCGCACCAAGCCGTCGCTCAGCGCACGTTTAGAAAACGTACTAACAACCGTGCTTGAAAAGCTCGACAGGACTTCAAGCAACATTGATGCACTTTTAAGCGACGAAAATCGCGAAGCGTTCAAAAGTGCGCTTGCCGACATTGCCATCGTCGCCCGCACCATTGCGGCGAAAAAGAACACCATTGATGCCGGAATCAACAGTGCCGCCAAAACCTTCGACAACAGCGCTCGCCTGACCGCGCAACTAGGCCCGGTCGTTGATCGTATCGGTCGTGGTGCCGATGCTGTGGAAAAGCTGGGTAATGACGCTGCACTAGCAAGTACCAACGCCAGTAATGCGGTGACTGCTGTCGGCTCTGACGTACAGAAGTTCACCACCTCGACGCTGACCGAAGTGCAGCGGGTGTTAGCTGAAATTAGCGTGCTCACTGCGTCGCTGCGGCGATTGAGCGAGCAGACCCAACGTGACCCTGGCAGCTTGCTGCGCGGTCGCAGTCCACCCCTCGAAGGGCCCGGAGATACACCTAAAGAAAAGCGCTCACCATGAAGATTTGGTCTTTTTTGCTTGCGTCACCACAACGCTTTGCGCTCGCCGTCGCCGTGCTCGTCTGCGCTGGCGGTGGTCTGAGCGGTTGCGCGTCGCTGCTGCCTAAGCCGGTTGCGGCACCGACGCTCTACATCTTGGAGGCCAAGGCCGCGCCTGCGACCGCCCTACCCAGCAACGCCCCTGCACAGGCGACGGCCAGGGTCACGCTGGTGGTGAACACGCCCCGCGCCGACGCAGGTTTTGACAGTCCACACATGATGTATGTCCGCGAGCCGTACAAACTTGAGTATTTCGTGCATAGCGAATGGGTGGACACACCCTCCCGAATGTTGCTTCCTATGATCGTCTTGAGCGTCGGAAAAGCAGGCGCATTTAAAACCGTCGTTCCGGCAACCATTGCTGCCACCGGTGAGCTGACACTGGATGCCGAAATCGTGCGCCTGCAGCAAGATTTCAGCGTCAAACCCAGCCGTGTGGTGTTCACCGTAAGGGTCTATGTATTGGATACGCAAACCCGGAAAACGATAGCGTGGCGCGAACTCGAAGCCGTGGTTGCTGCGACCAGCGATGATCCTGCCGGTGGTGTGGTCGCGGCAAATCGCGCAGTGCAAATTGCGCTGCAACAGGTCGCCGATTTTTGCGTTGAAGCGGAAAAGCTTTGGCAAGCCAGCCGTCAGGATGCGACCTCGCTCAAGCGATAATTTCGTCGCTGATCAGCCCGCCGTTTGCCCCGGAAAGCTCCGCAGAAACAACGGTCGCAGTGGGCGCGACGCGGTCGGCAGGTGGGGCCGTCGTGACTTTGGGCGCTGGCGGGTTATTGCAGGCGCTTAAAGCGAGTAGAGCCGCGAGTAATCCACTGTGCGCTGCGGTTCGAAATTTCAACATGCGTTTCTCCAAAAGAGTGTTGGGGATTAAGAAGTAACTGTGTACTAAATTTGCCGGTTTGGCTGTGCGTTGACATACATAACGCACAAAAAATCTGGACAGTCCCGCAGCAGCGCTCATCGCAGTCACCGTGCGCTGACGCACAGACCGCAACCAAGCGCGTAGGCACGCTCGCCTAGCCCGCCACTGCGCTCACCCGATCGCTCTTGATGAAGCCATCTCAAGCTGGCAAGTTGGCATTAAAGGATCAAAAATGCGATCAAAATTCAACATGCACTCGATAGTCGGCGTTTTTCTTGCCGCACTGACCACGCTGGCGGGTTGCGGAGGTGCTGCCGAACAAGTCGCGGGGCCGCCTCCCGTCTTGCCCACAGCAGTGAGCGGCACAGCAGCCAAGGGCATTGTGAAACGCGCAAAAGTGCTGGTCTGCCGAATCGTCAACGGTGCGCCCGAATTAGATTCGGCTTGCGCTGCGGGCGTAACAGGTGCTGACGGATCGTTCAGCGTGGCATTAGCTGATGGTTTTACCGGGCCCGCCATGGTCAAAGTTATGACCAGCGCATCAAGCACCATGTTGGACGAAACAACCGGCGCCGACATCGTCTACGACCTGACGCTGCGCTCAGTCGTGCCGGCGGTTTCGGCCGCGACGATCAGCCATGTAACCCCGTTTAGCGAAATGGCGGCTAGTCTGGCCGTGGCGTCGAGCAGTGCCAACAACACTGGCATCGATGCCCTAGCAATTAATTTGGCGACAGGGCAGGTACAAACCTTGTTGGCCAATTTGCTGGCAATTGATCTCACCGTCAAACCGGTGATCGACCTAAAAAACAGCGGCTCAGACCCCGTGGCCCTTGGCAAGCAAGCCAACTTCGTGAAGCAACTGGCGCGGCTGACCATGACGGCCAAGCGAGCGCCTGACACGTTCGACAACAGTGGCGGTGTTCACTGCAACACGCCAGGCACATCAGCCTCGCAGCAACTTGCCTGTGCCACGGATGCGATGTCGCGCGCAATGACTCGCGGCGGCAACGTCGCTGCCCAAACCTTCTCACGTATCCTCCCAGCAATCATGTCGCAACAGCCGACAGCGGTGGCGATGGCCATCATTAAGCCCGATGGAACACTCGGTGTGGAAGTGGCTGACATGACCTCTGCCGCGTCGATGCAGTTGGCCATGCAAAAGGCGGGCATGCCAGCAGCGGTTTTGGTGAGCAATGTGCAAATTATGATGTTGCAGATGCGCTAAGTAGGTGGCCGCCCGACCTGCCGAAATGTTGGCCTGTATGGTCACATAGACGCTGGATGGAAAGGCGCTGCGCGTGGCACTTAAGCTAGCGATACGTCCGGCTACCCGATTGGGCGTTTGCTCATTGCATTGGCCGATGAGCGGAACTGGGTGACTGGTCATTGTCATAAAGGTCAAGCATCAAACTAATGGCGAGCGGGATAAATATGCCAAGGCATATTGCCGCCACTACGTCGGTCGGCCAATGCGCTCCCAGCACCAACCGAGACAGCGCCACCAGTGCGACCCACAATACGGCAAGACCAACCGCAGCGTGGCGCGATCTAGGCCAGATGCGCGTCACGCACAGCACCATCGCTGTCGCCAGTGCTGTGGCGCTGAAGGTGTGCCCGCTGGGAAAGCTTGAACTTGAATACCAATCGGCGCTCCACAGGTCGGGGCGGGAACGATTAACTAGCGTTTTTATGGCGTAGGTTAAAAGTCCAGCGGAAGCCATCGATGCCGCCAGCACAAAAGCCTCGCGACGGTGCTTCAACACGAAAAAAAGCAATGCCAGAAAAACGGTCGCCGGTAGTAAAAACGCCACTGCTCCCGTTGCCGTCACCGTGGCAAAGAAGTCGACGAACGTAGCGGGCAGGATCTGGCGGATAAACCACAGTACCGCCACATCGGCCGGGCCAGACTCTTTGGCGATGACATCTTCAAAAACCTTAGTGCCGATAACCATCAGGGACAGCAACCCCAAAACCGCAAAACGCCTGACCGTCAGCGCCCGCAGCCAGCCGGTTTGAACATGACGTGCAAAAACTTTGAGGGCCACGTAGGCGCACCCAATATAGAGCGCCAACTTGAAAACATCAAAGACAAATTCGGCGTAGGCTGTTGTCGGCATGCTGTCGGCTCACGCGGCTTATCTGGTCGCGAACGTTCAGTCGTCGGGGTAATTCAACTTCGGATACCAATCATTCCCGCGCCCTTCGGGTGTACTGTCGAGAATTGTCCAAAGCGGCATCAGGTCCGGCGCGCCGCGCGGGTCTTGGCCAGGGTCAGCGGTACTGTCGCCCATTTCACCGCTCCAAAAGTGGCGAACGGTGCCGTCGCCGCGGGTGAATACATTGAACGCTGGCACATCTGCGTCGCTCGCACTCACGTAGTCGCGGGTGTAGTCACCGTCTAGGTCTGAATACAGTTTTAGGTGGCGCCAACCACGCTCCCTTTTAACCCTTAACAGGCGCTCAATCGGCGAGCGCGCCACCATCACCAGCGCAATTCGCTGCTCGACGTCACGCGCTTCGCCGTCCCATGCAGCCATCAGTGACGAGCACATGGGACAAGGCTCTTCGCGCTCTGGACCGTACATGAAGCTGTAGATGGCGAGCGTCTGCTTATCGCCGAACAGGTCGGAGAAACTCACCGGGCCGTTGCTGCCGACGAGAGCGTAGTTTTTAGGTACGAGGCCGCCCGGCGGCAAAGCTCGACGTTGCTCGGCGACCCTTTCTATGTGCCGACGAAGCTCAATTTCCTCAGCCAGCAGCGCATCACGCTCTTGTCGGTACGCCGTGCTTTCATTCGGAAAATGAACGCCATTTTTATTCGCGAGTTGGATCGATGGTTTGAGCTGCGGACCTGCATTCATGATTTTTTTTAAGCGGTTGTAACTGTCGATTTAGCGAAAGTATTTTGATCGGGCGCGCCCGAGCGCTGGTTCCTCCGTGTTGAGCAATCTGTTGTTGTCGCTCCGTATCTTCCAAAAATAGCAGCAAAAGTATCGCGACTTTTCCAGCTTCGCCGAGCGCGGTAAATGCGCGTTCGGCTGCAACGTCGTCAGCGCGTTGAATGGTTCTAACGCACCGCCGCGAATCTATTTTGGGCGCGGTCGTGAAAGTTTGGGCTGCACCGCTTGCAGCCGACCGGCACGCAGTTCCTGCACCGCATGGGCAACTGCGCGTCCCACATTGCGCGCTTCTTCGTGCAGCGGTTGGTCCGCATCAAGCGTGTCGTGGCTGGTGGCGTAGGGTTCGAAATAACCGATGTACCGATCCAGTCGTGCCTGAGTGCCAGCGTCGATAAATCCCATCCAGTCGAGCCAGTCAGAAAGTCCGCGACGCGAGCCTTCAACGCCCGCCACGTCGCCATGCACGATCAGCCCATACACACGTCCGGCAAGATGTTGCGGATAGTCCCATCCGGCCATTTCAAGCGCCTTGGCTTTGTCCGCTTTCTTGCCTGAGGTTGACGTGGGATCAGCGTTGCCGCCGTCGGCGCAAACCAGCCGGTCGATCATCAGCTTTAACGGGCTCGGGCTTTGATACCAATACACCGGCGTGACGATGATCACGGCGTGGGCTGCCGTCCAGCGAACATAAATTTCGGCCATCCAGTCGTTAGTTTGGTTTTGACCGTGATTGGGATAGCAACTGCAGGGCCAATGACAGAGCGGCATCGCCGTCGACACGCAGCCTTTACATGGGTGAATATT
>JACMNN010000184.1 GCA_014378555.1 Burkholderiales bacterium | reverse complement strand
ACGGCACCGATGGTAAATTTATTGTGTTCAATTCAATAAAGGGGGACCAATGAACTTCGCTAAAAATGTTTGCGTCATCGCGCTTGGTGTACTGGCAGGGGCTGCGTTTGCAGAGACCGAAGACCGACGCTTTAGATTAATTCCACTGGATGAAATGACGGTGGAACAGCGCGCTGCGGCCGCAGCGATCATGTCTGGACCGCGTGCGGCTGTGGCGGGATCGGCGGCCACCGCGAAAACGCCGGGCAGTCCGTTCAACCCGTGGCTGCGCAGCCCGGAGCTTGCCGATCGTTTGCAACGCGTTGGTGAGTATTTGCGGTTCAAAAGCTCGATTCCGGCGCGGCTCAATGAGTTCGCCATCCTGATCACTGCGCGTCAGTGGGATTCACAGTACGAGTGGTTTGCCCACCACCGCCTAGCCATGCTCGCTGGCCTAAACCCGCAGGTGGCCGCAGAACTCGCCGAAGGCAAGCGGCCCAGTGGCATGCAAGAAGACGAGACCATCGTCTACAACTTCTGCTTGGAAATGCATCAGACCAAAAAAGTCAGCGATGCCACCTACAAGGCAGCCCTTGATAAGTTTGGCGAACGCGGCGTGATGGATTTAATTGCTGTCAATGGCTATTACGTATTGGTATCGATGACGCTAAACGTCGATCGCACACCGATTCCCGACGGCGGTAAACCCCCATTGCCGATCTTGAAACGATAGCGGGCGGCGCCTGCAACGCGCTGGCGGTCAACGCCGGCTTGCAGGCAATACTGCGTGCCGATAATTGTTGTACGTTGTTTTTCGGCCATGCGTGCGCAAAACGCGTCTATCAACTAGGCACCGCGTTTTGTTACGTTCGCGTCGGGCGGGCAGCGTGCGTCACCGAGACATTTCAACAACGCGTTGGTAGCTTGGATCGCGTTTGGTGGGCACGGGGTGCCCACCAAACGCTGGTCGTTTAACTCCGTTCGCCCCGAGCGGAGCGTTGGGTTTGATGCGTGATCAGACCCAACGCTCCGCTCAGGGCGAACGGGTTCGGACGCTAAACGAACCGTATTGGGTGCCCACCCTATCGACTACAGGCGAACGCGCTATCGTCGCGCCAACTGAATGAACTGCTCGTAAATCCGATCCGCTAGCGCGTGGCTTGCGGCCATTCGTTTCGGAATTTCAGCAGCGATGACGCGCGCTTGTTGTACGTGCGGTTGATTGATTAACGCCGTGAGTTCTTGCTTGCCTTTGCGTGCCCACGACGCGAGTTTATTGCGATCAATTTCGATGTGAAATTGCATGGCGAGCATGTTGTGAACCGCGAATGCTTGAACGGCGCAGACGTCGTTGCTGGCGAGCAATGTGGCACCGTTGGGCAGGCTAAACGCGTCGTAGTGCCACTGCAATGCATCACGCTTGGTTGCTGCAAATTCGCCGAACCAACTGCGCGCTTCCGGGCCGTCGCTGAGATTAATTTTTGCCCAGCCGATTTCGGGCGATGTTGCCACCACGACCGCCGCGCCCAACGCGCTGGCAATAAGTTGTCCGCCGAGGCAATGACCGATGACGGGCTTGTCGGTGTCGCGGGCTTCGCGGATCAGCGCTTCGCTGTGCCGCAACAAAGGCGAATCATCGTTCACACTTATTGGGCCGCCGAGCAGTGCCAGACCGGCGTAGCCGGCGAGCGTTTCCGGGGGCGATTCGCCCGCATCGAGATTGAACAGGTCGAAATCGACGTTGTTCTCCGTCAACCAGGTGCCCATATAAGCGGGGCCGTCGTCGGAATTGTTTTGCAGGATGGCGATGCGCATCAATCCAAGTTTAAGTGGCCGGTGAATTGAGCGCGGGGTCAGACCCTTCGCTTTGCTCAGGGCGAACGGTTAGATGGCTGCGCAGAGTTGCTTGCGCGTCGGGCGCTTTGCTGCGCGTCAAACCCTTCGCTTCGCTCAGGGCGAACGGTTAGATGGCTATGCAAAGTTGCCTGCGCGTCAGGCCTTTTGCTGGGTGTCAGACCCTTCGCTGCGCTCAGGGCGAACGGATATGAGAGCTATATCACTACGCCATCAACGGCGACCGCACTGTGCCAGATCCGATTTAGGACAGCGACGCCTGCTTCAGTGGAACCTTCTATACCGTTCTTGCATAGTTTTAGCTACACTCAACATCATGGAACTTAAGTGGGTAGAAGACTTTTTGCAGCTGGCCGAAACGGGCAGCTTTTCACGGGCAGCGGAGTTGCGATATGTCACGCAACCAGCGTTTTCGCGGCGCATCCGCGCGCTTGAGCAGTGGCTGGGCGCCGAGCTGATTGACCGCACCAGTTATCCGACCAAAATGACCAAAGCGGGCGAGCAATTTCGCGATCGCGCGGCGGAAATTGTGCGCCAAGCGATTGACGCACGAGCGATCGCGCGGGGCTTGCAGAGCGCGCCGACCGACACGATTTTGTTTGCGGCACCGCACACCCTGTCGCTGACCTTTTTTCCGACATGGCTCAACGTGCTCGAAAAAAAAATGGGGCGGGTCAAAGCGAAATTAGTCGCCGCAAACGTGCATGATGCAGTGATGAGTTTGGTGGAGGGCAATTGCGATTTGTTGCTTTGTTATCACCACCCGAATCAACCGGTGCAACTCGACGAATCGCGCTACGAAATGATGGTGCTCGGCACCGAAACCATCGCGCCGTTTTCAAAAACCGATAGCGAAGGACGTGCGTTGTTCACCCTTCCCGGTAGTGAAGCCAAAAAAATACCGTATTTGTCGTACACCCCGCAGGCGTATTTGGGGCGCATGGTCGAGTTGATTTTGCAGCAGGCGCCGCTGCGTGCGCATCTCGATTGTGTGTATGAAAACGACATGTCTGAGGCCTTAAAAGTCATGGCGCTTGAAGGCCACGGTTTAGCGTGGCTGCCAGAAAGTGCGGTAACACGCGAATTGAAAGCCAAACGTATAGCACGCGGTGGCGACGCCCACTGGACCGGCACCATGGAAATTCGCCTGTACCGAGAAAAAGGCGCGCAGCGAGAAGTGGTAGACGCCGTCTGGAACGCGGCGACCGGGCGATGACGTCTAGCATCTATCCGTTCGCCCTGAGCACAGCGAAGGGTCTGACACCAACCAAATGTCCGTTCGCCCTGAGCGCAGCGAAGGGTTTGATACAAACCAGCAGAACCCCGCATGGACGCCGTCTGAAACGCGGCGACCGAACGATGCCATCGCGCATTGGCCCGTTCGTCGCAAGCGAAGCGAGGATGTGATGCAAACTAAATGTCCGTTCGCCCTGAGCACGGCGAAGGGTTTGACACCAACCAGCCAAACCCCACACCTTGCGCAGCGCCAACGTCAATTGATGTCGTTTACTAGCCGCTAATAAAAATGCTGATTCAACCCGAAATCGCCGTTGCCGCAATCCCTGATGATGAGCGCGTGTGGGTGCCGCAAGCACCGGGCGTGTGCTTTCGTCCGTTGATGCTAAATACCGTTTCTGGTGGCTGGTGCAACTTGCTGCGCGTGCGCAAAAGCGGCGTACTCTCGCGGCACCGCCATCCGATGATGGTGGTCGGCTATGTGATCAAGGGCAAGTGGTTTTATCGCGAGCATGATTGGGTGGCCACCGAAGGCAGTTTTGTGTATGAGCCACCGGGTGAAGTTCACACGTTGGAAGTGCCGGCCGATTGCGCGGAAATGATTACGTTCTTCAATATTCAGGGTGCAATGATTTACCTGAATGATGCCAATGAGCAGACAGGCTATGAAGACGTGTGGACCAAAATCGAAATGTGCCGCGCGCACTATGCGGCCAACGGCTTGGGTGCCGACTATGTCGACCAATTTGTGCGCTAAATAGTGACGGCGACCCTGGCGGCCATTGCGGTCGGCGCGGTGCTCGGCGCATGGGCGCGCCACGGACTTTCGCTTTGGATGAACGGGCGCGGATGGATTCCGTGGGGCACGTTTGCAGCAAACGCAGTGGGTGGTTTGTTGATTGGCTTGGCGATTGCGTACCTATCTGCACATCGCGACGCCTCGCCATTGCTGCGCCTGTTTTTCATCACCGGGTTTCTCGGCGCGCTGACCACGTTTTCAACCTTCAGCGTCGAGGTGATCACGTTGATGCTCGATGGCGCTTTGCTACGTGGCTTGGCGCTCGCGGCGCTACACCTGCTTGCATCGTTGATACTCACCGCAATCGGAATTGGGCTCTACAAGGCCTTTGCCAGCGTGTGAAAATAGGCTAACCATTCTGGTTGTGCCGAAGCGGCTTGCTGCCACCCATAACCACGTGACACTTACCGTACATTTTTTTGTTCCACAGAGGATTGCACATGACTACGCAAATTCGATTCCACGAAACCGGCGGCCCCGAAGTTCTCAAACTAGAGACGGTTGACCTGGCCCCACCCGGCCCCGGTGAGGCGCGCGTTCGCCATAGCGCGATAGGGGTCAATTTCATCGACACCTATCACCGCACCGGACTCTACAAGGTGCCGATGCCGTCGGGCATTGGCAAAGAGGGCGCCGGCGTGGTTGAAGCGGTGGGTGAGGGCGTCACAGCCGTCGCGCCCGGAGACCGCGTGGTTTATTGCGACGGGCCGCTCGGCAGCTATTCAAGCGAGCGCAACATCGCTGCAGGCGTGTTGGTAAAACTGCCGCAGTGGGTCAGCGAACAGCACATTGCCGCAGGATTTTTGCGCGCGATGACGGTTGAATATTTGCTCACACGCACCTTCAAATGCAAAGCGGGCGACACCATTCTGTTTCATGCCGCAGCCGGCGGCGTTGGGCTGATTGCCAGCCAATGGGCAAAAGCGCTTGGTGTGAACATGATCGGCACGGTAGGCAGCGATGAAAAAGGCAAACTTGCACTTGAGCATGGCTGCACCCACGTGATCAACTACCGCACTGAAAACTTTGTAGAACGCGTCAAAGAAATCACCGGTGGCAAAAAATTGCCAGTGGTGTACGACAGCATTGGTAAAGACACGTGGCCTGCTTCGCTCGACTGCCTACAACCGCTGGGTTTAATGGTGAGTTTCGGCAATTCGTCAGGCCCAGTGACCGGTGTTGACCTCGGCATTCTCGGGGCCAAGGGCTCGTTGTTCCTCACGCGACAAACGCTGATGGCCTACACGTCAAGCCGCGCCACGATGGAAGAAATGGCCAATAACGTGTTCAACATGATGAAAGACGGCAAGCTCGATCTCGCGGCGCGGCAGACCTATTCGCTGGCCGACGCAGCGAAAGCGCACCGTGATCTTGAGGCACGCAACACCACCGGCGGGATGATCCTAGTCCCTTAGTACTGCAAAACCCTCCCCGATCGGGGAGGAACCAACCGTTGCGCGGGTGATGGGAAAACACGGATTTATCAACTTGTCATCCTGAGCGAAAGCGAAGGATCGTGCGACAGGCACTGACTTTCAACCGTCCCCGCTCGCTAACTGATCCTGCGCCGCGCAGGATGACATTAATACGCGTGCGGT
>JACMNN010000183.1 GCA_014378555.1 Burkholderiales bacterium | reverse complement strand
GTCGGCCAGCATGATGCCGATGACCGACGGTATTTGCCATGCACACCAGTTCAGCGTGGTGCCGCCCAGAAAATATTCAACCTGGCCCACCGCTTCGTCCGCGCTGGGCGTTTGATAGCGCTTCATGAAAAGCACGTAACTGAGGTCGGCACTGATGTAGCCCAAGAGCAAACGCTGCTTCAGCGGGAAGCGCATGAAGAAGGGTCGCCACTGCGCGCTGAAGATCACAAAGCGCAAGTTGACGCAAAACGCGGTCGCCCAGATGACCCAAATCGGCGCGCCCACCGCCATCAACGGCAAAGCAGCCAGTTGGGCGCTGCCCGCAAACACGGTGAAGGTCATGAGCAAGGCCAACGGCACGCTCAAACCCGCTTTGACCATGGCCACTCCTGTGACCAAGCCCCAAGCCGCGATGCCCAAGCTAACCGACGACATCTCGGCCACGCCCACACGAAATTGAGGATGACGCCACGCGCTGAAAAGAGATTGCATGAACGTATTGTCGCGCGAGCCGTTCGACGTGTTCAGCGCCCGTTCAGTGCCTGTTCAGCGCTTGGTCACAGTTCCGCTGCCAGCTTTGGAAATCTTCGCCACAGCCTCTCCGCTGTAGGCCACATTGCCGCTCCCCGCCACTGACGCATCAAGCGTTTTGTTCGCCTTGACCGCCGCGCCGCCGCTGCCCGCGACCGACCCAGACGCGTCGTCCGCGTCGAACTGCTCCGTCAGCGGCCCGCCGCTGCCGCCAATGCTGATGTTCAACTTCGGGCTGCATCCCGAAGCCGCAAATCTGCCACTGCGGCCGATGGACACGTCCAATGCACTGAGCCGCACATTGGTCAATTTCACGTCGCCCGAGCCGCCGATGGAAACCCCCACTTTGAGCCTTTCAGATTCACGCCCGAGATCGATCCCGACCCCCAATCGACAGCGCTTTCAGCGCAATGAAGTCCACCGTCACCACCACCGGATTGCGCGTGTAGATACTGGCATTGCGCTTCAGTTCAATGATCAAGCTGCCGTTGCTGACCCGCGTCTCGAGCAGCGGCAGCAAATTGTTGTCGGCACTGACTTCCACGCCTTCGCGACCACTTTGGCACAGCACCTCTTTCATCGAACCGCCAACCGCAACCTCCTGAAAACCCGTGACGGCCCGCTTTTCGGTGGCCACCATGCCCGCGCCCTCCGTGACAAATCCAAACAGGCGGGACAGCCACGAAGCGCTCTCAGTCGCACCGACAGCATGGCTGCATGCAGCCAACAAAAGCACGACGCCGATGCGAGCGATGGCTGCGGAAAATCATGCGCGGGTAGTTGGGGGCATGGCGCTACTTGTGAAAGGATTGCAGAAGTCAGATTTTGCGCATTGACTTTCAATAGTGCACGGAGAATGCGACGAAATGCAGCTTGGACTGACAAGTTGCAGGCGCACTCGGGCGACGAGTTAATCACACCACGGTCGTGCTGAAGTAGGGGTTCAAAAGCCATGAGGGCACGTAGTAGGCTCGTCTGCCGTTGGGTATTACGGCGAATGAGCAAGCTTGCGCATGAACACATTGACCATCAAGCTCTCTGCTCCTTTGGACGCCGCATTGGCTGAGGCCAGCACGCGCGCGCAGCTCACCAAATCTGAGCTGGTACGCCGCGCGGTAATTGCTTACTTGGCGCCTGGCGGGCCGCACGAAGGCATCGCAGCAGCACCGTCCGCGCTGGCGCTGGCGCTGGCGCTGGCGCTGGCGGGCGATTTGGTGCGTTGCTTTAAAGGTGGGCCGAGTGATCTCGCAAGCAATCCGCGGCACCTGGACGTGTTCGGACTGTCGTGATGGCCCCCGCCACCATCCTGCTCGACACGGGCCCCTGGGTGGCCCTGCACTGCCGCGACAACGCCTTCTACGGATGGGTTCGCGAGCAGTTCGCGCAGATCAACCGCCCCTTGTTGACATGCGAAGCCCGTCGTGGCGGAGACCTGCTTCTTAATTGCACCAGGCGGTCACGCCCCCGCCAAAGCGCTGGCCCTGGGCGCGCGTGGCGTGGTGCGTGTTGGCATGGTGCTGAACGACGAAATTGTTCCTGTTCAGTCCTTGTTCGAGCGCTACGACAACGTGTCCGCATCGCTGGCCGACCCATGTTTAGTTCGCATGAGTGAGCTGTTTGAGCGCTGCCGCGTTTTTACACTGGACACTGATTTCCACATCTACCGCCGACATGGGAGAAAAGTAATTCCGCTTTTATGTACGCAGTGAGGTGGGTGATGCGGATGGGAACAATAAAGGAGTTAATTTTTAGCCCAAGACTGACCCGGCTTTCCCACACGGGCGCAAAAAAGGGCCCGAAGGCCCTTAGTGATCGTGCTTGCGGACGCGCTTACTTGGCGGCGCGCTTGCGGGCGAAGGCCAGCATGCCCAGGCCGCCCAGCATCAGCGCGTAGGTCTCCGGCTCGGGAATGGCTGCGATGGACCGCTCGACACTCACGCCGTCGATCATCGGGTCGTTCGCGCCGCCCGGGCCTGCCGTGTGCACGAACGACAGCGTGGTCAAGGCGCTGGTGGCCGTGAAGTCGAAGGTCTCGGTGGTGAATGCGCGCTTGAAAGTGCCCTTGCCGTCGATCGACAACACGTAGTCGATGCTTGCCGAACCGGCTGCCACAGTCAGGGTTTCGACGCCGGAAGCGTTCTCGGCGCTCAAACCGAAGGTCACCTTGTACGTTTGCCCCACGATGGTTGCGAAGCTCTGGCCGATGCCGTCGCCGATCGGACCGGCGGCGTTGCCGTAGCCGCCCAGGTCGTAGAAGTTGAGGCCTTCGTAAGCCGGCGTGCCGAAGGCGGCGTAGGTGATGATGCCGTCGCTGTGGCCGATATTGACCCAGCCGGTCGGCGTGGCCGTGGCGCTGTTCGACAGTTCGAAGCCGCCGTTGGTGATGAGGTTGGCTTCAGCGAACTGGCTGGCGCTCAGCGCGACCGTCATTATCAAGGCAATTTTTGCGAACTTGGACATATTTTTCCTTGTGATCTGGTGTTACTTGTTGTGAGAACTGGAGACGCGCGCCGGGCGCGGCACCACAAGAGTTACAACTCTCACGCGCAGTCTCCACAAAATCAGCTTTTGCTGCAACCCCGCATCCGAGTGGTTCGGGCATGTTGGCAACGCGACGAATCGCGGGTTAGGGAACATGGATGTCAGGTTTTAAAATTCCAGCCCCTTTCATCTCACAATCCCGTTCCACCGGCACGTTGCGCACCGATTTCCCCGAAGCCGTCCACCACGCCGCCTTGCGTAGCAATGCGATTGAAGCGGGCTCTGAGTGCGGCGCAGACGCGACGTTATTTAAGGCGTTTGGCGAGGTGCCAACACGCTTCAAGGCGATCTTGGCAGACCCTGATGAAATCAAACGGGCCTAGGAGCAGACGTCAGTTGATATCCCGTTTGACACGCGTTGGAAGCGCTGCCTCAATGTGCTTTGCCTTCTTTCGCCTTCCCTGCTTTGCTCGTCGGCTTTTCTTCCACTGCCTCAGAGTCCTGCGCCGCTTTGGCGCTGTTGACTTGAGTCGCCAACTGCGACGGCACCGGCTCGATTTTGTTTTCGCGCATGTAGTCGTTCATATCTCGCCATCCGGCGAACACTGCTGCCTTATCGGCTTTCTTGTTGAGCGCGTAGCAGTCTTCTATGGCTCGACCGGCATGGCGGCAGGCACCGCCGATGGCTTTGCCGTCGGCATCGCGAACGGCGGCCAACTTTTCGGGGGAGTCGATGCCCAGTGCGTCGCAGCCGCTGAGGAAGACGGCGGCGGTGAGAACGAAATTGAAAGCTGAGCGGTGCATGGTGATTTGCAAGAGTTCACCGCAACTTCTCGGCAGCTCAAGGCCCAACTTGAGGCCTTTCTCAACGCGGGGCGATTTCAGCTCGCTGCACCCAGGCGCTGATGCAGCAAGGTCGGCGCAGACTTCAAAAAATCGCGCACCGTGCGCCGCTTGCCGCCCGGGCGCTGCAGCTCGGTCAGGCACAGCACGCCCTCGCCGCAGGCCACTGTGACGCCTTCCGCACTGACGGCCACCACGGTTCCCGGTGCCACGTTCTGAGTTGATGCCGCCACCGTGGCTTGCCAGATTTTCAGCGCTGTGCCGTCACTCAGCGTTGTGCTGGCCCCCGGGAAAGGATCGAAAGCGCGCACGCGGCGGGCAATCAGATCCGCCGGCAAGCGCCAATCGATGAGGCCTTCTGCCTTGTCAATTTTGTGGGCGTAGGTGACGCCTTTTTGCGGTTGCGGCGTGTGAACCCCCGTACCCGCGCCTGCGTGGCGCAGGGCCTGAACAACCATGCAACCCCCGAGCGCCGCCAGGCGGTCGTGCAGGCTGGCGGTGGTGTCGTTGGCTGCGATGCTCAAGGTCTGAGTCAGCAGCATGTCGCCGGTGTCCAAACCGGCGTCCATTTGCATGAGGGTGATTCCTGTTTGCGCATCGCCGGCCTCGATGGCGCGGTGAATGGGCGCGGCCCCGCGCCAGCGCGGCAGCAACGAGGCATGGATATTCAAACAACCCAGGCGCGGCAGGTCCAGCACCCACTGCGGCAGGATCAGTCCGTAGGCTGCCACCACCATCACGTCGACTCGGGCGGCCACCAACGCGGCTTGCGCTTTTGACGCGTCTTCGGGGTATTTACCGTCCAGACGCAAGCTGCCCGGCTGGGCCACAGGCATGCCGTGAGCCTGCGCAAATGCCTTGACGG
>JACMNN010000182.1 GCA_014378555.1 Burkholderiales bacterium | reverse complement strand
TTTGCCAGCGGTTGTAGCGCGCGAATTGTTTGCAGTAGTCAATAGAAATCATAGGCAAAGTATAGGTGCGTCAAGCGCGGCCAAGTCCGTAGCATCAAGTTGATTTTGTTAGGTCAACGGGATTGGCTGCGTGAGCGCTGCTGCGGCACGAAGTTTGTCTTTTTTGTTAGGGCGATGGCCTTTGATGCCGCCGCCTGCTGGGCCACGGTCGGGCGCCACTTCGGTCGGCTCGAACGCTTCTATGTGCTCAAGAATCAGGTCGATGCGTTGCCGTTTTTGTATCAGGTAGAAATGCGCCTCGGTAGCAGCGCTGACAAAGCTCAGCGCAAGACCCGTTTCACCGGCGCGCCCGGTGCGTCCGATACGATGCACATAGTCCACCTCCGAGCGGGGCAGATCAAAATTCACCACCACCGGCAACTCCGCAATGTCGAGGCCACGTGAGGCAACATCGGTGGCGACCACCACTTTCAGTCGCGACGCTTTGAAGTCGGCGAGCACCTGCGTGCGTTTGCCTTGTGAAAGTTCACCATGAAACGGCTCGGCGTTGATGCGCGCTTTACGCAGCTTTTCAGCGACGATTTCGGCGGCGTGTTTGGTGGCCACGAATACGAGCACGCGTTGCCACGCGTGTTGCTCAATCAGGTGCCGCAACAATTGCGTGCGCCGTGGCGCATCGACGGCAATGGCGCGTTGCGTGATGTCAGGCTCGCCCAACGAGCCGAGCGGCTCGCGTGGGATCACCACCCGCACCGGATCATGCAGCAGGGTGTTGGCCAATTGCTCAACCGCAGGCGGAAAAGTGGCCGAGAAAAACAGGTTTTGCCGTGCTGTGGGCAGCAGCGTAAGAATGCGTTTTAATTCATCCGCAAAGCCGAGATCGAACAGCCGATCCGCCTCATCGAGCACCAAAGTTTTGACGTTGCCGAGCTCGACAGCGTTGTGGTCGATCAGGTCGAGCAGGCGTCCAGGTGTGGCCACCACAATGTCGGTGCCGCCGCGCAAGCCCAGCATCTGCGGATTGATCGACACGCCGCCAAACACGATGGTCACCTTCAACGCGCTGGCCAAATGCGGTGGATGCGGCAGGTGTTGCGCCAGGCTGCGAATCGTCTCGCCGACTTGCGCGGCAAGCTCCCGCGTGGGCACCAGAATTAGCGCCTGAACCACACGTTGCGCGCGGGCACGCGACGGCATGCTGCCTTCGAGCGCTTGCAAAATCGGCAATACAAAAGCCGCAGTTTTGCCGGAGCCGGTTTGCGCTGAACCCAGCACATCGCGGCCCTGCAGCGCAGCCGGAATCGCTGCGATTTGAATGGGTGTCGGCGTGGTGTAGCTGCTTGCGGCGACGGCACGCAGTAGGGCGGGCGAGAGGCCTAGCGAAGTGAATGGCATTGCGTGGACTTGGCGGCTAGCGGTGAGAGACGAAGCGGCGAGTTTAAGCGGCAACGACGGGTGTAGTGTTTAAGCCGTTGCGTGCGTCCCGGCGCGGGCGGGCATGGCGACATCTGCCGCGTTCAAAGTGCATGGGTGTGCCATAGGGGCGGGGGACTTGCGGCGCGGGCGCGGGCACCGGAAACATGGCCTTTGATGCCAACGGCAACATCCAAAGCTACACCCGACCCACGCAAGCTCAAAGCAACAACGCACCGGGCGCGGATGGGGCGTTCTTGCAACTCTCCGGCTACACCGCGTTCAACCTACCCACCAGCATCACAAAATCACTGGGCGGCACCATTCAAGCCTCTGCTGAGTTCTTCTGCGACGCAGGCTATCAGCGCACCCGCCAGATCAAGCGATCCGGCCCCACCCAGACAGGCACCTTCGTCGACGACATCTTGTACGTCGTCCCCGGTGGATTCGAGGTTCACCGGAACGCAACCGGCCAAATCATCAAGAGCATCGCCACTCTCAGTGGCAGTGACGGCGTGGTGGCCACGGTCACGACAAACTTTGATGCAATCACCGGCATACCGCTCGCACAATTACCCACCGCACAAAACGGGTTCGACGTTTCAAGCAACAACAGTGGCGTCAACACCGTCACCAAACTGATCCTCAAAGATCACTTGGGCAGCATGGTCGCTGAGATCACGCTGGAGGGCTCGCCACAAGCACCCACGGTGCAGGTGAGCATGCTCAGCATTCACGGCTTCGGGCCGTGGGGCAATGCGAGAAACCAAACCGCAGCATTAGCCGAAGGCCAACGCGGATTCACCGGGCATGAGCACGTGGCAGAGCTGGGCATCATTCACATGAATGGGCGGCTGTATGACCCGGTGATTGGACGCTTCTTGCAGGCCGATCCGATTATTCAAGCGCCGCACAATGCGCAGAGCCATAACCGGTATTCGTATGTGATGAACAATCCACTCTCCATGAGCGACCCAAGCGGGTTTAGCTGGTGGATGCAGTGGCGAAGCAGCGTCGTTGCGGCGGCGACTTACGTGGTGGTGGCATGGGCGACTGGGGGCTGCCTTGCATGCGCACAGTTTGCCGCCAACGCGGTCAGAGCTGGAATGAACGCGCATGCCAATGGCACCAACGCGCTTCAGGCGATAGCTTCAAATGCGTTGGGTGCCTACTTGGGTGGGCCGATACTAGATTCGGGCATCGAAGTAGCGCTCAACGGCGCTAATCGACGCCAGATTGCTGGGGCCATTGTGGGCGGCATCATTGGCGACATTGTGGGTCAGCAAATGGATGGAATGACCAGCATCGCAGCCGGTGGTTGCGCCAGCGCGATGGTCAATCGCGGCAGTTGCTGGACGGGTGCGCGTGACAGCATGATCGCTGCGGGCATTCAGGCGGCGGGGACGCGGGCTTATGTATATTTGATTGGTGACGGATCGACTGGACAAAACGGGTCAAGCGGTGGCTCGCGCCCAACCCCGCTTTTTATAGGCACGACGGATTACATTGACGAAACACGCTCACGGATTGCACGCGAGTTTCCGGAATTACTTCCGAGGGGAACCACGCTAGAAATTGCTCCGGCATACGTACAAGCGGGTATGTCATTTAGCGACATTATGAGAGTGCCGGTGAATGTCTTTGCGTGTGCATGTCTTAACGGTATCTGGAGCCCAGCAGATGGTGTGACTTTAGGGCAAAACGCGTATGTTTCACGCGCATACGGCGTCGTGGATTTATCTGTTGATGGCAGAGCAGAGTTAATGGGGCTAGCGGTGCATGAACTTTTGCATGCTTATCTCAATAGAACCATTGGTGTCAGCGACTACCTAGCGAACGAGCCTTTCCATCACGGCTGGATTTATCAAAAGCAGGCTGAATTTTGGCTTTGGGCTCGCGAAGGCTATCCCGGCAGTTCGCGCCCAACAATAGCCTTACCGGGTGGCAGCAACCCATGAAGATCATCAATCGCAAAACTGTGAAGTCATTTTTAGCCGGGCTTACGGCGTTCTGTATCGGTGTGATCTTGGCGATGGGCGTTTTTATGCTATTTTCACCAAATTGGCGCGTCGCATGGCTGCCCGGAGTGATCGCTGTCGTTGCGTTGGGGGCCTTTTTCCGAGTAAAAAGTGAACTTTTCAGTAATTTTATTTTGGGAGCGGCACTCGCGCTGGGATTGCTGTCCGTGCACTTTTGGTCGCGGCTTTGGTGGGTGGTGTAGTGCGGTAGCCGAGAGTCTGGTGAATAAAAGCAATCTTGCCACTAGATTCGTTCACCCAGAAACGGGCAGTTCAGTTGTTATCGACAACGTCACCAAGGAGGTCATTCATGTCGGCGGATCAGGTTTCAAGTACTGAAAACGACGCGAGCGTTGTCGTTTACGTGAGACTTCTAGACGAAGGGGTCGCGGCTTGGCGACCCGTGCGCGCTTTGCGAAAAGGGTCGAACGTAGTAATGCTTCAGTCTTCCGATGACTACGACCCAGGGGACGAGGTGTGGGAGTTCGTGCCCGGCCAGTTGGTGGCCGTTGAAGAGCGACGATTGGATGGGGAGCCCGCATTGGTTGTTACTCAACTAGCTGCGTAAGGCTAATAGCACGGTAGGTCGGAACGCTTGCGGTTCCGACGAATAGAAGGAGTGTAGGTGTGGTCGCAATCGGTGGTCAACGAGTATTACAAAGCGGCTCAGGGAGGCGGCGACACGACGCGCTGGTTGCTCGGCAAGTTGCAACGCGCCACCACCACCAGCACGGTGGCTGGCTACACCACCAATGGTTCAACCAGCATCGTTCGTCGATCGAGCTTCACCTACCAAGGCTACGGCGGCAGTTGCACCGGCGCGGTGTATGGCCAGCTCTGCATCGAAACGGTAGAGCCTGACTTCGAGAACGCATCGGGTGTTGACCGCACGCTATTCCAGCGCAGCAGCTACGAATACGACGGCTTTGGCAACCGCATCAAAAGCACCGCCACGTTCTACGATGCAGCAGGAACACTCAACACGCGGGCCAGCGCCACCACCTATCTCACCGGCAAGCGCGGTAGGTCGGAACGCTTGCGGTTCCGACGAATGCGGTCGGTGAAGTGAGCGAACAGCTTTTTCGAAAGAGGCTTGTAGTGCGGGCAGCCTCTGCCCACCTACACACTAACGATAACCAATCGCGTGGCATTAACTTCCAACTACATAGCGCTCAGAGAGTCACGCCAGCGATAAACTCTCGATTCATGTTCGGCGCGTCTCCACTCACCCCGCCTCGCGCCAAGTTAACCGCGTTCTCATTCAAAGTTGAATCCCGCGCCCAAGCGCAAGCAATTGAACGATTTCTCTGGTGCCTGTGGCTCGCTGTCGGAAGGTGTCAAGCTAGTTGTCGCCCAAGGGTAAGTGTTAAGCGGCTTTTTTGAGTTCTGGACGTTGTTCCTTTAGTCGAATTTTGTCGGCGCTCGATTGGTCGGGGTTGAGGTGAACAACACGCACCGGTTGCCAGTT
>JACMNN010000181.1 GCA_014378555.1 Burkholderiales bacterium | reverse complement strand
GATTCCGGCCCACAAAATAAGCAGCGGAATGAACGCTGACGCCGGCAGGTAGCGGGCGAACGAAACGAACGGTTCAAAGAACGCCTCGATGGGCTTATAGGCGCCCATCATGACGCCGAGCGGTAGCGCAAGGGTCGCAGCCAACAGAAAGCCGCCCAACACGCGCCAAACAGTCATCCCGATGTCTTTCGCGAAACCCATTTCACTGAGCAGCACATACCCGCTTTTCAGCATCATGATCGGGTCGGCAAGAAAGGTCTTGGATACAAAACCGCCAAATGTCGCGATGGCCCAAACCGCGATGAACAGCACAAAGAAAGAGATGCCAAGCGTGATGCGGGCGGTGGGAGATACGGGAGTTAGAGGTTTCATTGTCGACTAGCGGGCGTTCACGGAAGGGTGCGGGTAGCTCAGGAAGCATCCCCTCTCCCCTAGCGGGAGAGGGCTAGGGTGAGGGGGGCGTTGATTAAGCAACGAACGACGGAATTGCTAGTCACCGCCCCCTCACCCCCACCCTCTCCCGCAAGGGGAGAGGGGGTTAAAGACCTACTTGATAAATCGCGTGTCCGCCAACTTCGACAAATCAGGAATCGCCTTGATCACGCCGATCTCCAACAGCAAGTCTGCTGCTTCTTTGCTGAACGCCGCATGTTCACCAGCAAAGAATTTCTGGTTGGCAGCCTTGTCCTGCCAGCGTAAAAACGCCTGACTCTTCTCGAACGCGTCGCCCGCCTGCTTCACGTCCGCGCCCATAATTTCAAAGCTCTTTTTCGGATCAGATTTGATCATTGCCAGCGCGTCGAAATAGGCATCGGCCAAGCCTTGTGCAGCCTTTGGATTCTCTGTCAGAAATTTCGGTGTGCATCCGAACGTGTCCATCACCATCGGGTAATCGAGCGTGGTCGCGATGATCTTGCCCGCTTCTGGTTTTGTGCGGACGCTGGACAGGTACGGCTCGTAGGTCATCGCAGCGTCCAAGTCAGCGGTCCCGGCAATGATGGCGTTAGCTGCGGCCTGCGGCTCAAGGCTCACTAATTTAACGTCTTTCACCGTCATGCCATTCTTTTTCAGCATCCATGCCAATGCGAAATACGGGGAGGTTCCGGGCGCACTGGCGGCCACTGTTTTGCCCTTTAAGTCGCTGATTTTGGCGATGCCAGGTTTCACCACCATGCCGTCTGCGCCAAAGCTTTTGTCGAGCTGAAAAATCTGCGTGGTTGCAACACCCGCTGCGTTCCAGCCAATCCACGTTTCAACGGTCGTTGCTGCGCATTGCACGTCGCCAGAAGCGATGGCAAGGTGGCGATCCTTTTGCGGAATCTTTTTGATCGAAACATCGAGGCCGTACTTTTTGAACAGACCGGCTTCTTTGGCAAGTGTCAAAGGCGCAAAGCCGGTCCAGCCGGACATGCCAATAGCGACCTTAGTTTCTTGCGCAAATGCCGGCAGTGCCACGCAAGCGCTGAGGGCGACGGAGATGAGTGTTTTCTTCATGAATCAGATCCTTTTCAAAAAATGGTTAGTTAAACGGGTATCCAAAGCGCGGGCAAATTGGGCAGCGCTCGAAAAACTTTTGACAGCGCACCGTTGCGAACGAGCAGTGTCGCACGTTCGATTTCCGGGGCCATGTAGCGGTCAGTGGAAATCGAAGCACAAACATTACGCAGCAAAGCGTGCGCCTCCTCCAGCGCAATCGATGATTGCAATGGACGCAAGAACTCAATGCCCTGCGCGCTGGCCAGCAGCTCAATGCCCAAAATGTGCGACGTGTTGGCAATCATCGCCTGCAACCGGCGCGCCGCGAAGGTGGCCATTGACACGTGATCTTCCTGATTGGCCGAGGTCGGCAAACTGTCCACGCTGGCCGGATGCGCCAGTGATTTGTTTTCGCTTGCCAACGACGCGGCGGTGACATGCGCAATCATGAAGCCAGAATTTAGACCTGCATCAGCGGTCAAAAACGGCGGCAAACGAGACACGCTGCCATCAATCAACATGGCGATGCGGCGCTCCGCAATCGCGCCCACTTCGGCAATGGCAACGGCCATCGCGTCACAGGCCAGCGCAACCGGTTCCGCATGAAAATTGCCACCGGAGATCATCTCCTGCGTATCGGCAAACACCAGCGGGTTATCGGTCACGGCGTTGGCTTCGCGCAGCAGCACGAGTGCTGCGTGACGCAATTGATCGAGGCAGGCGCCGACCACCTGCGGCTGGCAGCGCAGGCAATACGGGTCTTGCACCCGATCATCGTTTTCTTCATGCGAATGGCGAATTTCGCTGCCGGCAAGCAACGCGCGGTAATACTTCGCCACATCAATCTGCCCCGGTTGCCCGCGCACTGCGTGAATGCGTGGATCGAACGGTCCATCGCTGCCGCGTGCGGCATCCACGGTGAGCGCGCCAATCACCAGAGCCGCCTCCAGCACCGGCTCGAAAGTGAGCAGCGCATGAAGCGCTAACGCCGTGGATGTTTGGGTGCCGTTGATGAGCGCCAGACCTTCTTTCGCAGCGAGTTTTAGCGGTGCAATCCCTGCTTTTGCGAGCGCGTCCGCCGCTGCAATGCGTTGTCCGTTGTCGAGCATTTCGCCTTCGCCGAGTAACGCGAGCGTCATATGCGCCAGCGGTGCCAGATCGCCCGATGCGCCGACCGAACCCTGGCTCGGGACATACGGAATCAGCCCGGCGTTGTAGACGGCAATCAGCGTGTCGACGACGATCTCGCGCACGCCCGAATAGCCGCGCGCAAGGCTCGCCGCCTTGAGCGCAAGCATCAGTCGAATCACCGCAGGCGCGAGTGGTTCGCCGACGCCCACCGAATGCGATCGGATGAGATTGAGCTGTAATGTGTCGAGGTCAGCGGCACTAATTCGCTTGTTGGCGAGCTTTCCGAAGCCTGTATTCACGCCATACACCGGCGCGTTGCCGGCCGCCGCATCAGCGACGATTTTGTGACTGGCGCGGATGGCGGTTCGTGCGGCTTCGGGCAGTGTCAACCACACGCCGCCGCTATGCAGTGTTTGCAGATCGTCGAGCGCAAGCGCACCAACATTAAGCGGGAAGTTAGTCACAGCAAATTCTCGATTAAATAGAAATTACGCGGCGAGCATCGGAAGGTTGAGGCCCCATTCGCGGGCGCTCTGCTTTGCGATTTCGTAGCCGGCATCGGCATGGCGCATCACGCCCGTTGCTGGATCGTTCCACAGCACACGCTCGATACGCTTGGCCGCCGCATCGCTGCCGTCACACACAATCACCACGCCAGAATGTTGCGAGTAACCCATGCCGACGCCACCGCCGTGGTGAAGTGACACCCAAGTCGCACCACCCGCCGTGTTGAGCAATGCGTTGAGCAAGGGCCAGTCAGATACGGCGTCCGACCCGTCCAGCATCGATTC
>JACMNN010000180.1 GCA_014378555.1 Burkholderiales bacterium | reverse complement strand
CTTCCGCCAACGCCCATTCGGCCGCGCCGCGTGCATGCAGATAGGTGGTGTCAAAAAGCGGCACCGACGCATCGCGCTGATCAACCAGTAGCGCGATTTCTGTGCAGCCCAAGATGATGGCCTGTGCTCCTTGCGCAATTAGGTCGGCCATCACGCGCCGGTATTCGTCGCGCGATTCATTGAAAACTTTGCCGAGGCACAGCTCTTCATAAATGATGCGATGCACGATGCTGCGGTCTGGGTCGCTCGGCGTGAGCACCGTGAGGCCGTGTTGCGTGACTAGTCGATCACGGTAGAAATCTTGCTCCATCGTGAAGCGGGTGCCGAGCAAGCCGACGCTGGTGTGTTGCGCAAGCTTTATCGCAGTGGCGGTCGGGTCGGCGATGTGCAGCAGCGGAATGTTTACTGCGGCCACTATGAACTCGGCGACTTTGTGCATGGTGTTGGTGCAAACCACGACACACTCTGCGCCTGCTGCTTGCAGGCCACGCGCAGCGTTTGCCATCAGTGCGCCCGCGGCGGCCCAGTCGCCGACTTGCTGCATCCGCTCAACTTCGTGAAAGTCCACGCTGTAGAGCACCAGTTTCGCGGAATGCAGGCCACCAAGCTGCTCTTTCACGGTTTCGTTAATGATGCGGTAGTACGAAGCCGTAGATTCCCAACTCATGCCGCCGATGAGGCCAATGACTTTCATGCGGTTCCTTGAACAAATTTAACCGGAGTGTAGGGTCAAGGACGACGAGCTTGACCATTTGGCGCATTGGCGATCCAAACTAGTTACCCACAAACTGAGCTGCCGCGTAGAAGGTGTGCTCGCCGCGAGCAGACGTGCTCACCTCTCCGCTTCACTGAATAAATGGGTGTTTTAGCCCAAGACTGTGTGCAGCTTCAACGTTTCAGCACATTCTGCAGCGCCCGCCCAGCATGGTCGCGATACATGTCGAAGTCTGAATCGATGCTCAGCACGCGACGGATGCGCATGCGTTCGGCGGCCTCAGCAATCGAGGCGTCGGCGAGGTCGAACGGGAGGTTCGCAAAGCGCTCGCTGATCGCGAGCACTGACACCAACGCGTCTTGCGGCGCGCCGTCGACGGTGATGCCGCCACGCAAGGCCCAGCGCAACACGTCGAGCGCGGCGTCGTTGTGTACTCGGCGGCTCAGCATGGCGCAGACTTCGGTGAGCACGCACCATGTGGTGACAAGCTTAATGCGGGGGTTACCTTGCATCCACTGGGAGACTGTTGCATGCCACCGATCGGTGCGGTTGAACAGCGCCAGCAGCGGCCCGCTGTCAACCAGCACCAGCGCGCCTGCAGGACCATATACCGCGGCCGGAATTTCCTTGGTTTTGACTACGGTTGCGCGGGTGCGTCGCGGTGCGCCTATGGTGGCAGCGCTCATCTACTCCGCGGAGTGCGGCGGTTCGATTTGCCCTGTGCTACCTCGTCCCACACACTGCCTCGCGCCTCGCGGTAAGTGTCAGCCAAGTCAGCAGGGCCGGCAAAGCGACCGAAGTACCCCACACCCAGCGACCAAGGAGACGCTGTGGTGTTTTCAGCCGCAGCCGATAGATGCGCCTCGAGCGCCACGCGGATCACGTCGCTGATGCTTTCACCAGAGACTGCGCAATGTTGGCGCAGGGTCATCTCGAGAGTGGTGGGCAGTTTGACGGTGGTGGTCATAGCGCGTCTTTAAAAATCATTAAGTAATAAAGTAAATATTACTATTATTCGGCATTTTGCAATCGGGGCTAAAGCGCATGCGGGATGCCCAGTTTTCGAACTTAAGCGTGATGCGAAATCTAGGCCATTGCCGCAACAATCCACGACATCGAGCGATAGTGGCGCACAAATCGCTGCGAAACAACGAACGCTCCTAAAATTAAAGCATAAATTCCAAAAATGAAAAAAGGCGGAGTCCATGTCTGAAACCACCAAAGTGCTGACGCTCAAAGAAGCCGCGCTGGATTACCACCGTTACCCGAAGCCGGGCAAGCTCGAGATCAGCGCAACCAAGACCATGACCAATCAGCGCGATCTGGCGCTGGCGTATTCGCCTGGCGTTGCCTTCGCCTGCGAAGAAATCGTGCGCGACCCGGCTGAGTCCTACAACATGACCGCACGCGGCAACTTGGTTGGCGTGGTGACTAACGGTACCGCGGTACTGGGCTTGGGCAATATCGGCCCGCTGGCCGCGAAGCCGGTGATGGAAGGCAAGGCAGTTTTGTTCAAAAAATTCGCCGGTATCGACTGTTTCGATATCGAATTAAATGAGCTTGATCCAGATAAGTTGGTCGACATCATTGCGGCGATGGAGCCCACCTTCGGCGGTATCAATCTTGAAGACATCAAGGCGCCTGAATGTTTCTATGTGGAACAGAAGCTTCGCGAACGAATGAAGATTCCGGTCTTTCATGACGATCAGCACGGCACAGCGATCATCGTAGGCGCGGCAATCACCAACGGTTTGCGCGTGGTGGGCAAAAAGCCGGAAGATATCAAGCTGGTGTGCTCAGGCGCGGGTGCAGCGGCGCTGGCCTGCCTTGATATGCTGGTCGCCATCGGCATCAAGCCGGAAAATATTTGGGTGTCGGATATCAAAGGCGTGGTCTGGAAGGGCCGCGTCGAGGAGATGGACGACAACAAGGCGCGCTATGCGCAAGTCACTGATCTGCGCACCGTTGATCAATTGCTTGACGGCGCGGACGTGTTTCTTGGCTTGTCCGCTGCGCGGGTGTTGAAGCCAGAGTGGTTGGCCAAAATGGCCAACAGCCCGCTGATTCTTGCGCTCGCTAATCCCGAGCCTGAAATCATGCCTGATCTCGCCAAAGCGGCACGGCCTGACGCGATTATTGCCACCGGCCGCAGCGACTATCCGAATCAGGTGAACAACGTTCTTTGCTTTCCGTTCATCTTCCGGGGCGCGCTTGATGTGGGTGCAACGGTGGTCAATGAAGCGATGAAAGTGGCGGCGGTCAAGGCCATTGCTGACCTCGCCATGGCCGAGCAAAATGATCAAGTTGCCGCCGCGTACGGCGACACGGGTTCGCTGTCGTTTGGCCCAGAATATTTGATTCCCAAACCGTTCGATCCGCGTCTCATTGTGCGCATCGCGCCGGCGGTGGCCAAAGCCGCGATGGACTCTGGTGTTGCCACCCGTCCGATCAAAGATTTCGACGCCTACAAGCAACAGCTCGCGCAGTTTGTGTATCACTCCGGCGCAGTCATGAAGCCGATCTTTGACGCGGCGCGCAAAGCGCCGTGTCGTGTGGTGTTTGCCGAGGGCGAAGACGAACGCGTGATGCGCGCGGTGCAGGTGGTCATCGACGAAGGTATCGCCAAGCCGATCATGATCGCGCGACCTGCGGTGTTCGAGAAGCGGTTAGAGCAGTTCGGCTTGCGCATGAAGCCTGGCGTGGACATTGAGCTTATCAACCCCGAGCAGGACAGCCGCTTTCGCGACTATTGGCAGGAGTATCACCGCCTGACGCAACGCTCGGGCGTGACCCAACCACTGGCCAAAATTGAGATGCGCCGTCGCCTGTCACTGATCGGCGCGATGATGGTGAAAAAGGGCGATGCCGATGCCATGATTTGCGGCACCTACGGCACCCACGACATTCATCTGCACTACATCGATCAGGTGCTTGGCTTGCGCAAAGGCGCGCACGAATACGCTGCCATGAACGGCTTGATGTTGCCCGGTCGTTTGCTGTTTCTCGTAGACACTCATGTCAACTACGACCCCAGCGCCGAGCAAATTGCTGAGATCACGCTGATGGCGGCCGACGAACTGCAACGCTTTGGCATTACGCCGAAAGTGGCGCTGTTGTCGCACTCAAATTTCGGTACGGCCAACACGCCCTCGGCGCTCAAAATGCGCGCAGCACTCGCACTGATTCGCGAGCGTTCACCGGGTTTAGAAGTCGACGGCGAAATGCACGGCGACGGCGCGTTGGATGAGGGAATTCGCACCAAGATTTCTGATTCGCCGTTGACCGGTTCTGCTAATTTGCTGGTGTTCCCGAATATCGACGCGGCGAACATTTCCTACAACCTGCTCAAAACTAGCGCAGGCAACAACGTAGCGATTGGACCGATTCTGCTGGGCTGCGCAAAGCCGGTGCACATCCTGACACCAAGTGCAACCGTGCGCCGAATTGTCAATATGACGGCTTTAGCGGTGGTGGATGCTAATAACGCAAGGTAGGCGCCAGCGAAGGGTATGTCCCCTCTCCCGCGCGCGGGAGAGGGCTAGGGTGAGGGCGCTGAAAGTCGCTTGTTCTAACCGCCGAAAGAACACAACTCGCAAACTGACCGCCAAGTGTGTGCCCGCAATTCCTACTAAATAATGCACTCACAAGACCCGCCAAACGCCTGGTTCATTCACCACGCCGCACTCATCCAGCCCGAAGCGAGCGTCCTCGATCTCGCCTGCGGGCACGGTCGCCACACGCGCAAGGTAAGCGCCGGCGTTGTGCAGCCAGCGCGGGGTATGTCCCCTCTCCCGCAGCGCGGGAGAGGGCTAGGGTGAGGGCGGTGAAAGTCGCTTTTACTAACCACCGCAGAAACGCAATTCGCAAACTGACCACCGAGTTTGTGCCCGCAATTCCTACTTAATGATGCACTCACAAGACACGCCAAGCGCCTGGTTTATTCGCCACGCTGCACTCATCCAACCCGCAGCCTGCGTCCTAGACCTTGCCTGCGGCCACGGTCGCCACACACGCTTTTTCGCTACCCGTGGAGCGCGCGTAACCGCTGTTGATCGCGACCAAACAGCATTGCAATCGCTGTCAGCGATAGGTGGCGTAACAACCGAATGCCGCGACCTCGAGGGTGATGCATGGCCCTACGCGGTCGGGTCATTCGATGCGATCGTCGTTTGTAACTATCTGTGGCGGCCCACATTGGCGTCGTTGTTGGCAACAATCAAACCGGGTGGCGTATTGCTCTATGAGACCTTTATGGACGGCAACGAGCGGTACGGCAAACCGTCGCGACCTGACTTTTTGCTGCGCTCCAACGAGCTGCTAAAGCTTACGCAAGATGCTTTTTGCGTGGTGGCGTACGTTGAAGGCGATGAACTCGATGCGGGCGGTCAACCGTTTGCACTAAAGCAAAAAATCGCTGCAATCAAACGCTGACGATTGCGTCGCCTTCGACGCGCACTTTACCCGCTCGCACCGCCTCACTTAGCAGCCAATCGGCAAACGCTTCGTCGCTCATTTTAAAAAATTGCGCGTTGTAATCGCGGTGCACGCCAACCCGCGCCGCGTACCCAGGCAGATCGGTAACCGGCATGCTGCCGCGCCACATCATCGAAAAGATGAACATGCCTTTGACCACACTTTTGGCGACGCGCAAGTCGTCACTGGCGAAAAGCTCCAGCTTTTCACTTGCCCGCTTAAGCGCGCCTGAATAGTCGGTAAACATCCCGCCATGGCCTGGAATAACCAGCGCTACATCTAACGCTGCCAAGCGCTCGAATGTTGCGCGCTGCGCTGCGAGTGGTTTCGGATCAATCGCTTGCGGCGGCACAAAACCTGAACTGTTTTCCCAGAGCGCATCAGCAGAAATCAAAATGCGCAACTTGGGTGAATAAAAAACTAACGAGCCCATGTCATGTCCTGGCGTCGCTATCGCCTGCCACGACTCACCACCCATCGGCACGGTCTGCCCCGGTTCGATCACATCATCCCACGCGAATCGCTCGGCCTCTTGATCCGCGTACGACAACATCTGCTCTGGCGCATCCCAGTTGACGAGTGCGGATTGCTCGTCGATAGGCACCGTAATTGAGCACCCCGCATGCAGGCGCTGGAGCGCCGCATTGCCACCAATATGATCGCTGTGGATGTGCGTAATGACGATGCGGTCAAGGGTTGCTCCGTGCCAATCGTTCAATACGGCGTCCACCTTGGCAATGGTGACGTCGTTAAACTTTCCGTAGCCTGAATCAATCAACGTGGCGCTGTCGCCATCGCGAAACATAACGTGATTAGCCGACAGCCAGTCGCGTTGAATGAAGGCAATACTGGGTGGCAACATCATTCTGCTGATCCTAACAAGTGCGCCGCAAAGCCATGCGACTCAAGCTCCGCTAGCAACTCAGTGACATGCTTTCGGTCCCGTGTTTCTAGCGTTAACTCAACTTCGGTGGACTTGACGCTGAACACACCGAACAGCCGCTGATGCTCAACGTCCACCACGTTGGCACCCGCATCGCCCACCACTTTGGTCAGCTTGGCAAGCGCGCCCGCCACGTCGGGCAAACGCACCCGAATGCGCACCAACCGGCCTTCACGCACCAGGTTGCGCATCAAAATACTGGCCAAAATTCGCGAGTCAATATTGCCGCCGCAGAGCACCACACCGACCGCTTTTCCGACGAAACGCGCACGATGCTGCAGTAGTGCCGCGATACCTGCCGCACCGGCACCTTCGGTCACGGTCTTTTCAACGTCGATCAACAGCGCAATGGCCTCTTCGATGGTTGATTCGTCGACCAGCAGCACATCAATCACCAACGCACGCACAATGGACAATGGCATTTCACCAATGTCGCGCACGGCCAAACCTTCGGCAATGGTTTCGCTGCCAACGCGCACTTCTTGCCCTTGCAAACGCTGCGCCATTGCGGGAAAAGTTGTCGATTCGACACCGATAATTTCGATGTTTGGCTTTACGGAACGTGCCGCCACCGAGCAGCCCGCGAGCAATCCACCGCCGCCCACCGGCACCACCAGCGTGTCCAGATGCGGCGCCGTCTCAAGCATTTCCAGCGCAAGCGTGCCTTGTCCGGCGATGATGTGCGGATCGTCAAACGGATGCACGAAGGTGTAGTGATGCTGTGCCGCCAACTGGTGCGCATGCAGCGAAGCTTCAGCCAACGTGGTGCCGTGCAGAATCACCGTGGCACCGTGACCCTCGGTGTTGCGCACCTTCACAAACGGCGTGTAAGCTGGCATCACAATGGTGGTTGGAATGCCCAACCGCCCCGCGTGATAGGCCACGCCCTGTGCATGATTGCCCGCGCTCATCGCGATCACACCGCGCGACTTTTCGTCCGCGGTGAGCAGCAACAATTTGTTCAGCGCGCCACGCTCTTTGAAGCTGGCGGTGAACTGCAAATTCTCGAATTTCAGCCACACCTCGCAGTCAAAAATGCGCGACAGCGTTTTCGAATGCAGACACGGTGTGTGCTCAATCGCCCCTGCGATTCTGTCGCGAGCTGCATGCACGTCAGAGAGTTTGACGGGTAGGTCGGTGCTTGGGTTCATCGTCAGCGATTCTAATAAACACGGCCGCACGCCGACCCGAGCTCTAGCAGCTCGCGTGACTGTGCGGCACTCTACAGGGGGAAAGGTGAAGGCTAATATGCAGCGCCGGACTGACGGCGGAACGATGCGCTCACCATTGTCCCGGGTGGCGCTAGCAACGATTCAGCGGCCAGGCGGGCCCTAGCTACATCACGCCGAACGTTTTGAAAGCTTCGACGGTGCTCATGCCATTTTTGATCGCCAGACGCACGCTGTTTTCGGTGGCGGCTTTCTCGAATGCGCGGCTGATTGCTTCGGTTTCGGCTTCCCGAGGAATGATGAGTACGCCGTCCTGATCGCCAAACACGATGTCGCCGGGGCGAACCCGAACGCCCTGAATGTCGACCGACACGCGATAGTCGACCACTTTGCCGCGTGGCCCCTGATCTTGCGAGTAGCCTCCGAACGAGAACACCGGAAGGTCCAGCTCAAGCACCTCGGTGGTATCGCGCGAATAACCATCGAGCACCGCGCCTGCGGCCTTCAGATGCAGGGCGCGCGTAGTCATGAGCCCGCCCCAAAGCGCGAACTGCGGCGCGCACCCGGTGGCCACGTAGACCTCGTGCGGCTTAAGATCGTCGAGCGCCTCAAACAGCAGACCAAACGGCTTTCGGCTCAGCGGCGTCTTGCCTTCTGGCTCCGAGCGCGAAAAGCAATTACTTTCCAGCACCGGCATAGCGCGCCCGACGATGACCATCGACGGCCCAACCGGTTTGATCGCGGGCGGCAAAAACTGGTGCAGCAAACCCATGGTGTCGAGGATGTCCCCGACCACCGCCGGGAATAGGCGGGTGCGCATCAAGGCAAATAGTTCGTCATCGTCTTTCCACATTTTCGGTGTCTCCTTTAGTGATGAGGTGTTGCGTAATCGCCAAGCCGATTAAGTAACAACGAAATAAGGGCTGGCTAACTGCGTTGGCCGGGTGACCGCAGCAATGAAATCGCCAATCCCGCAAGCACCACGACCGCCAGCCCCAGCACCGCCCACAGTATTGCGGAACGATTGAACAGCTCGCTCAACAAGTCTTTCGCGGACTGAGCCGCTGTGCGCGGACTTGCATCGAGGCTAATGCTCGTGGCCTGTAATAACGGCGTACCGAACTCGGCCCCGGTCGCGTAATTCGGCAGCAGCGTTGCCACAGGCAGCGCGGCCGTTTCAAGTCCCGACTTGCCGGTGGTAATTGAAAACGGCCCATCGCCGGTGGCAATGAAAAGCACCTGCAACGGCGGAAATTCCAGCGCTAGCGACAGCGCCACGCCCGTCAGGCTGTAGCCGCGCAGCGCCTCTACGCGAAGCTGAGATGCAAGCGTTGCGTTGATCGGTATTGCTGGATTGATGCTGTCGCCGCCAGTCGCCCCAGCAAGCCGATACACGACCGTGCTGCTGACGAGTTGCCACGGGTCGCCAGCGCGTGCTCGCGTGAGAATGCGCACCGGCATCAGCGCATTGTTGGTGGTGGTTTGCAGGCGCAGGGCCGACGCGCGTAAGTGGGTCGAGAGTGTCCACTCGGCGGCATTCTCGCTGGTGATCACCGGCGCGCCTAGCGCGATCGCGGTCGGTTGCAATGACTTAACGGCGTCGAGGCCCACCGCTTTCAGCGCCACGATTTGCATGCCGCCGGGCAGGTTCGACGTGAGGCGCACATAGTGGTCCTTCAGCATCGTAGGCGTCTGCGCGACCGGCAACTCGATGCGACGATTGCTCGGGCCATCACTACCAAAATCGAATACCGGCGCATCAGACACCAGCATCCGCCATGACTTGAGATCAGCGCTGATCTCAAGCGAAACTTTCACAATTGTGGCGTTGGGCAGCGTGCCTTCGAGCTCCACGGCGCGCACGGCAGTGTCCACCTTGCGTGCGTCGAACAGCAGGCCGCGCAGCTCCGGTTTTGTCGTCGCGTTGGCTTTAGTTGCCGAGTATTCGATTACGCGGCCGTTGGGCCCTTCTTCGATACGCAACGTCGGCGCACCGGAGTTGGTGGCGGTCGTGCTCGCGTAAATGGGCAACGCAAGCAGGCGTTGACCGGGCACATCAGCGCGAGCGAATGTTTCAGTCGATGCGTCAATCAACGCGTGCGGCAATGACACGCCGCTGGCGTTGAACACCCGCAAATCTCCGCCCCTAACGCTGCGCAACGCAGCAATCGACGCACCAGGCAAGGCGGCGCGAACGATGGACGCTCCGGGGGGTACCACCACGTCGGCGCGCGTGGCGAAGTCGCTTGGCGATTGAGCGAAAGCAGTTGCTGCGAAGCACGCCGCAAATAGAAGTGCTACGGCGGATGTATGTTGTCGATGCGCGCAGCGCAGACCAACAAAACCGAGCAACACCGACAGACGGTTACGCAACTTCATGAGCAGTCTCCAATTCTTCAACCTTCAACGCCGTTGGCGGCATAGGCGCAAAGTACCCGACCACCACCATCAACACCCCGACCCCGATGAACGCCACAATGCGCTCGCCACCGCCCGAATTTTCAAGGTCGACCATCAGCAGTTTGACCACTGTGAGCGCTAGTAAGGCCGCACCGGCTTGCCACACCACACGCTGCACTTTTTTGTGCGCC
The DNA here is from genome assembly GCA_014378555.1 of Burkholderiales bacterium. GTDB lineage: Bacteria > Pseudomonadota > Gammaproteobacteria > Burkholderiales > Casimicrobiaceae > Casimicrobium. The sequence goes on along the minus strand of JACMNN010000180.1, from coordinate 10,983 downwards.
CACACCATCGCGCCCACGCCCAGCAGTGTCCACAACATCGAATAGCCCGCCTGCACAAAGAACGAATCGGCGAGCGCGTCGCTGTTCCACGCGATGCCTCCGAAGTGATGGGCAAAGCGTAACCACACTGTGTTGACCACGATGAATGCGGCAAAGGCAACCACGCCCAGAGCGATGCGACCGCGCAAAGAAGAGGCGGCAGAAACTAGCGTCGACGCGCGCAGTCTTTTCAGCCAAAGCGCCACGCTAGCCACGGCCAGAAAGGCGCACAGATCGACCGGATTAAGCAGCGGCACATAGGGCAGTGGCGTGGTGTTTCCGCTCGCGGAACAGGCCACCATCAATGCGCCAACGGTTGTCAGCACCGCGACACCCAGCCCCGCATGCACTGCATAGTCGCGCTGAAAACGCTCAAGTGGCCAACCGGTCGCAGGCTCGCGCCACACGCGGCCTGACGCCAACGCCATCATCGTAAGCGTGCTCGCCAGCAACAAAACAACCGCCGCCCAATCGGTGGATCGCACCCCGCCCGAATTTGCCGCGCGATGCAAAAAGCCACCAATCAACAGGATCACCAGTAACGTATTGCCCGCATGCACCACGCGCCACCAGCGCTGTGGCGCGAGCGCATCCACGCCGCGCAGCATGATCAGATGCAGCACGAAACACGCCGGCCACAGCAGCAAGTCGAAGTACAAGCTCGCGCGCGGAATAGCCAACACGTACAGCAACGCGCAGGCGATCAGAAACGGCAACACTACGACTACGGGATACCGCGCACTGGTCCAGCCCGTCTGCCGCCACGCGAGGAACGCGCAGAAGGTGAGCGCCACCAAGCTCGATGTGAACCAGCCGAAACGCGAAGCATCCGACAACGGCAGCAACGATGACAGCACCTCGGACCACACGCCAAACTATGCCCACGCGAAACCAACCAAGAAAAATAGCACGCTGGCTGAGTCGATCAGGGTGGTGTGCGGCGTGTCTGTTTCGCGCGTCGCCTCGGGCGCTGCGTGTTGCTCGCGTGACGCCGCAAACGCCCACCATGAAATCGCCAGCGCGCCGAGTGCGAGCATCAGCGTGCCAATAAAGTGGCTGTTGGCAAACGCAGGCACGGAGGCAATGTGATGCTCGTAAGCGGCGCCAAATGCGAGCGCTGCCAGCAACTGCATCGCCGCGCCGAACACCTGACCCATCCAACGCTTCTGCTTCATTGCGAGCCAGAAAACACCGGCGCCTTCAATGGCCCAGATCGCCGCGGTGAGTTTGCCGTCAACAGCAAGCGGCACAGCGAATGTGGCGAACATCAACGCCAGCGCAGCGAAACTTAAAGTGAGCCACTTGGCGAGCGGATGGCTGCGCGAGCGAAGCGAAAACGCAAGCACGATGTAGACCGCGCTCAACACCAAGGCAGAGATCGCCGCGCCGTATTCGATGTGCGCCACCAGTTGCGTTTGCAACGCGAAGGCCACCATAGGCGTTCCGAAAATCAGCATGCCGTCAAGCGTGTAGCCCCTGACGTTAGCGTCTGGATTTGCAGGCGAATGGCGCAACGCATAAAACAAACCAATCGCCACATAGATCACGAAGAACGCAATCAGAAACGGCTGCGTCGTTGCGTAGTGCTCCGGCGCGTACTTGAGCGTGCCCCACGCGGTGGCCACGATGAACGTTGATAAGAAGCCCAGCAAGTTAAGCGCCCGCCACGCGCGCAGGCATGCGACGCAACCAATGGCGATGTTCAACAGCAGGTAATAACTGAACAGCGCAACGTGACTGCCTTGTCCGGTTGAAAGCAAAATCGGCGTGGCGAACGCGCCAGCGAAACCAACCAGCGCCAGCGTTTGCGCATTCGCCAAAATCGCCAGCAATGTGGACAACGCACACACTAACGCCATCAACACGAATGCCGCTAACGGCGGAATCATCGCGTACAGTTTGTAGGCCGCAAACACCGTCAGATAGAGCACAGCAACGCCTGCGCCCTGCAATAGCAATGCGTAGTTTGCGCGCGTCGGGTGGTCGGAATTCGCTCGTGCAAGCCGAAAGCCTTGAACGAGCAACACAATGCCCACCACGCCAATCGCTGCAAGTCGAAATTCCGGCGGAAACAGCGCGTTGTCGGCTGCCCACTTTGCGAGGAACGCCAGGCCTATGAATAAAACCACAGCGCCCACACGCGCCACCGTATTGCCGCCGAGCAGCCAGTCTTTGGCGCGGCTAACGAGGTTCTCGATGATGTTGGGTTCGGCCGGCACTGCGGGTTTTGCGTTACCTGGCGCAACGGATAGTGGCGCGGAAGCGGCGCGCTCGTTCGGCGCGTCGATGGCGCTAAACGTGGAGTCCGAGGCGAGAGGCACCATCACCATCGCGGAAGGCACTTGATTCGCCGCGGTCGCGGTGTCTGCTGTTGCCCCAGAAGCAGATGCGGGCGTGGCCGAAACGTTCGGCCGAAGCGCCACTACTTTTTGCAATTCCGCGGTGCGGGTTATCTCGCTACGCACCGCCCGGCGCAACGTCCACCCCGCCAGCGCCCCCAATATCGCACCCATGATCCACTCAAAACTTCCCCAACGTGATAGCAACACGCTGAGGATCGCTCCCCAAACTGCTCCCCAAATAATCAATCTATTTCCCGCGACTCAGCATGAGTCATTGATGTCAAAAAGATGACGATAACTGCCCGCCAAGACAAACACGAGGGTAACAGCAAGTGTCGCGATATTGGGTGCCGGCGGCAAATGCGCGTTGCAGCTGCGTCTTGCCAGCCTCGCACTTGATTCGCAAGTTTGTTGAGGGGCAGATTTGTCCGAATTTCGTACAGAAAATCGTTATTAGGCTCTTGGCCAAAATCGCAGCCTCACGCCAACAGCATCCACAACATAGGCGGTCACCGCAAGACGGCGGTGTGTTTGGGCGACAACGTCAATGCGGGCAGCACCTCGTCGCTCCTCGGCCAAACCGTAATCTTGGCGATGCTCGATATTGATGGCAGCACTTCACCGTCTACATACGACGCGCAGACCGACGGCTTACTGGCCACCCGCAAGACTGCACCAGTGATCAAGCCTTACTTCCAGCTTTTGATGCCGTAGCCGCCTCCCCAAGCAAGCCCCTACTTCAACGCGTAGAAAAATTCGCGCACCATGCGTGCTCTGTCAGCAAGTAACGGTACCGCGCGCTCAATTTTCACCTTGTCTTGCCCATGCAAACGATAGCGTCCGTCTTTCTGGATTAACGCTATCAGTTTGATCGGTTCAAAATTGGGTTTTGGCTTGAACGAGATAATCGTGCGTTCGGGGGCGCTGTCAATTTTTTTCACGCCCAGCGCTTTGCCTGCGATGCGCAATTGATGCGCAGCCACTAGCGACTCGGTGGGCGCGGGTAGCAGGCCGAACCGGTCGATCAGTTCTTCTTTCAGGTCATCCAACGCGTCGTCACTTTCGCAGTTGGCAAGCCGTTTGTAAATCACCAATCGTTCGTGAACGCCGGCGCAATAATCGACCGGCAGCAACGCGGGCACATGCATGTTGACTTCGGTGGTGATGCCCAACGGTTCATCCAAATCAGGTTCGCGGCCCGCCTTTAGCGCGCGCACCGCCTGATTGAGCATTTCGCTGTACAGCGCGAAGCCGATCTCCTGCATTTCACCGGATTGGTTGTCGCCGAGCACCTCGCCGGCACCGCGAATTTCCAGATCGTGCATCGACAGATAAAAGCCCGCGCCAAGGTCTTCAAGTTGGGTGATGGCTTCCAGACGCTTCTTGGCATCGGCGCTGATCGCGTCTTCACCCGGAATCAGCAAATAGGCATACGCCTGATGATGCGAGCGCCCGACGCGACCGCGCAATTGGTGCAATTGCGCGAGGCCAAATTTGTCGGCGCGATTGATAAGAATGGTGTTGGCGTTGGCCACGTCAATGCCGGTCTCGATGATGGTCGAGCAGAGCAAAATCTGAAAGCGCTGTTGATAAAAATCGCGCATCACGCCTTCCAGCTCAGTGCCGCCCATTTGGCCGTGGCCAACGCGCACCCGAGCCTCTGGAACTAGCGCCTCAAGCCGTTCGCGCATGTTCTCGATGGTCTCGATTTCGTTATGCAAGAAGTAGACTTGGCCGCCACGTTTTAGCTCACGCAAAATCGCTTCGCGAATAATGCCGTCACCGCCTTTGGCGACAAACGTTTTTATCGAAAGCCGCTTCTGCGGGGCAGTCGCAATCACACTGAAATCGCGAATGCCTTCCAAGCTCATCGCCAGCGAACGCGGGATTGGCGTAGCGGTGAGCGTGAGCACATCGACCTCGGCGCGCATCTTTTTCAATTGCTCTTTTTGTCGCACGCCAAAACGATGTTCTTCGTCAATGATGACGAGCCCGAGGTCCTTAAATTTAACGTCTGGCTGAATTAATTTGTGGGTGCCGATAACCAAATCCACAGTGCCTGCCGCAAGCCCGGCAACAGTGGCTTTCACTTCTTTAGCGGAGCGAAAGCGCGACAATTCTTCAATGCGAACCGGCCACGCTGCGAAGCGGTCCTTGAACGTGTTGAAGTGCTGCTCGGTCAGCAGCGTGGTGGGCACCAGAACCGCCACCTGTCGCCCGCCCATCAGGGCCACGAAGGCAGCGCGCAAAGCCACTTCGGTTTTGCCAAAACCCACGTCGCCGCACACCAAGCGGTCCATCGGTTTTGCCGCGACCAAATCCTGAATGACCGCTTGAATGGCTGAGCTCTGATCGGGCGTTTCTTCAAAGCCAAAACCGCTGGCAAAGTTTTCGTAATCGGCCCAGTCCACCTTAAAAGCGTGACCAATTCGCGCTGCTCGTTGTGCATAAATATTAAGCAACTCGGCGGCCGTGTCGCGGGCCTGCTGCGCCGCTTTTTTCTTGGTTTTTTCCCAATGGCCAGAGCCAAGCGTGTGCAGCGGCGCGTGTTCGGGCGAAGTGCCGCTGTAGCGCGAAATCAGGTGCAGGTTTGAAACGGGCACATAAAGCTTGGCGTCACTTGCGTATTCGAGATGCAAAAACTCATTCGGCCCATCGCCAAAATCAAGCGACACTAGGCCGCGATAGCGACCGATGCCGTGCTCTTCGTGCACCACCGGATCGCCCACTTTGACCTCTGAGAGGTCCTTAAGCATCGAGTCGATATTGCTGGTCTTGGTTCGCTTTTTGCGCGCCGCTCGCGTGGTGCTTGGGTACAGCTCAGCCTCGGTAACAAAGCTCAGCTTTTCCTCAACAAGAATGGTGCCCGAAAAAAGTGGAGCAGGCGTGATGCAAAACGATTCTTTTGCCGCTATAAAGGCGGCGAAATTGTCGACGCGATGTGGCGTGAGGCCATGTTCGACAAACATATCCTGCATGGTTTGCAGACGCCCCGCACTCTCTGCGCAGAGCAGCACCCGGCCTTTTTTCTGTGTGGCGTTAGCCAGAAAATCCGCAAGCGGACCCAGTGGGCGTTCTTTGCGCCGGTCGATCTCTAACGGCGGAACTACGCGCGCCACCTCAGCCGCGCCCGTCTTCAGCTCATAGCGCGAATAGTTTTTAAGCGCATGCAAAAAATCATCTCGCCCCAGATACAACTCGGACGGCTCGAGCAACGGCCTTGCACTATCGCCGCGCAACAAACCCCAACGTTCTTTGGTCTCTCTTTCAAAGTCGGTCAGCACCGCATGTGCGTCGCCCAGCACGGCAAACACGGCATCGGCGGGCGCATGATCAAACAGCGTTTCCGCGGCCTCGAAAAACAGCGGCAAATAAAACTCGACGCCACCGGGAAAGATTCCGTTGGTAACGTCTTTGTAGGCGGCCGCTTTTGACGGATCACCCTCGAACACTTCGCGAAATCGTTGACGGAACTGCGTACGACCCGCCTCGTCGGTTGGGAATTCACGCGCTGGCAACAGCGACAGTTCGTTGACCGGATACAACGTTCGCTGGGTGTCGGGTTCGAATGCTTTAATCGATTCGATTTCGTCATCGAGCAAATCGAGGCGCACCGGCAATGTTCCGCCCGTGGGATAGATGTCAATAATGCCGCCGCGCACGGCAAATTCGCCTTGCGACACGACCTGCGTCACGTGGGTATATCCGCCGAGTGTCATCTGTTGGCGAAGCTTGTCGACGTCTAGCGTTTGGCCCTTTTTCAGCTGAAAGGTGCGCGCCGCGATGAAGCTGCGTGGCGCGAGCCGTTGCGACGCAGTGGTGGCGGCAACGATCATCACGTCACAGGTGTTGGTGGCCAGCGCGTACAACGCTTTGAGGCGATCGCTGACGAGATCCGGATGCGGCGAAAAATGATCGTAAGGCAGCATCTCCCAGTCGGAGAATTCGCGCACCCGAAGCGTAGGATCGAACCAAGCGATTTCGAGTGACAAGTGATGCACATCCTGCGCGTCGGCACAGGTGACGATCAGCGTGCGATTAGCCTCGCGCAACGTCTGCGCGAGGCGCACGAACGCAAGGGCGGTGGCGCTGCCAGCAGGGCGCGCCAGTTGGGCACGTTCACCGGTGCGTGGAAGCGGGGGCAGTAAAGAAATAGCAGGCAAAGCAACACCTCACGAGAGGCGTCGCCTCACGCGATATTTGGGTAAATCGAGGAGGTGAATTATAGAAGGCCGAGCTTCCGGGTCGAGCGGCAATCGCCGCTTTGGGCACGCCTACAGGAGCGTATTAAGGTTTACTGCGGCGAAGAGCGCAGCGGCGTGACCTTGCCATTGCCGACCAAAAACTCGACTCGCAGGGTCGCCTCGCCTTTTTCGTCCGTGAAGGTGTAGCCAATCACAGCGATTTTGTCGCCGACTTTGATCGGCGCCACTTTCCACGCGTCCATGCGCGTGATCGGCGCGAATTCGACTTCCCACACCGCATCTTTGCGGGTGGGTGGTTTGGCCGAACCGATCACCGTAACGGCATCGACATTGGCTGACTGCTTCGGTATGGCAAAGCGGGCCAGCGCAGCGGGAGGGTCGGCGCGATTGACTTGCAGCATCACTTCGGCGTGCGGGTTTTGCCACTTGACGCTTTTCACCACGCCCTCAAGATAGATCGGCTTCGTCTCGTCAAAACTACTCCAACCGTGATGCGCAAGCGCGCTGCCGAAAGCGAATGTCGACAGCACAGAAATACAAGTTCGCAACATAGTAGCCCTCAAAATATTAAACATAAGCGATCCAGCGACCACAAAAAATCATCGCAATCCAAAGCGCAATGGACACTAACGCCTGTACTCGCGTAGCAGTGCTTGTCGAATCTAGCGGCCCACGACTGTGCAGAATGGCGGCATTGGTGCCGGCGGTCATCAACAGCAACATTTTCAGCAGAAACGCGCCGTTGCTGATGAGTTCACTCGCGCGCGCCAGAAACATTAGGCTGCCGAATATTGCGGCCAGCATGAACCCTAGCAACGTCCATGGCAACGTGGCTTTGGCCAGTGCGTTAACGTCTATCTGGTCAAGATCGAGCAGGCGAACGCCGAGTAGGCGCATCTCGACAATCCACAGCGAGCCGAAGATCATGGCGATGGAAATAAGGTGCAGCGCCTCAAGGCTCGGATAAACGAGCGGTGCTGAGCGCAGCCAAACCGCAAACGGCCAGTTGTGTAGCGCCAGTGTCAATGCGGGGTTCAACGTAGATCCGATGCCGTAAAAAACTAAGACAGGCCCCGATTGTTCCACGGTTGGGGTTGGCGCAATGGATGTGAAAGCTAGGCGACGGCAACTTTGACTAACTTTATCAATCGGCGCAGCGCTTGCGAAGACCGGTTGTGGTCTGCGGCACTGGCAACAGCGCCGTATCGTCGTGAAATTGGGTTGCAAAAGGAATCGGCTATGGAAAATACGGTCACTACTCAGGGCGGGCAATTGAGCAAGCCCTTTTACCAGTCGCTCTACCTGCAGGTGATCAGCGCGATCATCATCGGCGTATTGCTCGGCCATTTCGCGCCGGCATACGGTGAGGCGATGAAGCCACTGGGCGACGGTTTTATCAAGCTAATCAAAATGATCATCGCGCCGATTATTTTCTGTACTGTGGTGGTCGGCATTGCCGGCATGGAGGACATGAAAAAAGTTGGTAAAACCGGCGGCATGGCACTGCTGTATTTTGAGATCGTGAGCTCGATAGCTTTGGTGCTGGGCCTGGTTATTGTTAACGTGGTGCAGCCCGGCGCGGGCATGAATATCGACCCGAAATCGCTAGACACTAAAGCGCTGTCTGCGTACACCGGCCCCGGAAAAATGCAGGGTACCGTGGACTTTTTGCTGAGCATTATTCCCAATACCGTGGTTGACGCTTTTGCTAAAGGTGAGATGCTGCAAGTGCTGTTGTTTGCCATGCTGTTTGGCTTTGCGCTGCATCGTTTTGGTGGTCGTGGCACGATGGTGTTTGACTTGATCGAGAAGACGTCGCACGTGCTGTTCGCCATCGTTGGCTTTATTATGAAAGCCGCACCCATCGGCGCTTTTGGCGCGATGGCGTTCACCATTGGCAAGTATGGCGTTGGCTCACTGGTGTCGCTGGCGGCACTGATGGCGACGTTCTATGCGACGTGTCTGCTGTTTATTTTTGTAGTGCTTGGAATGATTGCGAAGTTAAACGGATTTTCAATCTGGAAGTTCATCAAATACATCAAGGAAGAGCTGCTGATCGTGCTCGGCACCTCGTCGTCTGAATCGGTGTTGCCGCGCATGATGGCGAAGATGGAAACGTTGGGCGCGAAAAAGTCTACCGTTGGCTTGGTGATTCCGACCGGTTACTCGTTCAATCTTGACGGCACTTCGATCTACCTAACGATGGCTGCGGTTTTCATTGCGCAGGCCACCAATACGCCGATGGATTTGACGCAACAAATCACGTTGCTCGCGGTGTTGCTATTGACGTCTAAGGGCGCTGCAGGCGTAACAGGCAGCGGCTTCATCGTGCTGGCGGCGACGCTTTCGGCGGTTGGCGGAATACCCGTGGCTGGCCTCGCGTTAATTTTGGGCGTTGACCGCTTCATGTCGGAAGCCCGTGCGCTAACCAACCTTATTGGCAATGGTGTGGCCACACTTGTCGTGGCGCGCTGGGTGGGCGATCTCGATGAGCCGAAAATGCGCCGCCAACTGGAGCGCGGCCCCGGTTATGTGGATGATGAAGAGCCGGAAGCGGTGATCGATGTCAACGTGAGTCACATGGCGGCGACCAAGTAGTTTCGCAGTCTGCGACCACAATGGGCGGTGATTGGTAGGCTGACTTCAAACGCGTTGATCGGGGTAGAGACGCTCCGCGCCGAGTACCGATGTCGTTTACCGATGGGTGTGCCGCCGATCACGATTGCTCACCATCTTGCGGTGCAATTCAGTGATCGCAATGCTGCCAGTTTTTTCGAAGGCGAAGGGCAGCACGGCGTGCACAAAGCAGGCAAGGCTTGCCTTGAAAAGCGCCCAGCCAAAGCCACCGGCGGTTACCAAATGCGCCGAATACGATTCGCCGACTGACGCGGGATGCTCGGAAAATGCGCGGTTCAGGTTGCTGAGGAGTGAGCGGTTTTGCATGGCGTTGCGCTGGTTTTGTGTGTGCATAAATCATAGAAGTCAGTGCCTAGCAACCGCTTGCAAAATTTACTTGCCAAGAATCGTAGGTGAGAAATAAAATCTAGTAAATAAGTAATTTAAAGAAAAAAATTGCTAGATAAGACCGATCGTAAGATTTTGGAGCTGCTTCAGGTCGACGCAACGCTTCCGCTCGCAGCGCTGGCGGAGCACGTAAATCTGACTCAAACGCCGTGCTGGCGGCGGGTGCAACGGTTGGAGGCGGAGGGCTACATCACACATCGCGTGGCGCTGTGTGATCCGGTGAAACTAAACGTCGGCGTCACCGTGTTCGTGTCGATCAAAACGCGGCAACACAACGCCAAATGGTTCGATCAGTTTGCCGCCTCAGTCAGTGCAATTCCCGAAGTGGTCGAGTTCTATCGCATGAGTGGCGACATCGATTACCTGCTGCGCGTAGTGGTGGCCGACATCGCAGGCTATGACCTGGTCTACAAAAAACTGATTCGCTCGGCAGAATTGTTCGACGTCAGCTCATCGTTTGCGATGGAGCAGATCAAGTACACCACCGCTTTGCCGGTGACGGGCGCATAAAAATTGGCGATCAACTTTTAGCTGCAGCCACAGTTGTGTGCGGCTCATAGCCCCGAAACGAAACTAGTCGATATGCAATATTTTGTGCGTCAAGCCCTTGTTCATAGGGCATTGCAGCAGAAAGCTATTACCGTCCCGCCAGCATTTTTTCGTCGCCCAAGCGCTGCGTGAAAACGTACAGCGCGACCACGCAAATCACGCCTGGCACGGCCCACATGGCGAGCCAGTCGAGGCGCACGATGGTTTCGGCGCGCAGCACTTTTGACAGCACGGCGTATTGCCCGTTGACCGGCACCCAGGTGTCCCACCACGGCGCTTTGGTCTGCCGGAAAATGCTAATCAGTGGCAACAGGCCAACCATCGACACGCCTACCGACAACGAGCTTTGCGCCTCTTTTGCGGTCTTGCCGGCGGCGCCAAACGCGAGCAGCACCGCGGGCACCATGAAGGCGAACGGCACCAGCACCGCCATGAACCCCGCGAACTCGCCCACGCCAAAATTGAAAGGCAGCCCGAGCTTGCCCAGCGGCACCAGTTGCAATGCGAGTAAAAAGCCCACCAGTGAGGCGGTGACCGCCAGCAGGTTAATCATTGACACGGCCAGCCACTTGCCAATGGCGAGCTCTGACACCGCCACCGGGGTGGTCAGCAGCGGCTCCAGCGTTTGCCGTTCGCGCTCGCCTGCGGTCACGTCTAATGCGGCGGCAATCGCGCCCATGAGCCCGGCGAACAGCGCATAAAAACTCATCACCTGCAACAGTCGCGCGCTGCGCTGTTCGACGGTGGCCAGGTCAAGCTCTTCCACCAACAACGGCCGCGCCACCGCCGGCGCAATACCGCGCAAAATCATGCGTTCGTTGCCG
>JACMNN010000179.1 GCA_014378555.1 Burkholderiales bacterium | reverse complement strand
GTGGGCACGCGCGACTCCGGGAGCGGTGAAAAATTCTGCTGCTTTTATGGTGTTTGACAACCAGGGCACTGCTGACAAACTGATTAGCGTGACTGGCGACATTGCCAAAGACATCCAGATTCACAGCATGATCACCGAAGCGGGCGTGATGAAAATGCGCGAGATCAAGTCGCTCGATATTCCGGCTAACGGCAAGGCTGAGCTGAAGCCGGGCGGTTTTCACGTGATGCTGATCGGCCTGAAAGATGGGCTGAAAGAGGGCGCAACATTTCCGCTCAAACTTAAGTTTGAAAAGGCGGGCGAGGTGACCGTGCAGGTCACGGCAGAGAAGCCGGGCGCGCAGGACCACGCGGAACACAAGCACTAGCATGCGCGCGCTTGCGTCCGTTGTTGCGCTGGTCGGCGCTTTGCTGGTTAGCGCCTGCAACAACGGTACATCCGCCGTTAAGTTCAATGCCACCGACATCACTGGCGCAGCTTTCGGCAAAACCCTCGCACTTACCGACGCCGCGACGCAGCAGCCGCGCACGCTCGAAAGCTTCAAGGGTCGCGCGACGGTGCTGTTTTTCGGCTACATGTTTTGCCCCGATTTTTGTCCGACCACTATGACCACGTTGAACGCGGCGCTGAGCAAAATGAAGCCGGAAGACGCGGCGAAGGTGCAGGTGATTTTTGTCACCGTTGATCCGAAGCGTGATCAGCCGAAGTTACTGGCGGATTACGTTCACGCATTCAACCCAACGTTCGCCGCACTTTACGGCAGCGACGAGCAAACTGCCACGGTCGCTAAAGAGTTCAAAATCATCTACCAAAAGGCGCAGATCAAAGATGAGAATACCTACCTCGTAGATCACTCAACGCAAATGTATGCGTTCGATCCGCAAGGTCGGATCCGCCTGCTGATCCGTCACGAGGCTGGCGCAGAGCTGATCGCAGCCGATCTGACCACGCTTGTCAAATCTCAGTAGCTTTTAGCCGATCACGTTTTTCAAGCGTAGCGCTAAAGCGATAAATCGCCCTTAGTCGACATGCGCGCTTCAAAACTCAACTCCAGACGATTGACCGCATCGAAATTGACGCCCCTGAAAACTCGGCGTTAAAAAAGCGCATGCTGTCTTTGTCGCTTGCTGCGCCTGCGGTGTACAGCAGCGGCAAATAGTGCTCAAACGTGGGGTGCGCGAGTTGCGCCACCTGCCCCATTTTTTGAAAATCCTGCAACGCTGCAAGATTGCCGGTTTGCACTTGATCTGCGATGGTGCGGTCGAATTCAATGGCCCAGTCGTAGGCTTCATGGTGCGCTGCGTCGCGTTTCATGGCACGCAAATTGTGGACGATATTTCCGCTGCCGACAATGAGCACACCGTGGTCGCGCAACATGGAGAGCTGCTGGCCGAGCGCGAAATGTTCAGTGGCGGGCCGGTCATAGTCCATCGACAGTTGCACCGTCGGAATCACAGCTTCGGGGAACATCGGTTTCAGCACTGACCATGCGCCGTGGTCGAGGCCCCATTTATGGTCGTCTAATCCGATCGGCGGATGCGAAAACCGCGCCGCAATTTCTCGCGTGACGACCGGTGCACCTGGAGCGGGATATTGCTGGTCGAACAAGGCTTGTGGAAAGCCGCCGAAATCGTGGATCGTCCGCGGTGTTTGCATCGCTGTGAGCTGCCAGCCGTGGGTCAACCAGTGCGCAGAGATGCACAAAATCAGTTGTGGTTGCGGAAATGCGCTGCCAAATTGTTGGCCTAACGCCTGCCAGCTTCGACGATAAGCGTTGTCCTCAATGGCGTTCATTGGACTGCCGTGTCCCAAAAAAACCACCGGCATGCGTGGCGAGGGTTTTAGGCTGGAAAAAGCTGGATTTTCACCGCGAGGGTGGACGTCTGTTGCGGATTTCATTGAAAGTAATTTGTGGCGATGTTGGGTCAAAACAATATGCAGCAGCGACTGCGCACGGTCTTTCATTGCTTTTGGTCACGGCAAAAATTGTGACAGGCTAAGAATGTTCCGAAAGTTCATGCTTGCCCCGTTTTAGGGGCAAGAAGATGCTACTTTCACCCCACTATTTAGACGGCCATCTGTAACAATCTCGATGGTTGAATATTCTTATAGCTCAAAGCATTTATTTTTTCATAAGCATTACGAATTAGGAGATCGCTCTGACTGACATCACCGCAAACCGCATTGGCGAAAAAATTATGAATTTAACATCCGAAGCTACGACGGAACCGACTGTAGCGAACCATGTAAAAGTCCGCCCAGACCGTCGCCAAAACATTCTCGAGGCGTCGCAGCGCCTGTTTGCACTCTACGGATACCACGCGGTCACCATCCGCCAGATTGCGGCTGAGGCCAGCGTACCGCTCGCACTCGTAGGCTATTACTTTGGCCAAAAGCAAGAGCTGTATGACGCAATATTTGCCTACGGAAGCAGCACTGTTGCCCAGCGCAGCGTCGAGTTGCGCGAGGCACTTTCGGTATCACCGGGCGAGCAGTTGCAATGTATTGTGTCGGCCATGGTGGTGCCGGTGGTTCGCATGCGCGGAAGCGCGCAAGGTAGGTCCTACGTGCTGTTTTTAACTCGCGGATTGACACAACAAGGGGTTGAGGAGGACCGCGCAATTCGTGAGGGTCTGGACCCAATCGCCGTCGAATTTATCGCTGCGTTGCAGGGCGCACTCGCTCACGAGTATCCGGGCTTCACGCAGGCGCAAGCGGCCTGGGGGTATCAATTTGCGCTAGGTGCTCTGTTGCACTACCTCAGCGATCAACGTGTGGCACGGCTTTCGAATGGCGTCAACACGGCCGGTGATCCGCTGGTTGAAAAGCAACTGGTCGCTTTCATCGTGCACGGCTTGCGCGGCGCTGCGCAGTCGTTTGTTGCCGAGGCCTAGGTTTCGACTAAGGCGTGAGCCTGTTAAAGACCTCGCCATAATCCCGTTTCTTTCGCGCACGTGCGAACGGTCGGGATGTATTCGGTGACCAAACGCAGCGTTTCGGGATTTAATCCGATGTCTTTCACGTCATCAATATCCGCTTCAAGCTTGACTGCGTCCACTTTGGATGTCAGGCAGCCGCAAAATTTTTGTGAAATATCGGCGCCGGCAACGACTGGGGAAACCGCGTTCAGCATGGCGATCATGCGTTCCTGACATTTGCGGTCAAGCAACGAGCGTTTTTGTTCCGGTGCCACGGTCGCGCAACCGCTCACCCCTAAAAGCACGCCCGCGATTAGCGCGGCGTTCAACGCGACCGAAAATACTGTTTGAGGCGTACGAATCCGAGCCATTGGGTTTCCCAAAATCCATCTCCATAATGTCTGCCGTGCAGTTGATCCGCCACACCTGTGGCCGGATAGCTATCGCGAAAATCTGCTGTGGCAAACAGCTTATCCCAAAAACTGAACACCACGGCAAAATTTACGCCGCGATGTTGTCCCTCGTGACCGATGCTGATGGCGTGGTGAACGCGGTGAAATTGAGGGCTCACCAGCAAATATTTCAGTGGCCCAAAATTCCAACGAATGTTGGCATGGCTCAGCGACTCCATGAACTTGGTGGCGAACAGCAGCAGCGGAAACTGCTGCGGCGGCACGCCAATGGCGAGCGCAACCATTGCCATCCAGAACGCGCTGAGCAGCTCGTCGGCGATGTGATTCCGATCATCAGTCCAAAACGTCATGTCGCGTTGTGCATGATGCAGCGCATGCAATTGCCACCACCAATTGAGCTGATGTTGCGCGCGATGCAGCCAATACCCGGCCAAATCCAGAATCACGATATAGAACAGCAGACTGAGTCCGGGCATTCCGGCCAGCGCGGGCCACAGGTCTTCTAGCGACCACGGCGTCACGCCTTGCAACCGCAGCCACGACTCAAACGGTTTGAACAGCACCCACAGCGCGGCAAACGCAAACAGTGGAAACAGCCCCACCTTGTTGGCAAACGTAAACAGCACGTCGGTGCGCACGTGGCGTTGGTCTGAGATCGTCTGCGCCGGGGCCACGCGCTCGAGCGGCAGGCACAGCGCCGCAGTGGCGATGACCTGTAACAAACCCCCCACGAAAAACGCAGTGGCGTCAAAGGCTCGCTCTGCCCACGACATCAGGCCAAGCGAATAAATCGTTGGGTCGACCAGTGTGGTGTAGACCCCGCCGACTAGTGATTCAAAGGCCTGTTCTAGAAATTCCATTTCAGCTTAGGCCGCGCGGCTTCGCTCCCGCGCGCGCGGGAAAGGGCCAACATGAAAGTGGATGGCCAACGCCGAACGCCGAACGCACTGCCTCATCGTAGCTTTCGCTCGGGAATCGTCGCAAAGCAAAACCCCTTGGCCTTAAGCCCCGCAATCAACGGATCGAGCATCGGCCAGAACGGTTCTTTACGCGTCCAGATACCTAAATGCGCCATCAATATGTCGCCGTCGCGAAGATTTGCCAGCGCACGTTTTAACAGCGCGTCATTTGGGTACGTTTCAGACGACAACTCATCACCCAAAAACCCTGCATCCGCCCAACTTACATGGCTGTAACCGCAGCTTTTCGCGTAATCCAGAACACGCGACGTAGTTTTTCCGCCGGGTGCGCGCCACAGACCGTCGTAACCGCGTCCAGTCATTTCACGAAAGCGATTTTCTGACTTTTTGAGCTCTGCGCAAACACCCGCGCGATCAAGCGTGCGGCCGTCCTTAGCTGTCTTTCCCCAAGGGATGTAACTCACTTTGTCAGTGCCAATATCGCCGCGAAAATAGCTGTGATCCCAGGTGTGTGAGCCAAACGCATGGCCTTCTTTTGTCAGTCGTTGCCAGAAAGTTTTTTGCCCGTCATCGAGCGTGAAACCACCCGCTTTGGTTTTCTCGTTGGCCAGGAAAAACGTGGCTTTAACCTGATGCTTGGCAAGGATGTCGGCGATTTCGTTCGCGGGCTCCATGTGGCCGGTGTCGAGGGTTAGGTACAGCGTGCCGGTGCAGGCTGCGTGCGCGGTGGCAGCGAGCAAAGCGCCCGCCACCGCAACAATGAGTCTACCGATCACGGCGCGCATGACTCTTGAAATAGATACCGTGCGGCGAGCGACCGACCGGGATGTACTCAATCGGCTTGGCGCCCGTCATGTCGATCACTGCCACCTTCGCCTCCCAGCGTACCGTCGCCCACACCTCTTTACCGTCAGCCGACACCTCCATGCAGTCGACGCCGCGTCCGACCTTGATTGGCTTGCCGACGGTCAATGCTTTGTAGTCGATCGGCGTGATGGTGCCGTCCACGCGGTTACTCACCAAGGCGCGCGTTCCGTCACCCATCGGAAACACGTTGTGCGCTCCGCGACCGGTGACCAATTTTTTCACCGTTTCGCGCTTGGCTGGATCGACTACCTGCACGAAATCCTGCCCCATGATGCCGATAAACAACAGACCCTGCGGACTCATCCAAATGCCCGCCGGGGTTTTGCCGATCTTCATGCGCCACGATTCTTTTTGGCTATTCAAATCAAGCGCTACCAACTCGTCGGAGTCCTGCAAGGTGATGTAGGCAATGCTTGAATCGGCGCTGAATGCGACGTGGCTTGGCGTTTTCTTGGTTGCAATGCGAGCTTTCAACTCGTAATTCGGCATCGCATAAATGTCCACACGATCTAGCCGCAAACTAACCGACACGAACCATTTTCCATCGGGCGAATAGGCCAATTGGTACGGATCGCTAATGCGCGATAGACGACGCTTGACTTCGCCAGTCAACGAGTTCAAAAACACCAGATCGTTGGAGGCTGAATTCGCCACCACTAACTCGTCATCCTTGTTGAGCACTGGCATCAGGTGATGCGGCTCTTTGCCTACCGGATACGAGTTGACCACTTTCCGCGTGGCGCGGTCGATAACCGAGACCGTGCCCTCGCCCGAATTGAGCACGATTACGCGTTCGCCAGGTTCGATGGCCAGGGCGGAGGAGCAGCTGACGGCCTGAAGCAGCAGTGCTGCAGCGAGGGCGCGAAGGAGTGAGGCGATATGCATCTGCGTAATTTTACGTAGCTCTGTTGTTCGGTAGTTAGGGTACGATTCGCGCTTAATATTTACGCAGTGGCGCTTCCCGCCATTTTAGTGACGGCTATGGCTCGTTTCCTCATTCTTTTTGTCGTGATTCAAGGCGTGCTGTTTGGTGCGCAATTGACGCCGTGGGGGCAAGATTATTTTGTCACTCCGTGGACTACGGGGCTTGCACATTTTTGTGCCCAGCTAGTGGCAATTTTTGACACTAATGCGGTGGCCATCGGTAAGGTGTTGCGCAGCAGCTCCAACGGCTTTGCGGTCAGCATCGAGGCCGGCTGCAATGGCGTAGAGGCCACGCTGGTGCTTATTGCCGCGATTCTCGCATTCCCCTCGACTTGGCGGCAAAAGGCGTGGGGATTGGCGTTTGGTTTTGTCGCAGTGCAGGGCTTGAATGTCGCGCGCATTATTAGCCTGTTCTATCTCGGGCAATGGAACATGACGGCGTTTGAGTGGGCGCATCTCTACATTTGGCAAGCGCTGATCATGCTCGACGTGTTGATTGTGTGGCTGATCTGGGTTCGGCGCATCAACCGTGCGCCGGTGGATGGTTCGCCTCCGCCGTCTTCCGGTGGCTTGGGCGCGGTTACGTCAGCGCCGCTCGCGGCCTAATCTCGGCCTAACCATGCCCACCACCATCGGTCGCTTTTTTCTGCGCATCCTGCTCTGGGTGCCGGTGGTTTTTGCTGCGTGGTATGTGTTGGTGCCGGTATTGCATTGGCCGATTCGCTGGTTTCTGTCGGGTATGGCGCTGCTGGGGTTGCCGGAGTTCGTCACGTCGGTGGCGCAGTCGCTGCATGGCTTTGAGTTTATGACCTCGCTGACTCCGGGCAGCGTCGCGGGCCAGGCGTTTCGAGCTGACGCGCGGGTGAGTGCTGAAGTGGATGCTCGACTGTATAGCTACGGCGCAGCGCTGATGGCGGCGCTGACGCTGGCTGCATGGCACCCGCAACGCTGGCGGAACCTGTGGTACGGCTGGTTGCTGTTGTTGCCCCTGCAGATGTTGGCCGTGTTTGCAGCGGGTATGAAACAGATTCTTCTTAGCTCAGGCCCAGCGGTGCGCGATCAGGCGGCGTGGGCCGCGTGGCAGCTTGAAGTTATTGCCTACCTTTATCAGTTTTCAACGCTGATCATGCCGCCGGTCACGGCTCTCGTGGTGTGGTTTATTTTGCACCGCCGATTTGTTGAAAAGTTTGTTGGCGCTGACGTCATCGCGATGTTGCGGGCCAGTGAGAAAAAGCCAAGACTCGCAGCGCACGCTGACGCGGTGCCGATGCCGAAACGGCCTTGACCTAAATCTACCCTTCGCTGCGAAAGCGACTCAGCCCTCCCCAATTCGGGCGGGCTGCAACGCCGCTTAAAAATCGTATGCGTCGGGCGGCACTTGCTGCACTTTGGATGTCACTTTTGTGCCCGCATCCCCCTCCATCACTAAATCGGGAATGTGATTGAAGGCGATGGCCATTCGCGCCGCCTTTTGCGCCGTAAATGCACCACCCCAAAACAGCGTGTTGTTGCCAAATTTGAGGTTGAGTTGATCGACCACGCGATCGAGTTTTTCGGTGTTCGGTTGCGCATCAAATAGCGACAGCGACTGGCCTTCACGCGGCGTGAGCCCAGACAACGCCATACCCACCGCCATCGGCGTAGTGTTCCTAACATTGCGATCCGTGAGCATAGATTCGTAGAGCCGCTGAACCGCTTCCAGTAGCGTTGTGGTGCGATCGGTTGCGTCAACCCGTCGATGAAGCTTCAGCTTTTCACCGCCACGCAGCTTCAGATACAGCGCCACGTCGGTGGTCACAAACTCCATATCGCGCAGTCGCATGGCGGCCTTTTGCGTGAGGCGCGAGAGCACCGCCTGTGCGTGCGCGTGCGACCGATGATCGGGGGCGATGACGTGTGAGTGACTGATCGACGAAGTCTTGGTCTCGCGGGCGGCCACGTCTTCGCCACGGAGCTTTTGCCCAAATCGTTCGCCCTCAATGCCGCCCCAAATCGCGCGCAGTTTCGCCGCGTCCGCAGCTAGCAGTTCAGGCGTGGTGGTGATGCCGTGATCAATCAATCGCTGCAACATCTTCTTGCCGATGCCGACAAAATGATTGAGCTTGAGCGGCAGCAACGCATGGGGTAAATCGGCAAGTTCAATCACCACCAAACCGTCTGGCTTCACCATGTCGCTCGCGGTTTTAGCGAGGAACGAGTTGGGTGCGATGCCAATCGACGACGTGATGCATTCGCCCAATTGTTTGCGTAACCGATACTTGATTTCGAGCGCCAGCTTTTCGGCAGCAGGTCGCGGTTGATCACGCCCCGAGAGCGTGATGCACATCTCATCAATCGAGTTCACCGACGCAATCGGCGCCACGCTTTCAACCACCGTTTTCGCCCGATGATGAAACTCAACGTACACGGCAGGCCTTGATTCGACGAACACGATTTCAGGGCACAGCCGCCTAGCGTCTGCCACGTTGGTCAGTGTTTTTACGCCAAAGCGTTTGGCCTCAATGCTCGCGGCAATCGCGCAGGTGGTGTCGGCGATCATCGGCACTACCGCCACCGGACGGCCGCGTAGCTCTGGCCGCAGCTGTTGCTCAACCGAGGCAAAGTAGCTGTTGAAATCGACATAAAGTGCACGCAACATCGACTAATGTTACTGTATGTATGCGCAGCAATGACGATGTCGTCGATGCCAAGTGCGCGAGCTTTGAGTTGCAGGCCGGAAAGCTGCGGGCGGCGTGGCTTGTTCGAATGGCGGGTGCCGATGCTGCAAATATCCCAATTGTGGAATGCGTTAGGTAAAGTATTGAACCTAAGAAGAATCTTGCTATTGACCGTTGCTTAGACTGCGTCGGGAGCTCGTCAGACAGTGGCTAAACAATGGCCAGACGATGTGACGCCAAGAGCCACGTGCATCATCAAATCAGGGGGTAGACCGTGTTTAGTAAGTTTCGAACTATGGTGTTTTCGGCTATTGGCGCGGCGGTCATATTTGGCGTCGTCGCTGGGGGGCTTTTTTCTAGCGCTGCGTCTGCGGCCATCGTGCAGTACAACAACGCGGATCAATCGACCTTCGTCGGCTTGCTGGCAACAGGCTATTACCAGGAAAACACGTGGCCTGACGGTCAATATGCAAACCCCTATGTGCGGAGCGGAGGCACCCCTTTGTTCACGTTATCCGCTACTGCACCCACCTCCGGAATTTACAACTCGTTGAATGCGCTTTCAACAAACGCTGCAAACGACCCTATGACTGTCGCCCTCACCACAGGCGCCCCGACGGCGTTTGGCGCAAAGGTGTTCGCTTCGGACCTCTACGGTAATCCGATTGCGGGTTCAGTCACCGTCACGGTGACTACAAATCAGGCGTCTACAAGCGTAGTGATCACATCAACTGCCACCACGACGCTCGCCACCGCTTCATTTGTCGGCTTTACGGCGACCGGCGCGGGTGAGGTAATCACCTCCGTTACCTTTCTGGCAACTCAAACCGCTGCACAAGCTTGGCCGAGCGTCAGTACGACTTACGTTGGAAGGTACGTCGTTAACGGCGTGTGCGGATCGGCGAACGGTGTGGCTGTGCATGACGCGCCGAACGCGAATCTTTGTGCTCCTCCCAGCAGCACCCGTGTTATGAACTCCGGATTCTCTGAATTCACGTGGACGTGTAACGGAGCCAGCACTAGCGCAAGTTGTGCCGCGCCCCGCACTTACACCGTCACGCCAAGCGTAGTCGGCGGCAACGGAACGGCCACCATTCCGGCCAGCGGCCAGGTGCTCTTCGGCGCGGCAGGTACGGTCACGATTACGCCCAATGCCGGTTTTGCAACAGTCATCCCGGTGGGTGGCAGCTGCGGCGGCGCGCTGGCGGGCAGCACCTACACAACAAATCCGGTAACCGCTGACTGCACCGTGATCGCGAGCTTCGTGGCGGTCGTCAACGGTGCCTGTGGCACCTCCAATGGCGTTGCCGCAGCCGTTGCGCCATCGGCCAATCTTTGTGCTGCTGGTACGGCCAGCGCGGTGACCACAGCAGCCAGTCAGTTCACCTGGGCTTGTAACGGTGCCAATTCCGGCAGCAACGCCAGTTGTGCCGCCCCGCGCACCTACACCGTCACGCCAAGCGTGAGCGGTGGCAATGGCACGGCTAGTGCGGCCAGCAGCGTAGTGGCCTACAACGCGACCGGTACGGTCACGATTACGCCCAACGCGGGTTTTGTGACGGCTACCCCGGTCGGCGGCAGCTGCGGCGGCACGCTGGCGGGCAACACATACACAACCAATGCGGTGACGGCAGACTGCACAGTAATTGCGAGCTTGGTGCCTGTCGTCAACGGCGCGTGCGGCACCGCCAATGGCGTTGCCACGGGCGTTGCGCCATCGGCCAATCTTTGTGCTGCCGGTACGGCCAGCGCAGTGACGACTGCGGCCAGTCAGTTCACCTGGGCTTGTAACGGTGCCAACACCGGCAGTAACGCCAGTTGTGCCGCGCCCCGCAGCTACACCGTTACGCCAAGCGTGAGCGGAGGCAACGGCACGGCGACCATTCCGGCCAGCGGCGTGGTGGCGTACAACGCGACCGGCACGGTCACCATTACGCCGAACGCGGGTTTTGTGACGGCAACCCCGGTCGGCGGCAGCTGCGGCGGCGCGCTGGCGGGCAGCACCTATACAACCAATGCGGTGACCGCTGACTGCACCGTGATCGCGAGCTTCGTTGCTGTCGTCAATGGCGCCTGTGGATCGGCGAATTCGGTGGCGGTGCACGACGCGCCGAACGCCAATCTTTGTGCTGCCGGTACGGCCAGCGCGGTGACGACTGCGGCCAGTCAGTTCGCCTGGGCTTGTAACGGTGCCAACTCCGGCAGTAACGCTAGTTGTGCCGCGCCCCGCACCTACACCGTCACGCCAAGCGTGAGCGGTGGCAACGGCACGGCGACCATTCCGGCGAGCGGCGTGGTGGCATTCAACGCGACCGGCACGGTCACGATTACGCCGGACGCGGGTTTTGTGACGGCTACCCCGGTGGGCGGCAGCTGCGGCGGCACGCTGGCGGGCAACACTTACACAACAAATCCGGTAACCGCTGACTGCACCGTGATCGCGAGCTTCGTGGCGGTCGTCAACGGTGCCTGCGGCACAACCAGTGGCGTTGCCACCGCGGTGCCCCCGTCCGCCAATCTTTGTGCTGCCGGTACGGCCAGCGCGGTGACGACTGCGGCCAGTCAGTTCACCTGGGCTTGTAACGGTGCCAACACCGGC
>JACMNN010000178.1 GCA_014378555.1 Burkholderiales bacterium | reverse complement strand
GTGCATGACATCGGCAAGAACATCGTGGCGGTGGTGCTTCAGTGCAATAACTATGAGGTGATCGACCTCGGCGTCATGGTCGCGTGCGACAAAATCCTGGCGGCCGCAAAGGACTCAAACGCCAACATCATCGGCCTGTCCGGGCTCATCACGCCGTCTCTTGAAGAAATGGCCTACGTGGCCAAAGAAATGGATCGCCTCGATTTCCATGTACCGCTGTTGATCGGCGGCGCAACCACGTCGCGCATGCACACGGCCGTTAAAATCGCCCCGAACTACAAAAATCCGGTGATCCACGTGGTGGACGCTTCGCGCGCTGTGGGCGTTGCCACCGCGCTGTTGAGCGACGAGATGAAGCCGAAGTTTGTGGCCGACACCGCAGCCGATTACGCCGTAATTCGCGAGCGTCACGCCAACAAAAAGACGGTGCCGCTGCTCACGCTTGCGGCCGCGCGCGCTAATCAATTCTTTCCGTTCGCGGGTGACCACTTGCACTACATGCCGCCAACGCCTAAGCACACCGGTGTGCAACAGTTGCGCGACTATCCGCTGTCGGCACTGGTGCCCTACATCGACTGGACACCGTTCTTCATCGTGTGGGATCTGGCGGGCAACTATCCGCGTATCCTGAACGACGAAATCGTCGGTGATGAGGCGCAACGCGTGTTCCGTGATGCGCAGGCGATGCTGCGGCGAATCGTGCAAGACAAATGGCTCACCGCAAATGGCACCTACGGCCTGCTGCCCGCAGCAAGCGATGGTGACGACATCATCGTGTTTGCCGACGGCGCACACACCGATGTGGCGATGCGTTTTCACACCCTGCGACAGCAGGCGATAAAAGATGCAGGCCGCCCGAACTTCGCACTCGCTGACTTCATCGCGCCGCGCGACAGCGGACACGCCGATTATCTCGGCCTGTTCGCTGTCACCACCGGCTTGAACGGCGACGAGCGGGTCAAGGCTTTCGAGGACGCTGGCGACGACTACAACTCCATCATGTTCAAGGCGCTGGCCGACCGTCTGGCAGAAGCATTTGCCGAGCATTTGCATGAGCGCGTACGGCGCGACTTTTGGGGCTATGCGCATGACGAAAAGCTCGACAACGAAGCGCTGGTGAAAGAGCAGTACCGCGGCATTCGTCCGGCGCCAGGATATCCCGCCTGCCCCGATCATCGCGAAAAGGTCGACCTATTCCGCGTGCTCAACGCCGAAGCCATCGGCATGGGGCTGACCGAGTCCTACGCCATGACGCCGCCGGCCAGCGTGAGTGGTTTCTACTTTGCGCATCCGGCTGCGCAATACTTTACGGTGGGCAAGCTTGGCGACGATCAGTTTGCGGATTTGGCGCAGCGACGCGGTGAGGATGTTGAAACACAAAGACGGGCGTTAAATACGTTGGTCTAGCGGCTGTTGTGGTTTGATGTACTGCCACGTCTGCCGCTGCGCTGGACTGCAACAAAAAATTAAGCTTATTTAAAGACGGGCACGTCCCTTTGACGAAAAATTGGCCACGCGAAATCCGGACTTTTAAGGGAGATCATTTAAATGCAGGCCCAAGTTGTTGAAGCCGATTACCTGATCGTAGGCAGCGGCGCGGTTGGCATGGCATTCGCCGACGTGCTGTTTCATGAGACCGATGCCCGCCTAGTGATCGTAGACCGACATCATGGACCGGGCGGCCACTGGAACGACGCTTATCCGTTCGTGCGACTGCATCAGCCGTCCGGTTACTACGGTGTCAATTCGCGCAAACTCGGTGGTGACTCACGCGATACGCATCGACTAAATCGTGGCATGTGCGAGCGCGCCACGGCGGCGGAGCTGGTGAGTTACTACCAGCAGATCATGCAGCAGTTTCTGGCGTCGGGTCGCGTTACCTATTTTCCGATGTGCAACTACAACGGTGACTACCAACAGCACCACACGGTGCAATCGTTGACCTCAGGCGACACCTACAGCGTCACCGTGCGCAACAAGGTTGTTGACACCAGCTACCTCAACACCATGGTGCCGTCAACGCATCCGCCGAAGTACGCGATTGCCCCCGGCGTGCAGTGCGTACCGCTCAACGAGCTGCCACGCATCAAGCGCCCACCGTCCGGTTACGTGGTGGTGGGCTCTGGCAAAACCGGCATTGATGCCTGTTTGTGGTTGCTCGACAACGGCGTGGCGGCAAAGGATATTTGTTGGATCATGCCGCGCGACGCGTGGTTTCTCGATCGTGCCAATGTGCAGCCGGGCGAAGAATTTTTTACGCAATCCTTCGCCTCGTTTGCGACGCAAATAGAAGTTCTGGCTCAGGCTGAATCGGTCGGTGAGCTGTTTGAAAAACTTGAAGCGACAGGTCAACTGTTGCGATTTGATACCCAGGTGCAGCCGACCATGTTTCACGGCGCGGTGGTGTCTCGCGCCGAACTGGAAGCGCTGCGTCAAATCAAAAACATCGTTCGTCTCGGCCGCGTGCTGCGCATTGAACAAGATTGCATCATGCTCGAGCATGGCAGCTTGGCGTCGAATGCGGATCGCCTCTACGTGGACTGCTCGGCCAGCGCGGTTGAGCGGCGCGGCATAGTGCCGGTGTTTGCGGGCAACAAAATCACGCCGCAAATGGTGCGCACCTTTCAGCCCACCTTCAGCGGCGCCTTCATCGCGCACGTCGAGGCGACGCTCGAAGACGAAGCCGAAAAAAACCAGCTGTGCGCCGTAATCCCAATGCCCGACCAGCCTGCGCATTGGTTGAGTATGCTCGCCGTCAACATGGCAAACCAACAGCGTTGGGGCAAAAATAAAGAGCTGCGCGGCTGGATCGTGCAATCGCGCTTAGATGCGTTCAGCGCAATGGCGCGGGCCGTACTGCCCACCGATACCGAGAAGCTCGCGCTGCTACAACGCTATGCGCAAAGCGCCGCGCCTGCCGCCGCTAAGTTGCAGCTGTTGCTGGCTGCCGTGTGATCGCAAGCGTTGTGACTAATTTCGCGCGCCACGCTCGCCAAACGCACCGATGAAACAAGAGGCATTCATGCAAACCGAAACTCTCGACGCGCCGGTTGCGCAAACGCCGGCTACGCAACCCACCCTGCGTGAGCTTGACGCGCTACACGGACCGCGTGGCATCCCGATTCTCGGCAACGCGCTGCAGATTGAATCATCGCGATTTCATCAGCAGTTAGAGGCATGGTGCGTTGAGTTCGGGCCGCTGTTCAAATTACAGATGGGCAAGCGAAAAATTCTGGTGGTGGGCGATCATCAGAGAGTGGCTTTAATTATGCGTGACCGGCCCGACGGCTTTCGGCGCACGTCGAGGTTTGAGCAAATCTCACGCGAGATGAATCTGCCACCGGGCGTTTTTGGCGCCACCGGTGACACCTGGCAGCGCCAGCGACGCATGGTGATGGCCGGATTTGATCCGACCCACGTGAAGCGCTATTTTCCGGCGCTGCAAACAGTGGCCAAGCGTCTGGTCGGACGCTGGCAAAAGGCGGCGAGCGCTAACGCGCTCATTGAGTTGCAGCCCGATTTGATGCGCTATACGGTGGATACGATTGCCGGATTGGCGTTCGGGGCAGAAGTCAATACGCTTGAGTCTGACGGGGACGTGATTCAGCAGCATTTGGACAAAATCTTTCCGGCGCTGTTCACACGCATTCTGGCGCCGGTGCCGGTCTGGCGTTTGGTTCGCAGCAAAGCTACTCGCGAGCTGGAACGCAGCATTGTCGCGGTGAATTTGGCGGTGACCGGTTTCGTCGCGCAGGCGCGCGAGCGCATGCGAACCGACCCGTCGTTGCGCGAAAATCCACACAACTTGCTAGAGGCGATGATCGCTGCGGCCGACGTGCCAGACAGCGGCATTGACGACCACCAGGTGGCGGGCAATGTGCTGACCATGCTGCTGGCTGGCGAGGACACCACGGCCAACACCATCGCGTGGATGATTCACTTGCTGTGGCGCAATCCAGACGCGTTGACCCGCGCTACGAGCGAGGTGCGTGGGGTGGTGCGCGACGCGAATCATCCGACATTCGAGGAGATGGCGAAGCTCGAATTTATCGAGGCGTGCGCGCACGAAACGATGCGACTGAAACCGGTTGCGCCGATCCTGCCGCTGGAGACGCTGCGCGAAGTGACCATTGCTGATGTTCGGGTGCCCACCGGCAGCATTGTGATCAGCATGATGCGCCGTGACAGCGTGAGCGACGCTCATCTGCCGCACGCAGCGACGTTTGATCCGAAGCGATGGTTGAGTAGTAACGCGGATTCATCGGCGCCCAATGCCAATTCCGCCAAGCGCGTTTCAATGCCGTTTGGCGCGGGGCCGCGCATCTGTCCCGGGCGCTATTTGGCGTTGCTGGAAATGAAGATGGCGATGGCGGTATTACTCGGCAATTTCGACATTGAAACGGTGACCACGCCGGATGGTTTGGAAGCACGTGAACATCTAGCATTCACCATGGCGCCGGTGGGGCTGGGCATGAAGTTGAGGCTTCGCGGGTAAGGGTTTTTCGCTTCGGAAGCTTTGGGACCCACCGTCCCGCGTCTTTCGCATCCGGTCCAGATCAAACAGCCAATTGGCAACGCACAAGGCGATTTCCGTTTAATTAAGCATGGCCGTTGCCGGAATGCGCCATTGCTGACTTTTTGCGACTGTGGCGCCAAAAGTAAATCAATTTAGCCGGTGTATGTAGCGCAATTGCCACGCCCGCGCGCAGCCGGTTTAATGGCTTCGGGCCGGGCATATCCATAGCGCCGTATCCGTTGTAGCATCGAAATTGTGCATAAATTTACGTGTGGTTTGAACGAAAATTGGCAACGCGCAGATTTCTGCCCGCAGTAGAAAGAACGCTCTAATGCAGGCCGCACTATCCTCACTCTCAGCGCCACAAGTGGCCTGATGCGCGTGACGATGGTTAATTAGCTTACTAGGTTGGCCGCACGTCCATCTCGGGATACTTTCTAATACTTGGGCTGAACCGGTAGCAGCCGAATTTTTTTCGAATTCCTGAGTAGGCGATTAGCGCCTTACGTTTCAACCTCCGTCTGTGCCCGCCATCACGTTGACATCAGCATAAGGCGGTCTTAATTTTTCCGCCATGATGGGCGTGTAATGCGGCGATCGGCATCGCATTCGCCGGTTCTACCTTTGATTTTGTTGAGGTTTGCCATGCAGGCAAAACAAGCTGTTTTGATACTTTTAAACGGGCTACATTCGCGATTGCGATCCATGCTCAAGTTGCCAGCGATACCGGCAAACGACCTGCTGCGCGACGTCAACTATCGGCGTATTTTCGCCTCGGTGGTTATCACCCACTTCGGTGCGCAAATCACCATGCTCGCGTTGCCGTTGACGGCGGCGACATTGCTTAACGCGTCGCCCACGCAAATGGGGTTTTTGATGGCGTTTGAACTGGCACCGTTTGTGTTGCTCTCGCTGCCTGCAGGGGTGTGGCTTGACCGGGTGCGTAAATTGCCGGTGTATGTGATTGGCGAATCTGCCTTCGCGCTGGCGTTGATCACGGTGCCGATTGCCGCCTGGACTGGCGTGCTGACGATGACCTGGCTGTATGTGGTCGGCGTGCTGCTCGGCTGCGTGCACGTATTCGGTGGAACGGCGGCGCAGATCGTGCTGACGCAGATCGTTTCGCGCGATCGATTGGTGGAGGCGCACAGCAAGAACGCGCTGGCCGTATCGGGCGCCGAGATCGCCGGGCCGGGGTTGGCCGGAGCGTTGATCAAAATTCTGGGTGCGCCGATTGCTATTGCCTTTGATGCGCTTTTGATTGCGGGATCGGTGTTGTTATTGCGCGGTATTCGCGTCGAAGAAAAGCTCAATGATCACGGCAGCGCAAACTTTGTAGCGCAGTTGCGCGAGGGCCTCTACTTCGTGGCGCACACCAAAATGTTGTGGACGCTGGCGCTGTTTGTTGGGGTGTGGCAATTGTTGCACCACATGGCAAGTGTGGTGCAAATCTTGGTGGCCACTCGCGAGCTCGGGATGACCGCGCAAGCGATTGGATTTTGCTATGTCGGCATGGGCGTGGGCAGCATTCTGGCCAGCGTTTACGGCAGGCGGGTGTCTGACAAATTTGGTCCCGGGCCGACCATCGTGGCTGGCATCGCAGTCAGCGCGGTGGGTTGGCTCGCGCTGTCGGTGGCGCCGGTGAATGCGTTCGGCGTGGTGCTGTTTGGTTTTATGTTGACCTGTTTCTCGGGCGGCGCAACGTTAATGTTTGTTAACTTTTTGTCGCTGCGCCAAGCAGTCACACCCGAGCCATTGCTCGGTCGCATGACCAGCACCATGCGCTGGCTAATTTTGATTGGCGCGGGGCCGGGGGCGCTGATCGGCGGCTATATCGGCGAACACGTGGGGCTGCGCGCCTCGCTCGCGTGCGCAGGTTTGGGCGCGCTAGTGCTAACGCTATTCGCGTGGCGGAGCACGGTAATGATGAGCACCCGCAGCTTGCCATCAACCGCCCTGCACCTGCCACGATAAATCGCTCAACGTAGCTTAAAGTACACAGCAAATTTTTGGCTGCGCAGCGCGCGCCCTATGACAACACTGGAAGTAATGCATGTATCAATTTTTTGAACGACTGGTTGACCCGTATCCTGATGAAATGCCGGTGGCTCCGCCAAAATCGTTACGAGCGTTTCTCTGGGAATGCACACGCGGCTTGCGTCCCTACATTTTGATGATGACTGTCGCCGCCGGCGTCATCGGTCTGATTGAGGCGCTGCTCTACGCGATGCTGGGTCGCGTAGTGGACTGGTTGACCAAGACCGAGCCGTCACGGCTGTGGGACGAACACCGCGGAGGGCTACTGCTGCTGATCGCATTACTTGTTGCCAGTCCGCTGGTGGTCACCCTATTTGCGTTCGTTAAGCATCAAACCATTATGGGCAATTTTCCGATGCGCCTGCGCTGGAATTTTCATCGCCTGATGCTGGCGCAGAGCATGAGTTTCTATAGCAATGAATTTGCCGGTCGGATCGCGGCGAAGGTGATGCAAACCGCACTCGCAGTGCGCGACGTGTGGATGATTTTGACCGACGTGATGGTGTTTGTGATCATCTATTTCGTGACCATGGTGATCAGCGTCGGCGGTTTCGACTGGCGCATTACCCTGCCATTTTTGATCTGGGTGGCGTGCTACGGCTGCGCCTGCTGGTACTTCGTTCCGAAGCTTGGTCGGGTGGCGCAAGCGCAGGCCGACGCGCGCTCGATGATGACCGGCCGAATCACCGATGCGTACACCAACATTTCCACGGTGAAGCTGTTTTCACACAGTCAGCGCGAAGCCGCCTTTGCCAAGAGCGCGATGCAAGACTTTATGTCGACCGTGCAGCAGCAATGGCGCTTCATCACCGCGTTCGACATCGTGCATCACACGCTGCTCGTTTTGCTGGTGCTATCGACGGTCGGCGTCACGCTGTGGCTGTGGGCTGATGGGGCGGCGGGCGTAGGTGCGGTCGCCGCGGCCACGGCTATGGCGTTGCGCCTGAATGGCCTGTCGAACTGGGTGATGTGGGAGCTCGCTGGCTTGTTCGAGCATATCGGCACGGTGCGCGACGGCATGGCCACACTGTCACAACCGCACACCGTGAACGACGCGCCAGACGCGACCGTTTTGCAGGTACCGCACGGCGAAGTTCGTTTTGAAAATGTAACCTTCGCCTATGGACAGGAGCGGCACACCGATGATCCGGACAGCACGCCACGCCATGCAGCCAAACCCGTTATCGAAGGACTAACGCTGACCATTCGCCCCGGCGAAAAAATCGGACTGGTGGGTCGTTCCGGTGCGGGTAAATCGACCATCGTGAACTTGTTGCTGCGCTTTCATGACTTAGAAAGCGGACGCATCCTGATCGACGGTACAGACATCAAAACGGTGACGCAAGACAGCCTGCGCAGCAACATCGGCATGGTCACCCAGGACACCTCGCTGCTGCATCGCTCGGTGCGCGACAACATCCTTTATGGCCGCCCCGATGCGGTAGACGCCGACATGTTGCACGCGGCAACGCAAGCCGAAGCGCACGAGTTCATCACCCGACTGACCGATCCGAAAGGCCGCTCTGCGTACGACGCGCACGTCGGCGAGCGCGGCGTCAAGCTTTCGGGTGGGCAGCGCCAGCGCGTCGCAATTGCGCGCGTGATGTTGAAGGATGCGCCGATATTGCTGTTGGATGAAGCGACCAGCGCACTTGATTCAGAAGTCGAAGCGGCAATTCAGCAAAGTTTGTATCGCCTGATGGAAGGCAAAACCGTCGTCGCTATTGCGCACCGACTGTCGACCATTGCCGCCATGGATCGCTTGCTGGTGCTCGACGAAGGCCGGGTGGTTGAGGAAGGCGATCACATGTCGTTACTGGCCAAAGGTGGCCTGTACTCGCGACTGTGGGCGCACCAAAGTGGCGGTTTTTTGGGCGAGAAGTAGTACGGCAGTGGCCATTACGACCACTGCCACTGCTAAAACTATGCCTTACGCGCCACACCGTTGTAGAGCAGCGCGCCAAGCGCACCACCGATGATTGGTGCCACCCAAAACGCCCACAACTGAACCACATAGCCGCCGCCCGCGAACAACGCCACACCGGTACTGCGCGCTGGGTTAACCGAGGTGTTGGTAATCGGGATGCTGATCAGGTGAATCAGCGTCAGGCAGAGGCCAATGGCGATCGGCGCAAACCCGGCGGGGGCGCGCTTATCGGTCGCGCCCATGATCACAAACAAGAACATGGCGGTCATCACCACCTCGGTGACCAGCGCCGACAGCAGCGAGTATTTTCCCGGCGACAATTCGGCATAACCGTTGGCCGCGAAACCGCCCACCTCAAAGCCCGCCTTGCCTGTGGCAATCACGTACAGCACTGCAGCGGCGGCAATGGCACCCAGCGTCTGAGAAATGATGTACGGGATCAGTTCTTTGCGATCAAATCGTCCGCCGATCCATAAGCCCACCGACACGGCAGGATTTAAGTGACAGCCAGAAATGTGGCCGATCGCATAGGCCATGGTGAGCACTGTCAGGCCGAAGGCCAACGACACGCCGTGCAGGCCGATACCGACATTAGGAAAGGCTGCCGCCAACACCGCACTGCCGCACCCTCCTAACACCAGCCAAAACGTGCCGACGAATTCCGCCGCGTATTTATTAATCATTGTTTCCCTTAACTATTGGAATTGTTAAATTGCTCGATCGGACACTTTCGGTTGTGTCGCAATTTTTGTCAATTCCCCGCGCTAATTTTGGGATTTTTCTGGCGCCAGCGACCCGGTGCGTTGCCTTACCACTTGCTAGGGAAGAACGATTTATCAACTTGTCATCCTGAGCGAAAAGCGAAGGATCATCCGGCATGCAATGATTTCCGTGACCTACAACCGTCCTCGCATCGCCGTGCTCAGGATGACATTGATCTGCGCCTACCAATAAGCCTCTATGGTGATGTGCCCCGGGTGCTTGGGTCGATGTTTGCGCAGGCCGCGCTGCTCAAGCACCGCCATGGTGTCCGTGACCATATCGGGGTTTCCGCAGAGCATGCAGTGCGCGGTGTCAGCGGTAAGCGCGACACCTGCGCGCGCCTCTAAACTTCCGTCGCTGATTGCAGCCGGAATCCGTCCGCGCAACGCGCCGGTATGCGCCTCCCGTGACACGAACGGAATGTAGCGAAAGCGTTCGCCATACCGCAGCGCAATCGCGTCAATCTGATCCCGGTAGGTCAGTTCTGCTGCGGTTCGTACTGCATGCACAAACACAATGCGTTCGAACTTCTGCCACGGTGCATCGGTCTTCATGAACGATAAATACGGCCCAATCGCTGTGCCGGTAGACAGCCCCCAAAGCACCTTAGCGTCCGGCACTTCTGGCATGGTGAAGTAGCCATTGGTGCGCGGCGATGCATACAAAATATCGCCGACCTTAAGGGCATGCAAATAGGGCGAGAGAATGCCGCCTGCAGCGGCCTCCACTTTGCCCAAAATGATCTCGTACGGACGCTCGTGGGGCGCGTTCACCAACGAGTACGCGCGCATGACAATCTGCTCAGCGCTCGCCGCGTCGGGCAAGCGCAGTCCGACTTTGCAGAATTGCCCTGCGCTGAAGGTGTCCAGCTCGGTTGCAAACTGCAACGAAAACAGCGTTGGCGTGTAATCGGTACGGCCCACCACGCGGGCTTCGATAAACTTCGGAGACATAAGAAACTTTTGGTTACAGAAGAGGGATTTTACGTGTCGGTGACTACGCTTTTTTTTGATCTTGACGGCACGGTGTCGAACAATTTTCAAGGCATCTCGCGTTGCCTTAATTTCGCGCTTGAGCAACTCGGTTTGCGCCAGTTAACCGATCTTGAGGTGTTGCCGTTTGTTGGGCCACCGTTTCGCGAGTCGTTGCCGCGCGCGTTTCCAGGCATCGACACCGAGGCCGCTCTAAAACTGTATCGCGAACGCTACGCCACCTCGGGCTGGCTCGAAAACAGCTTGTACGATGGCATGGCGCACGCCATAAGTACCTTGCATTCCCAGGGCTTCGCAATTGCGTTGTGCACCAGCAAACCACGCGTCTTTGCTGAGCGGATCATCGAGCATTTTGATCTTGCACCCTACTTTAAAGGCGTTCACGGCCCTGAGCTCGACGGAAAGTTTGATCGCAAGACCGAGCTTTTGGCGCACCTTGTTGAACATTACAAAGTCGCACCTGAAAACGCGCTGATGATTGGCGACCGCGACAAGGATGTAGAGGCCGCACTGCATGTTGGCGCGCATTCACTGGGCGTGTTGTGGGGCTTTGGTTCGCGTAAGGAATTGTTGGAAGCGGGAGCAAAACACATCGTGGACCGCCCGGATGAATTAGTACATACGATTGCCTCCATCGCATAATTACAACGTCCCCTGAACCGAGATCCGCAATGGAACTGATCCACACCGTGGCCGAACTGCGCAGTTATCTTAAGAGCGTGCCGAACAACGTCTTGGTGCCGACCATGGGTAACGTGCACGAAGGCCACCTGCGACTAGTCGAGGAAGCCAGTCCGCGCGGGGCTTGCACGGTGGTCAGCATTTTTGTCAACCGGCTGCAATTTGGCCCAAAAGATGAATTCGACCGCTATCCGCGCACGCTGCAAGAAGACTGCGAAAAACTGCAGAGCATTGGCTGCGACGTAGTGTTCGCGCCCGATGAGGCCGAGCTGTATCCCGAACCGCAAACCTACACCGTGCAGCCGTCGGGCATCGAGGACATTCTTGAAGGCGCGGTGCGTCCGGGGCATTTTCGCGGCGTGGCGACTGTGGTACTAAAGCTGTTCAACATGGTGCAGCCGCGTGCTGCGGTGTTCGGTAAAAAAGATTATCAACAGTGTTTGGTGCTGCAAACCATGGCGCGGCAGCTGGCGTTACCGGTGGAGATTATTCTTGCCGAAACGGTGCGTGCGGCGGATGGGCTGGCGCTGTCGTCACGCAACCAATATTTGACGCCTACCGAGCGCGCCGAAGCGCCGCGATTAGCGCGTGTGTTGCTCGAAGTCGCCGATGCGGTGCGCACCGGAACGCACGCCTACACAACGCTTGAAGCAGAGGCAACCACCGAGCTTGAACGACACGGCTGGCGGCCCGATTACATAACGGTGCGCAGACGCACTGATTTGCAAATGCCGCACCTTGACGACAGCGAGCTGGTGATCCTAGGTGCGGCGCGTTTGGGCACCCCGCGACTGTTGGACAATCTGGAAATTACGATATAGCTTTTTTCTGAAAGCTACGCCCGGCTTGGAAACGCTGGCCCGTTAATTCAACTGCGGCCATGCTTTTAAGCGCAGCAGATAATCTGACGCTACGCCCGTAAATACGCACATCCCGAGCAAGTTGTTGCTGCGAAACGCGGCGAAACACTTCATGCGATCCCGACCGCGAATCAACATGATGTGATGCACCGCGAGCACGGCGGCGAGCGCCAGTCCGGCGTAGTACAAAACGCCGAGTTCTTGCCACGCGCCGATGCCCGCCATCAGCCCTAAAAACAGGGTGTAACTTGCGGCCACCGCGATCACATCGAAGCGTCCGAAAAAATGCGCCGAGGTTTTAATGCCAATGCGGATGTCGTCGTCGCGATCCACCATCGCGTATTCAGTATCGAACGCAAGCACCCAGAAAAAATTGGCCAGCATTAACGCAAACGCCACCAACGGAACCTCGCCGCGGATCGCCGCAAACGCCATTGGAATGCCCATGCTGAAAGCGATACCGAGGATCGCTTGCGGAATGGAAATAAAGCGCTTGGTGAACGGATAAACCGCTGCAATCACAATCGCGGGAATCGCCCAAAAACGTGCCGACCAGCTCAGCGGCACCAGCAACACAGCCGCGGCCAACGCGCACACTAAACCCACCCATAGCGCCTCATTGCCGGTGATTTCACCGGACGCGACCGGTCGCATTGCGGTTCGTTTAACAGCGCTGTCAAAATCGCGGTCTGCCCAGTCGTTAATGGCGCAACCGGCTGATCGCATCAGCACGGTGCCGAGCGCGAAGATAAAGATCAAGCGAATGTCTGGCACACCGTCACCCGCGATCCACAAGCCCCACAAGGTGGGCCACATGAGCAGCATGTAGCCCACGGGTTTGTCGAGCCGAATCAGCCGTTCGTAGGCGTCGAGCTTGGCGAGTATTTTTTTGCCGTTCATAGCAACGAGCGCTGCAACGCGGCGGCAGGTTTCATCAAACGCAAAAAATGTGCGGGCGTCGCATAGCGCAACTGTAAACGCAGCTCGCGTTTCATGCGGGTGTTGTCAATACGCCGTGATTCGCTCATGAACGAATACAACATCGGCGACACGCTGCGTGCAAGCTCCGCTCGCGGCATGCGCAATGGTCGCGGCAAAGCCGTGGCGTCGGCGACCTGATCGAAATAGTCGCCCATTTTCAGCTCCGCATCATCGACAATATTAAGCACCCGGTTGGGCCGACCACGAAACGCAGCAAGCCACACCGCTCGCGCCAGATCGTCGGCATGAATGTGATTGGTAAACACGTCATCAACCGCGCTGAGTGCGGCGGTACCCGCACGCAGACGCTCTACCGGCAGCCGTTCTGCTGAGTAAATTCCCGGCACTCGCAAAATGGTGAAGCGTTGATGTTGTGCCTGGCGCAAGCGCAGTTCAGCGGCCACACGACGTTTGGCGCGCGCGTTTGCAGGTCGGGTGCGGCGCGTTTCGTTGATGCGTTCGCCGCCGCAATCGCCGTACACACCGGTGGTGCTCACGTACACATTGCGCAACCTTCGTGGACGAAGCTTCGATTTATTTTCGCCGCGATTTGTGCCCTTGAATGCGGTCGCCGCAAGCCAACGCCTCATGCGCGGATCATCAAACCCTTCGCCGGGTGGCGGCGCCAGATGCAGCACCGCATTGGCCGCACGCGCCATCGCGCCCGCGCGTTTCAAACTCGCCCGTTGGTCCAAGTCACCCATGATCGGTAGAATCCCGGCGGTGCGCAGCTCGTTAGCAGTAGCCGCACCGCGTGCAAGGCCAAACCACTGTGCGCGATGACTCATCGCAACTGGCGAGTCCATTGCGACCAGTCGGCGTGCCACATCACCCGCGCCAACAATCAGTATTTTCAGCTTTCGCTGCGTCACTTTTTTCACGTTTTTCAGCGCCTCACAACATGCCTCAAGTCACCCTCGTTCCCGGCAACCACGTTTTTGAGTGCAGCACCGAAGAACCTATTTTGACAGCAGCGCTGCGAGCGGGCTTTCTAATTCCGTACGGTTGCAAAAATGGCGCCTGCGGTTCGTGCAAAGGACGCATTATTGACGGCCACGTTGCGCTCGGCAGCTATCAAACAACGACTTTGCCCGAGCTTGAACGGGTGCAGGGAAAAACGCTATTTTGCGTGGCGCGCCCAGTGGGTGATGTGACCGTCGAGGCGCGCGATGTGCGCAAAACTGGCGACGTTGTGATCAAAACGTTGCCGTGCCGCGTCGAGCATCTTGACCGCGTCGTGGCCGACGTGATGATCATGCGCATCAAGCTGCCGGCCACTGAGCGGCTGCAGTTTCAGGCGGGGCAATACATCGAATTTTTGCTGAAAGATGGCAAGCGACGCAGTTTCTCGATGGCCAACGCGCCGCATGATGATTCGCTGATTGAGCTGCACATTCGACACACGCCGGGCGGGCTATTCACCGACCGCGTATTTGGCATGTCGGAACCAATAATGAAGGTGCGTGACATCCTTCGCATTGAAGGTCCGCATGGCAGCTTTTTCTTGCGCGACGAATCCGAAAAGCCCATCATCATGCTTGCCAGCGGCACCGGCTTCGCGCCGATCAAAGCGATCATCGAGCACATGTTCTACACCAGCAACACGCGTCCGATCACGCTGTATTGGGGCGGTCGGCGCCCGACTGATTTGTACCTGCATCACTTGGCGCTGGCGTGGGCGGAAAAGTATCCCGAACAATTCAAATACGTACCGGTGATCAGCGACGCACTGCCGGAAGACGCATGGACCGGCCGAACTGGCTTCGTTCATCGCGCCGTGATGCAAGACTTTGCCGATCTGTCCGCGCACCAGGTTTACGCCTGCGGCGCGCCGATTGTGATCGACTCTGCGCGCAACGACTTTACCAGCCAGCGAGGACTGCCGCAATCAGACTTCTTTGCCGACAGTTTCACCTTGGCCGCGGCCGCTGAGGTTTAGCTCCGGCGCAGTGTTGCCTGGGGCGATCGCTAGCATGTCAACACCAAGCACCGATTCAGGTGATTCACTGCAAGGAGTACGACGTTGAAACGATGGTTAGCCACAGGTTTTATTCTATTTTTTGCCGCTGCGACTGCGGTGAGCGCGCAGCCCTACCCGAACCGGCCGGTGAAACTGCTGGTCGGATTTCCCGCCGGGGGCGGGCTCGACGTATTGGCGCGCATTGTCGGGCAGCGCGTTAGTGAGCAGTGGGGGCAGCCGATCATCATCGACAACCGGCCGGGCGCTGGCAGCAATATTGCCGGCGATTTAGCGGCCAAGAGCACGCCCGATGGGTTCACCTTGTTGCACACCAACATTGCGCTGATGAGCATCAATCCGGAGCTCTACAACAAGATGAGTTTTGCGCCAATGAAGGATCTGACGCCGGTGATTCAGCTGGTGAATTTGCCGTTGGCGGTGATGGTGCGCGCCGATTCGCCATTTCAGACGCTGAAAGATCTCGTGGAATTCGCCCGCGCCAACCCGGGCAAGTTGAACTTTGGCTCTGGCGGCAACGGTGGCGTGCCACATCTGGCGCTAGAGCTGTTGAATTCCAGTTACGATTTGAAGATTGTGCATGTGCCGTACAAAGGCAGTGCCGACGCGGTAAAGGACCTACTGGGTGGGCCCATTGATGTGATGTGCGACGCCATCAGCGTTGGCTTGTCGCAGATCAAGGCAGGCAAACTGAAAGCGCTTGCCGTCAGCACCGAAACACGGCATCCGGCACTGCCCGACACGCCCACCACTACCGAGGCCGGATACAGCAAATTTCTGGTCACCGGATGGCAGGGATGGGTTGCCCCAACGGGCACGCCGCGCGCGATCCTTGAGCGCGTGAACCTTGAGGCGAACAAAGCGCTCGCCGACCCTGCCACCCGTGCCAAGCTGTTTGAGCAGGGCTACCTGCCTGCAGGCGGCAGCGTTGATGCCTTTGCCAAACAATTGCTGGCCGATCAAACTAAATGGTCTGCACTGGTGAAGCTTTCTGGCGCAAAAATTGACTAACGAAACGACGCGATGACACTTGAAACTTGGCTCACCTTTTTTGTCGCGTCGTGGATCATTTCGATTTCGCCCGGAAGCGGCGCGATCTACGCCATGAGTTGCGGCTTGAACCACGGCTTCCGGCGAGGCTTTGTGGGCACGTTTGGCCTGATTGCCGGCATCTGGACGGCGCTCGCGGTGGTCGCCATTGGACTCGGCGCAATTTTGAGCACGTCCGCTGCGGCGTTCAGCGCGTTGAAGTGGCTGGGCGTGGGTTATTTGGTTTATCTCGGCATCAAGCAGTGGCGCGCGCCGGCTGTTCCGCTGGCCACCATCAACGAAGGCAAACAACAGATAAGCGCCAAAACGCTGATGAGTAAAGGGTGGGCGGTAAACGCGACCAACCCCAAGGGCATCGTGTTTATGATGGCGGTAATGCCACAGTTCATCGACGCTCAGGCCCCGCTGCTGCCGCAGTATCTGGTGATCGCGGCAACCTTTGGATTCACCGATCTGGTCATCATGGCAATCTACACCGGCTTCGCAGCGAAAGTGCTGTCGCTGCTGAAAACGCAGGCGCAAATGAAATTGCTAAATCATGTTTTCGGTGGATTATTTGTTGCGGCGGCAGTGGCATTGGCGACGTTTAAACGTGGCACTGGCGCTTAAACGGCGCACTAGCGCATGCGAACGTCGGCGTAACAGGCCTCGGCCGTGCCGCCCAGACTATCGGTATCCGTCATCAAGCCGACGCTCTCGATTTCGCCCGGCTCTTCACCGGGAAACGCGAGGCGAAAATCGGCGCGCACATTGCGGTCGAATGATTGCCACTCGTTCAACCCGGCGCTGCCGCTGCTCACGACCAGCTTTTTGATGCGCGAGGTGTTGGCGTTCGGGATCACGCGTTCGACGGCGGCCTTGCCCGCCCAAATGTACTGAATCGCCGCATACGGCATCTCGACACCACCCAGCGCCTTGGCCATGCTCATAGTCGCACGTTCTGATGCGTCGAGCTTTGTCCGATCGCCCTTAAAAACCACAACGACGCGCGCTGGCGCATCATCTTTGCCAGCGACCTCGTTATCGGCGTCGGCGATCAAAGCGGGCACCACCCACCGCCACGCAAGTTGGGTTGCTGTTACAAAAGCCGCGGGCACGTCGGCGACTAAAAA
The DNA here is from genome assembly GCA_014378555.1 of Burkholderiales bacterium. Taxonomy (GTDB): domain Bacteria; phylum Pseudomonadota; class Gammaproteobacteria; order Burkholderiales; family Casimicrobiaceae; genus Casimicrobium. The sequence goes on along the minus strand of JACMNN010000178.1, from coordinate 9,616 downwards.
CGACCATGCGCCTTCCGCTTTGGCGCGAATGCATGCCGTGCCGTGCTGTGCACTCAAGCTGTATTCAGTGGGCGTCTTAAAACGGATGGTGACGGCACGCCACGTCGGGTCTTGCGGATTGTTGACCGGCGCAAACACCTCTGTCTGCGCCACTGCGGCCGCCGTCGGCACGCCGCTGTTAACGGCAGGCGCGGAGGGAAGCTGCGCGCAGCCCGCGAAGGTCAGGATTGAGGTGCAGACAAGAACACGGGCTGAGGCCGCGCTCGAACACAATAAAAACATCTTTGCCAGTCCTAATACGTCAATCTTTACTGGCGCAACCCATCATGCTCGTTGCAGCCTGTCACATCGTACTAGGTTTTATCTGATTTTTCGCGCGATGAGTACGGTTGTAACAAGGGAATCATCGCGCTAACGACGGCATCGTTGCCAGCGATAACCTGATTAGTGCGCAAAAATTCGTCTCCGCCGTTGAAATCGCACACCCGTCCGCCCGCCTCGCGCACCAGCAACGCGCCCGCGGCGGCGTCCCAGGCGGCCAAACTCATCACGAAAAATCCGTCCATCACGCCCGCCGCGACCTGCGCCAGATCAAGTGCGGCGGCTCCGGTGCGGCGCACGCTGCCGGACGCCCGCGCGATGGCGGTCCACGCCGGAAGTACCGCATCGAACGAGGGATGAGCACCGCTGGGCAACACAGTACCGACCAAAGCCCGACTGAGCGACGGGCAGTTGGAAACGGACAATCGCTCAGGCGCGGCACCGTTGGCAAGATGTTTCCAGGCACCCAACCCAAGCTCAGCGCTGAAAATTTCGCCAGTCAACGGATTGCCGATCACGCCGCACTGCACCACGCCGCCGACCTCAATGGCAATCGAGGTTGCGATATACGGAAAGCCGTGCACGAAGTTGTAGGTGCCATCGAGCGGATCGACGATCCAGCGCACGTCGCTGGCGGGCTGATTACCAAGCACGCGCTCGCCACCCTCCTCGCCGAGCAACACGTCGCCGGGAAACCCGCTAGCAATGGCGTCGGCGATCTCTGCCTCAATCCTCTGATCGGTTTCGGTTGCGAAATCATTGGCTGATTTCTCATGCAGAACATGGCTTCGCTGCTCGAACGCGCGACGAATTTCGACACTGGTTTGCCGAACCAAAGCCATTGCAAGTTGCAGACGCGGATTCATGCAGCGACAATAGCGCAAAACCTTTTCAAGAAGTATTCACATGGCCGAAATTTCGATCAAACGCGCGCACCATGGCAATCTCGCCGACGCCCGAAAAATGGCGGACAAGGTAGCGGTGAAACTTGAAAAAGACTATCAGCTCAAATCGACGTGGGCGGGTGATGTGATGAGCTTTGCGCGCAGTGGCGTTAACGGAACGCTTGCGATCACCGCGAAAGAGCTTCAAATCGACATCAAACTGGGCTTTCTAGCCGGCGCGTTCAAGAGCACCATCGCCGACGCGATCGAGAAAAATCTCGAATCCTTAATCAAACCGGCAGCGCCGCAAGTCGCCAAGGAAGTCGCCAAGCCTGCAGTAAAGAAGACGCCTCAGAAATAGTCGCGTTCTGCATCCGCTTTTTCATCAAAGAGCCGCTGCATAAGGACCACGGGCTAGAAACGTTAAAACTCGACTAGGGTCGGTGTATCGCGTTAGACCCGAATGAGTAGCGGTTTCGCAAAAAAGTTGATCGCCAAAAAAACGCGCTACGCTGCCAGCGCAAAGCTCTCCGCCTGCGCACGCTGCCAGTAATAGGCGAACACTTTGTGACTTGACGTATCGCTGAGCAGTTCGCCGGGCTTCAAGAATTTGTACAGCGTTGCGAGCGAGGTGACTTCGGTTGAGCTGATGCGCCGAATGATGTGCTCGGGGCGCAGTTGGTTGGGATGGGTGAGCCCTGCAGCCTCAATCAGTTCCGCGAGTGCGTGCAGCGTGCTTTGATGGAACTGTTTCACTCGATCCGCTTTGGTTGGCACCACCAGCGCGCGTTGCCGCAGCGCGTCTTGGGTGGTGACACCGGTTGGGCAGGTGCCGGTATGGCAGACCTGCGCTTGGATGCAGCCCAGCGCAAACATGAAACCGCGCGCTGAATTGCACCAGTCCGCTCCCATCGCCATCGCGGTGGCGATGTCGAACGCGGACACGATCTTCCCGCTCGCGCCTAACTTGATGCGGTCGCGCAGACCAACACCGACCAACGTGTTGTGAACCAGCAGCAGGGCTTCGCGCATCGGCACGCCGACGTGATCGGCGAACTCTACTGGAGCAGCGCCGGTGCCCCCTTCGGAGCCGTCGACGACGATGAAGTCGGGCGTGATGCCGGTTTTGACCATCGCTTTGGCCAGCGCAAAAAACTCCCATGGATGACCAATGGCCAGCTTAATGCCGGCGGGTTTTCCACCGGACAGTTCGCGCATTAAGGCGATAAATTCGAGCATCTCGATCGGAGTGGAAAACACGCTGTGTCGGGCCGGTGAAACGCAGTCGACGCCCACCGCCACGCCACGCGCTGCAGCAATTTCAAAGGTAACTTTTGGCCCAGGTAATAAGCCGCCATGACCCGGTTTTGCCCCCTGCGAAAGTTTCAACTCCACCATCTTTACCTGCGGATCTTGCGCTTGCTCGGCAAAGCGCACCGGGTCAAACCGCCCGTTGACAGTGCGGCAGCCAAAGTAGCCGCTTCCCAGCTCCCAGATCAAATCGCCGCCGTGTTCGCGGTGATAGCGCGAGATCGATCCCTCGCCCGTGTCGTGCGCAAAATTACCAGCCTTTGCGCCCTGATTCAAAGCGCGTATGGCGTTGGCCGACAGCGCGCCAAAACTCATCGCGGAGATGTTGAACACCGACGCCGAGTAGGCCATCGACGAAGCGCCACCAATGCACAGGCGAAAGTCTGCGGACGCCACTTTGGCCGGCAAAATCGAATGGTTCATCCATTCGTAGCCGACCGCGTACACATCAAGCTGCGTGCCAAACGGCCGTTTGTCGGAATCTTGCTTGGCGCGCTGATACACCAGCGATCGTGCGGCGCGCGAAAACGGTGCGGCTTCGTGATCGCTTTCGATGAAGTATTGCCGCATCTCGGGGCGGATGTATTCGAAGAAAAAACGAAAGTGCGCAAGGATTGGATAGTTGCGCCGGATCGCCTGTTTAGTCTGGGTGATGTCGATCAGCCCGACTACTGCGAGGAACCCCGTAATCGCAATCAGCGGCCAGGTGAAGTAGTACGCCATGACCGTGAATTCAAGCGCTACGCTGGTGAAGAACGCCACCACGGCGGCAGCGAAGATGTAATAGCGAGAGGGCATGCTGGCTCTTTCTAGCGACCGTCTTACGCGACCGTTGTTTGTAGCGGCGGGCAGGCCCGCCGCTACAAAATTCCCTACATCTACAGCGCGATTCGCTCGAACTCTACCTTTGAAGGCAGATCGGACGCAACCCACATGTCGCGCGCATTGCAATCAATAATGACGCCAAGCACGCTTTCGACCTGCAATTCGACCGGCAGGCTAGGGTCGGGTGAGCGACAAATCGCGCCGTACTTTGCCTCAGCATCGGTCACACCGATGCCCGACTCGTCGCGCAACAGCGCCTGCAAGTGAGCGTTATCGATGTGATCGGGCCAGCCATTGATGTGGTGATTGGCGCAATCAAGGCGCGGCTCGGTAGTGAGCATTTGTGTCAGCGGCGCCTGACTTTGGCTGAGCGTGGCGTCGCAGAAGTGATTGGTGTGGGCGACCACGCCGTCATCGGCATGCACCGGTGCGGCGCCACTCGGGCTGTATTCCAACGAGCAAACATAGCCGCTGGCATCGCCCAAAATCGCATTGGATGAGGCCGAAAAAACCAGCGATTGTGCAAGGCGTACGACCGATTTCACGTCGCTGCAATCGAGCGCCATACGTTGAAAAATATGCACCGGAATGCCGAGCTGTTGGCGATCGTTAGTGGCACGCAAAATATTGAGCCCGACGCCAACACCCGCTTCGTTAACCCCGATTTTTGCAACGATGCCTGCCTCGGTGAGCGTTAAAAATGATGGCAACGGCTCGTCGCGATGTACGCGCAGCGCCAGCACATTTTGTCGCTGATAACCGATCCAGTCCCAGTTCTGCGCAACCCGGGTGTGGCCGTCGGCACAGCGCTTGCCGGTCACCGCTAGGCTTGTGCATTCACCGAGGTCGAACAAGCCGAGCGCGGCATTTTTACTGCGTGCCGCGTCACTGTTGACCGTCTCCATACCTAGAAACGACGGCGGCAAAATCTCGGTGCGGCAATTAAGCGCAAGGATTTCGTTGAGGCTGAAACCACTGCCGAGCGCTATGCCTTCAATCTCCTCCATGATGCCGCCGCCGCAGCCCGCCACGATGTCATGAAATTCAGCCGCGCGGTGCTGTGCGGTCTGCCAGTCAATGCCGCAAGCGGCAAACAGCGCGGCGTAGCAACGCACCGAGCCCGCAACCTGGCTTCGCGCCAATTCGCCCATCATCTTGCCACGCGTGAACGCGCTGCCGGTGAGATCAAGTACAGGAAACATTCGATAATTTCTTTGGTTAGATGTTGGGAAAGCGCTGCCGTACACTAGCTTAAATGAAAACCATTCTGATTACCGGCGCGACGCGCGGAATAGGGAACGCAACGGCCAAACGGTTGCTCGCGCGTGGTCACCACGTTATTGCGTTGGGGCGAAATTTCGCAGACTTTGATCTCGATAGATCGGCGTCGGGCGGGCGTTGCGAGCGCATCGTGTTTGATTTGCGCAACGTCGACGACATCAGCGCGATGTGCGCGCTATTGCCACCGATTGATGTGCTGGTGAACAACGCAGCGATGCTGACCGCGCAACCGTTTGAGCGCTACACGCCGAAAGACCGGCGCGATGTGCTTGCAACCAATATCGAGGCGCCGGCAGAGTTGATTCGTTGCCTAGTGCCGAAGATGATTACCGCGGGCTCGGCAAGCAGCACCGAGGCGATTAAGGGTCGCGTGATCAATATTGCCTCAGTGGCGGGCTTCGGCGGTCACCCCGACGTTTGGTACGGAGCGAGCAAAGGAGCGATTCTGAATCTAACCAAAAGCCTCGCTAAGCTGTACGGCCCCCAAGGAATCATGGTTAACGCCGTGGCCCCGGGGCCGACCAAAACCAGTATGTTCGACCAGTTGCCGCAGTCGCGCATTGATGAGTTCAATCGCATCGTGTTCGCAGGGCGATTTGCCGAGCCCGATGAGATGGCAAAAGTGATTGAATGGCTGGCGCTTGACTCGCCGGAATATGTGAACGGGTCGTGTGTGGACGCAGCTAGCGGCGGGTATTTGCGCTAGCCAACGCCGAAATTGCCCCCCCACTGAAGCGGGAGGGCCGAAACCCGCTACGCCGCGCTCTGCTCCATCGCTTCGAGCAACACGTCGGGCGGTTGCGCGCCGGACAGCGCGAGTTTTTGATTGAAGATGAAATACGGCACGCCGGTAATGCCTTGCTGCCGCACGTTCACATCGAGTGCGGCAATTTGATCGAGCGTTGCGCGCTCTGACAACACGGCCCGGGTTGCCGCGGCATCAAGGCCACATTCCACCGCAATCGCGACCAGTACATCCACGTCACCAATAAATTCGCCGTCAACAAAATACGCCTTAAACAAGCGCTCGGTGACAGCGTCCGCATGCGCGCCGTCGTTTGCCGTTTGCGCATACGCAATCAACGCGTGCGCGGCCAGCGTATTCGGTTGTTTCAAGATGCCATCGAAATTGAGATCGAGCCCAGCATTACGACCTGCCGCTGAAACGCGCGCATAAATTTCCTTCGCCCGCTGCGGACCGCCAAATTTTTCTTCAAGATAGCGTTTGCGATCGGTGCCTTCAAGCGGCAGATCGGGATTCAACTGAAACGGGTGCCAGCGCACATTCACCGCGGCGTCGGGATACTTTGCCTGCCACTGCGAGATCGCCTGTTCGACGTGCCGTTTGCCGATATAACACCAAGGGCAAACCACGTCGGAGACGATGTCGATATTTAAGGGAGCAGCGGTTGTGGTCATGTTCGGGGGCTTTCCATTACGGTTGACTTTTCACGTGGCGGCGAAACAAAATTTGTCAATCGCCGCCAGACATTTTCCATCGGGCCGTGGGTATGGCCGCTCGCGAGCCAGGCGCGGATGAAGGCGCAGAGCAGCAAATAGGTGGTCAACGCAATGGCCGAATAGGCGCCTCGTCCCAGCTCGCCGTACCAGCCGATAAGGCTTTTATTGAACAGCACGGCGAATACTAGCGACTGGCCGATGAACTGCGTGAGCGGCGCGCGCCCGGCCGCGATGACCAGGGTTGCCAGCGTGCTTGCGGCGAAACGACTGCGCGCCCAGCATGCCGCCACTGTGAGCCACAACCACAGCCCGCCGAGGCTTGCGGGCAGCAGCGCCATGGTCATCAGGCCGTAGCCAAAATCGTCATTGGTGAGCCCGTTCCATCCACCGTACTGCGCCGCGATCAACTCGGTTGCGGAGCCCGCGACGAACAGCAATGCGCCGACCATCACGATTGCAGGCCGTGCCAACGGCGCCGCCAAAAATCGTTGTAGAGCGCCCGAGCGCGCGGCCCACATGCCAAGCAACGCATGGCCCCAGAAGTCGGAAACGAGAATTTGCACCAGACCCCGCTCAAGATACTCGCCGGGGTGAAGCGACAGCGCAGTCGTAAAACTGCTGGCGGCAAACGATGCCACAGTTTCAAGGGCGGGATAGGGCTCGCTCTGCGTCGCGATCATGGCCACGCCAATGCTTACGTAGAGCGCGGCAGTCAGCGTGTAGACAGCCACCAACAAGCCTAGCGTCACGCGGTTGTCAAATTTGAGCAGGCCGACGATGAGCAACCCCAACATTGCATAGGTGGTCAACACGTCGCCCGGCCACAGCAGCAACCCGTGCGTCACGCCGATGGCGAGCAGCGCCCACAACCGTCCGCGCAACTGCGACGGCTGACGCGTATGCGCCGGCAAATGCGACCATTGCAGCGCCAACCCCGCGCCAAACAAAAACGACAACACGGGATAAGATCGGTGAGTGAACAGCAGCGCATTCACCGTTTCGGCGATGACGTCTGCGACTGAATCGGCCATGTCCAATCCGTACAGCGACGACCAAGTCGCTGCAAACGCATGGACATTGACCAAAGCCACGCCCAACATGGCTAGACCACGGGCGAGATCTATGGCGAGAAGACGGTTTTCGGCAGCAGAATCAGCCATCAGCTTTTACTCGAGAGCCTTATGTAAATTGGGCATTGTGACGGTTTTTATCTACAGTTGATTATTTGATTTATTCGAACTAAAGCTCATTGCAATGCGGCTTTCAGCGAAAAGCTGTTTAGCCTTATGTGGTCTTGACACCGAGGTCGCGGAAAGCTGCTTCTAGCGCGAGGGCGATGGAGCCAACGCGCTCGCCGCGTGACGCAGCGCGCTCGGCGTCAGCTCGCCGATGGCTACATGTCGCGCGGTCGCAAGCGTTGGATAGTTGCGTGTAATCGCAGTGGTGTACAGCGGATCATAGTGATCGACCAACAGCGATTCGACCACGCCGTCAATGTTTCCTGCGCTCGCCAGCGTCTGCCAACGCGCAAGCATGTCGCCGCCGCGCAGCACCTTCAACGGCGCGAGTTTTTGCATCAGCAGCGCTGGATCGGCCACAAAATGTTCGTACTCGGCGCGCAAATGCGCGACCCGCGCCGCGATCGGAACATCGAGCCAAACGCACTCACCCACCGCCATTTGTTCGCGCATCGATTCGGGCATTTGCACCATGCCGATCTTCTTGCTTTCGGATTCAACAAACACGGGACGCGCGGGGTCGAGCGAACGCAACGCCGACCACAGCAAACTGTCGAAGCGCTTTTGCGTCGGCTGCTTGGTGGCAACGTGTTCGCCCAACAGCGAACCTTTGTGATTGGCCAAACCTTCAAGGTCAATGACCTGCGCACCCGAGTCGCGCAACGCTATTAAAAGTGCGGTTTTACCGGTGCCGGTGCAGCCGCAAATCGTGACGTAGCTGAAGCGCTTCGGCAGTTCGGTTAACTCCTGTGCCACGCGCGCCCGATAGGCTTTGTAGCCGCCGTCGAGCTGCACCGCCTTAAAGCCAATTTCGCGCAGTACCAGCGTTAAAGAACGCGAACGTTTGCCGCCGCGCCAACAATAAATCAGCGGCGCCCAGTCACGCGGCTTGTCCGCAAAATGCGCCTCCAACATGTTCGCGATATTGCGCGACACCAGCGCCGCACCCAAGCGCTTGGCCTCGAACGCGGAGGCCACCTTATTGAGCGTGCCGACGCGAGCGCGCTGTTCGTTATTTAGTACCGGGTGATTGATCGCGCCGGGGATGAAGTCTTCGGCATATTCGCCTTCGCTGCGGGCGTCGATGATGTCGGGATAGTGCTCAACTTCAAGTGCCGTTGCCATCCCGGCGTTCGGGGAGCCGGTCATTTCAACAACGTGACTAGCGCGGGCCACACCGTATCCAGCAACGCCGGTTGTGCGGCGGCTATCGGATGAATACGGTCTGGCTGAAACTTTGACAAATCAGCGCCAATTTTTTCAAGAAACCGCGGTACCAGCGCCGAGCCGGTGGCCTTCGCAGTATCGGCATACATTGCCTCAAACTGCGCGGTGTAACTTAACCCGAAATTCGGTGGCATCTGCATGCCGACGATCAGCACTTTTGCACCCGCGGCCTTCGACAGCTCGGTCATTTTCAGCAGATTCGCTTTGGCCGCTGCCACCGGCGAGCCGCGCAGGCCGTCATTGCCACCCAGCTCAATCACCACATGCGTCGGCCTGTGCTTAGACAGCAGCGTGGGCAAGCGACTTAGCCCGCCGGCTGTGGTGTCGCCGCTGATGCTGGCATTGGTGACGCCGGCTGAAATTTTTTCGCGCACCAGCTTTTTTGCCAGCAAATCAACCCAACCTTCGCCCGCAGTCAAGCCGTAGCCAGCGGAGAGCGAGTCGCCAACGACCAGAATAAGCGCTGGCTTTGCGTAAGCTGCGCCGAGCAAGGTCAAAGCCGCAAACGCCGCCGCTAAAGAAAGCCTGAGCCATCGCTGGAACCGGAGGGGCGTTTGTTCTGTCATCATCATAATCATTCTAGATTCGTACTTCGTCTCGATACGTTGGGCCATCGGTTCAGCAAACAATTCCCTTAGTCACATGCCGCAACCCATTTCCACAACCACCGTGCCCACCACCAACGCCCCACCCGCCATCGCCGCCGACCACTTGTCGCGGGTAGTGCCGCTAGGCGATCGCAAACTCACCATCCTCGACGACGTTTCGCTCACGGTGGCGGCGGGCGACACGCTAGCCATCGTCGGCGCGTCCGGATCGGGCAAAACCACCTTGCTCGGCCTGCTCGCGGGGCTGGATCGCCCGGATACGGGTAGCGTGGCCTGGAACGGCGAGGTGGTGAGCACGCTGTCCGAGGACGCGCTGGCCAAGCGGCGCCAAGGTTCGGTGGGATTTGTGTTTCAGTCGTTTCAGTTGTTGCCGGCGCTCACTGCGTTTGAAAACGTGATGTTGCCGCTGGAGCTTGCCGGGGCGCGTGATGCCGAGGCCAAAGCCACCGATTGGCTGACC
>JACMNN010000026.1 GCA_014378555.1 Burkholderiales bacterium | reverse complement strand
CTAATCGACCATCCTCTAGTCCAGCACAAGCTCACGCTGATGCGCCGCAAGGACGCCAGCACCAACAGCTTCCGCCGTCTTCTTAATGAGCTGGCCATGCTCATGGCGTATGAAGTTACCCGCGACGTGAGCATGCAGGAGATCGACATCGAAACGCCGCTCGAGCCGATGAAAGCGAAAGTGATCGACGGCAAGAAACTTGTTTTCGTTTCGATCCTGCGCGCAGGCACCGGCATTCTTGAAGGCATGCTGAGCGTCGTGCCGGGTGCGCGCGTCGGCCACATCGGTCTGTACCGTGACCCTAAAACACTCACCGCCATTGAGTATTATTTCAAGCTACCGGGCGACATGCATGAGCGCGATGTGATCGTGGTTGACCCAATGCTGGCCACCGGAAACACGGCGATTGCCGCGGTGGAACGGATCAAAGAAACAGGGCCAAAATCGATTAAATTCGTGTGTCTTTTGACTTGCCCCGAAGGCATCAAAGCGTTTCAAGCGGTACACCCTGACGTGGCCATTTACACCGCAGCCATCGACCGTGAACTTAACAGCCACGGCTATATTTTGCCGGGGCTGGGCGATGCAGGCGACCGGATTTTCGGAACTAAATAAATTTATTTAGACCGTAGGAGTGGCAGGCCGCGACAACGCAAAACATCGCGACTCCGGTCGCAGCAAACCGCTCCTGCGTGAACCTACGCCCCAGTGACAACATAAACCTTTTCTAGTCCACTCAATCAACAAGAGCCCCGCATGAACAAACGTCGACAACTTCTTATTCACACTACTGCCATCGCCGCGTTAGCCACGCTCGCCATGCCGGGCCTGACGTTCGCGCAAGCCAAATTAAAGGTTGCGGCCATCTATACCGTGCCGTTTGAGCAGCAATGGGTGAGCCGCATTCACAAAGCATTGAAGGCGGCAGAAGCTCGCGGTGACATCGAATACAAAGCGACCGAAAACGTTGCTAACGCAGACTACGAGCGCGTCATGCGAGAGTATGTCGCAGGTGGCAATCAGCTCATAGTGGGCGAAGCGTTTGCGGTTGAAGCAGCTGCTCGTAAAGTGGCTAAAGACTCGCCCAAAGTGTCGTTTTTGATGGGATCCAGCGGCAAGCCGCAAGCCCCAAATTTCAGTGTGTTTGATAACTACATTCAGGAGCCCGCCTATTTGAGCGGCATGATCGCGGGCGGCATGACCAAGTCAAACAAAATTGGTATGGTCGGCGGCTTTCCGATTCCTGAAGTGAACCGTCTGATGCATGCTTTCATGGCCGGTGCCAAAGAAACCAATCCGAAAGTCGAATTTACGGTCAGCTTTATTAACAGCTGGTTCGATCCACCAAAAGCTAAAGAGGCCACCTTCGCGATGATCGACAAAGGCGCCGACGTGCTCTATGCGGAGCGATTTGGGGTGAGCGACGCAGCCAAAGAAAAAGGCAAGCTTGCCATTGGCAACGTGATCAATACGCAGGACAAATACCCCGACACGGTGGTGGCTTCAGCTTTGTGGAACATGGAGCCAAGCATTGACGAAGCGCTGAAACTGGTGAAGACCGGAAAGTTTGTTGCTGCCGATTACGGCAAATTCTCAACTATGAAATTCAAGGGCTCGGAGCTCGCGCCACTTGGCACGTTTTCGACCAAAGTACCCGCAGAAATCGTAAAAAAAGTGGCAGCGAAAGAAGCAGACATTTTGTCCGGAAAATTCACCGTGAAAGTCGACGACACCACGCCTAAGTCGACGGCGAAGTAGCCCTCCACCGTCTTGTTGGCACGGCGTTTCTGGCCCCCTCTCCCGCAAGCGGGAGAGGGTTGGGGTGAGGGTGGCGGTTTGATGCAGAACCAACAAATCTCGAAGATTCAAGAAAACTCAAGTGACAGCCTCTCCCTACGTCCTCTCCTTACGCCACATCAGCAAACGCTTCGGCGCACTGATTGCCAACGACGACATCTCGCTTGACCTGAAAGCAGGCGAAGTCTTGGCGCTGCTAGGCGAAAACGGCGCAGGTAAATCCACGCTCATGTCGATCCTGTTCGGACACTATGTGGCCGATGCGGGCGAAATTGAAGTGTTTGGACAACCGCTGCCACGCGGCAATCCAAAGGCAGCACTCGCCGCGGGTATCGGCATGGTGCATCAGCACTTCACGCTCGCCGACAACCTAAGTGTGCTTGACAACGTACTGCTGGGCTCGGAGCCCCTCTGGTTGCCCTTTTCCCGACGTAGCGCTGCCCGACAAAAACTACTAGATGTAGCAAACCGCTTTGGCTTGCCGGTAACACCGGACGCTCGTGTTGGCACGTTGACCGTGGGCGAGCGCCAGCGCGTGGAAATTCTTAAAGCGCTGTATCGCGGGGCGCGCATTTTGATTCTGGATGAGCCCACTGCGGTACTCACGCCCAACGAAAGCGAAGCGCTTTTCGACACGCTGGGTCAGATGGTGGCGCAAGGGCTCTCCATCATTTTCATCAGCCACAAGCTGGCCGAGGTGTTGCGGGTGTCAACGCGGGTTGCGGTGTTGCGCAGCGGCAAGCTGGTGGCGCAAGCCGCGGCCGCTGATGTCACGCAGGCCCAGCTCGCGCTTTGGATGGTCGGCCACGGCGTCAACGCGCCGCAGAAAAAGCCGTCGACACACGTATCGTCTGAAGTGTGCGTCATTGCCGACGTGAGCACCGACACCAAAAATAGGGAACGATTACAGCAAGTGTCCCTGACCTTGCGAGGCGGCGAAATCGTGGCGATTGCCGGGGTGTCTGGCAACGGTCAGACCGCACTCGCAGAACTACTTTGCGGCACTCAACGCGCGACCAGCGGATCGGTGCAGCTGCTAGGCAAGCCACTACCGCCATCGCCCGAACAATTAGTGGCGATAGGCGTTGCCCGTATCCCAGAGGATCGTCACGCCATTGGCGTTATTGGCGACCTGCCTGTGTGGGAGAACGCGCTATCCGAGCGGTTGCGCAGCGCCACATTTTCAAAATGGTTGTGGGTGCGCAGACGTACTGCGCGCGCCCATGCAAACCGCATCGTCGAGCGCTTTGATGTGCGCGGCGGTGGCGCGCTGGTGCCGACGCGGTCCCTGTCCGGCGGCAATATGCAGAAGCTCATTTTGGGACGGGCGTTGCTTGCACCAGACGGCATGCCCGCTGCACGCCTGATCATCGCGCATCAGCCGAGCTGGGGGCTGGACATTAGCGCGGTGGCATTCGTGCAGCAGCAACTGATTGCCGCACGTGATGCGGGTGCCGCGGTGCTGGTGATCTCTGATGATCTCGACGAGGTGATGGTGCTGGGCGATCGAATTGCAGTGATGCACTCGGGCCGGTTAACCGACGCGCGACCGTCGTCTGACTGGACGCGTGAGTCGATTGGCTTGGCGATGGCGGGGGCCAAGCCATGAGTGTCGATCTTGATCTGCCTGGCTGCACGGCGTTTAATTCATGCGACTAGAAAAACGCGGCGAGTCCTCTGCGATTCTCATGCTCATCGCGCCCGTTGCCGCCATCGCCGTAACGCTGGTGGTCACCGCGTTGCTCGTGCTGTGGGCGGGCGCGCCGGTTGGCAAGACTTACGTGTTGCTGCTGCAGGGCGGCTTCGGCTCAGTTTTTGCCCTGAGCGAAACGCTGACCCGCGCCACGCCGCTGATCCTGACTGGGCTCGCTGCCACTGTCGCCTTTAAGGCGAGGCTGTTTAATATCGGCGCTGAAGGCCAGCTCTACGTCGGTGCGCTTGCCGCAATTGCCGTGGGCGGATTGCACGGTGGCACTGGCCTTGAATGGTCGCCGTGGATTGTATTTCCGCTGATGATGATGGCCGCCGCAATGGCCGGTGCGCTGTTGTTGCTAGGGCCAGCACTGCTCAAAACGCGGCTTGGCGTGGACGAAGTGGTCACCACCTTGTTGCTTAATTTCATCGTGTTGCTGCTTGTCTCGGCCATGCTCGACGGCCCGATGAAAGACCCCACCGCGATGGGCTGGCCGCAGAGCGTTGCGCTCAATGGCGAGCTTGAACTCAGCAAACTAATTGACGGAACGCGTGTTCACACCGGCCTGATCTGGGCCACCACGTTGGCCGTAATGTTGTGGGCGATATTCAAATACACGACGGTCGGATTTTCTATTCGCGCGGTGGGTGCCAACGCCCGCGCAGCGGCGTTTGCTGGCGTGCCGGTGACCGGTACGGTGGTGCTGGTGGCGATGCTCTCTGGCGCGCTCGCTGGTCTTGCTGGAGCCATCGAAGTGGCAGGGCGAACCAACTACGTCACGCTCGACATGTCGCCGGGCTACGGCTATAGCGGCATCGTGATTGCGATGCTGGCCGGTCTGCACCCCATCGGCGTGCTCGCGGCCAGCGTGTTTGTAGCGGGCGTGCTGGTCGGTGCCGACAGCATGAGCCGCGCCATCGGCGTGCCCACCTACATCGCCGACGTAATTGTGGCCACGTCGTTGTTGTCGGTACTGGTAGCAACCCTGCTCACGCAATATCGTGTGCGACTGAAATGACCGACATTCTCGACCTACTCAGCAATGTGTCATTCTGGATAGCTGTGCTGCGAATCGCCACGCCGCTCATTCTCGGCACACTGGGCGTGCTGTTGTGCGAGCGCGCAGGCGTGCTCAATCTTGGCATCGAAGGCATCATGGTCGCGGGCGCTTTCGCCGGTTGGCTCGCGGTGTATGCGGGCGCGCCGCTGTGGATGGGCGTGTGCGTCGCCGCGCTCACCGGCGCAGCGTTTGGCCTGTTGCACGCGTGGCTCACCGTTGGACTTGCGCTGTCGCAACATGTGTCCGGGCTTGGCATCACCATGCTCGCCACCGCATTGAGCTACTACGGCTATCGAGTGAGTTTTCCGAAAGTGAGCACACCGCCCACCATCACGCCCTTCGCGCCGATGGACTGGCTGCCCATTCCAGTGCTCGACGCGCAGACTTCGTTGACGCTATTGGCCTTGGTGCTGGTGCCCGTCATTAGCTACCTGCTTTATCGCACCCCCGTTGGCCTTGCGGTACGCATGGTCGGCGAGAACCCGCAGGCGGCCGAAGGTCAAGGCGTTTCTGTGGCATGGGTACGCACCGGGGCGATCGTCGCAGGGTCGGCGTTGATGGGCGTCGCCGGCTCGTTTCTCACGCTGTCCGCGTTCAACGCGTTCTTTTTCAATATGGTCAACGGTCGCGGCTGGATCTGTGTGGCGCTGGTGGTGTTTGCCGCATGGCGACCGGGCAAGGCGCTGCTTGGCGCGTTACTGTTCGCTTTTTTTGATGCGCTGCAACTGCGCCTGCAACAGGCGGGTGATGCAGCACTGCCCTATCAGGTCTACCTAATGTTGCCTTACGTACTGTCGATTCTGGCGCTGGTGCTGGTGGCACGGAAGGCCGCCTATCCGCAAGCGCTCATGAAACCTTATCGCAAGGGCGAGCGATAAATAAGCCAGCGGCGACCGCGCCTACAAAAATCTATTCCTGAGATGTCACCCAATGCTTGATCTGCTACTTACCAATGCCACTCTGCCCGACGGACGAACCGGCCTATCTATTGCCGTTCAGAACGGTCGCATCGTAGAGGTCGCGCCGCACATCGACGCAACGCCTGCACAACAAATTGTGGACGCCGCCGGCCTGCTTATCGCACCGCATTTTGTCGATCCACATTTCCATATGGACGCGACACTGAGCTACGGCCTGCCGCGCGTGAACGCCAGCGGAACCTTGCTTGAGGGCATCGCGCTGTGGGGCGAACTGAAGCCGCAGCTGACTGGCGACGCGCTGATTGAGCGCGCCCTGACCTACTGCGACTGGGCGGTCGGCAAAGGCCTGCTGGCGATTCGCGCGCATGTCGATACCAGCGACCCGAGTTTGCTGGCAGTTGACGCGATGCTTGATGTTCAAAGACGCGTTGCCCCCTATCTCGACCTGCAGCTCGTAGCGTTTCCGCAAGACGGCGTGTTGCGTTCACCGGGCGGCGTTGAAAACCTGAAACGCGCGCTCG
The DNA here is from genome assembly GCA_014378555.1 of Burkholderiales bacterium. Lineage (GTDB taxonomy): Bacteria > Pseudomonadota > Gammaproteobacteria > Burkholderiales > Casimicrobiaceae > Casimicrobium. The sequence continues at coordinate 3,648 of JACMNN010000026.1, read as the reverse complement.
ACAAAGGGGTTGATGTGGTCGGCGGTATTCCGCATTTCGAACGAACGATGAGCGAGGGCGCGGCAAGCGTCAAGCTGCTGTGCGAAATTGCCGCAGAGCGAGGCAAATTAGTCGACATGCATTGCGATGAATCCGACGATCCAATGTCCCGCCACATTGAAACGCTTGCCTTCGAAACACAACGCCTCGGACTGCAAGGTCGGGTTACCGGCTCGCACTGCACCTCCATGCATTCCATGGATAACTACTACGTCAGTAAGCTCTTGCCATTGATTGCAGAAAGTGGCGTCAGCGTCATCGCCAACCCGCTCATCAACATCACGCTACAAGGCAGGAACGACAGCTACCCCAAACGACGCGGCATGACACGCGTGCCCGAACTGATGGCAGCAGGCGTCAACGTCGCCTTCGGCCACGACTGCGTGATGGATCCTTGGTACAGCCTCGGTTCGGCCGACATGCTGGAGGTCGCACACATGGGCCTGCATGTGGCGCAAATGACCAGCCAGAACGGCATGCGGCGCTGCTTTGACGCGGTGACGACTCATGCTGCGAAAGTGATGCATCTTGAAGGCTACGGTCTTGAGGTGGGTTGTGATGCGAGCTTCATGCTGCTGCAGGCGCGCGACCCGATCGAGGCGATTCGGTTGCGGGCTACGCGGTTGAAGGTCTTTCGACGAGGAAAGCTGGTTGCAGACACGACACCCGCGGTGGCAACGCTATCGCTTACCGGACGCCCAAAAAGCACTAGCTGGATGCGTTAGATCACCTCGGTGCTGACGGGTTAACGCGTTCGTCGGAACCGCAAGCGGTCCGACCTACTGCGCTAGCTCGCCTCGCTGCTGACCTGGCCATGGCCCGCGCCGAGCGTACGGAAAAACTAGATCGATGCAATGCACAACTCACGCGATCGGCGGAACCGCAAGCGTTCCGACCTACTGCGCTAGCTATAATCCGTACAGTTTGTACAGATTAGCCAAATTCATAAAGTCTATGAAATCCACAACTTACGGCTTAGAGCAGGCTCGGGCGCAATTGCCGCACATCGCGTCCGAAGCCGTAGCGGGCAAAACCAGCGTTATCACGCGCCACGGCAAGCCTGTGGCGGTTGTAGTGCCCGTCGCGCAATGGCAGGCGCAGCAGCAGCGTTCGCAGGCCAGCGCCGGCATCCTCGCGCTGCGCGGTGCGGGGCGCGGGTTGTGGGGCAACGATCCGGCAAAAACGGTGGCAAAACTGCGCGACGAGTGGGACGACTGAGACGTGCCGGGCCCGCGCAAAACCAGTGCTGCAGCTGCCCTGGGTGCCGTAGCGACGCAGTCGCATGCGCCAGCAGCAGTTCGTTGGGGCAATCTCCCGGTCGGCGCTATGGTGCTGGTCGACACAGCGCCGTGGATTTACATGCTTGAAGATCATCCGACATTCGCTTCAAAGTTTGCCGGACTGTTCGAGGCAGCAGCGGCGGGCGAAGTCGAATTGGCGCTTTCCACCATTGCGCTGGCGGAAGTTCTCACCGGTCCCTGCAAAGCCGGTCAAACCACGCTGGCCAAACGCTTCGAGACGGCGCTCAACACCTATCGCGTGGTACCCGTAACCGCACCAATTGCCAGCCTGGCGGCGCAACTACGCGCCCAATATCGGCTCAAACTGCCAGATGCCTTGCAACTGGCGACGGCGCTGGAAATAGGGGCTGCCGCACTGGTTACGCACGACCGGGATTTTTCTGCAGTGCAGGGGTTGCAGGTGCTGACTGGTTAATGCGTTCGTCGGAACTGCAAGCGTTCCGATCTACGGCGCTGCAATGATTTCTGATCAATAGGTCAGGCAAGTACAATTACATTAATCGCATCGATCAGAAATTGGTAAGAGTATGTCTTCCGCCACCCTTTCCAGCAAGTTCCAGATACTGATTCCGAAGGAAATCCGGGAGTCTATGAATCTCAAACCCGGCCAGAAACTTGATTTCATTCAAATTGGCGGGTCACTTCGTGTGGTGCCGCAGCGCAGCATGAAGGACATTGCGGGCATCGCCAGTCATGTGACCGAGCCATTCGAGCGGGATCGCAGCGACTTGAATGACGACCCCGAGCTGCGCGCCGCCGTTGATGCGCGCCTTAAGTGGGCGGCCAATACGGCGGACGCCACGCACAAACGCTTTACGCCTTGATCGTCCTAGATTCCTGTGTGTGGATTGAAGTGCTTCAGCTCACCAACACAGGCAGACACTACCTTCCGTTGTGGAACGATGAGGACAACATCACCGTACCCTCGCCGGTGCAGTTCGAGATGTATCGCTGGTGTCTGCGACGGCTCAATGATGTCGGCGCGTCAGCAGCACTTAGTGCAACGCGTCGGTGCAAGCTCTTACCGCTCAACGAAGTCATAGCCCTTCGCGGCGCTGAACTAGCGCTTGAGCACGGGCTGGCCGCTGTTGATGCGCTCATCTACGCAGCCACCCTTGAAATTGATGCAACGCTTGTGACCTGTGACGCCCACTTCGCAGGCTTGCCTTCAGTCGACTATCAACCCAAACTTTCCTCATAACGCAACTCGCACAGCTTATTGGAGCCATCATGACCGCACGCCCCGACACTTCCCCTTTCAACGCCGATCAATCGTCCGCAATCCTGCGTCGTGTCACCAAGCTTTGGGACGACGACATCGTTCCGCAGTTAATCGACTACGTCAAGCTGCCGTCGAAGTCTCCCGCGTTTGAAGCCGACTGGAAGCGTGCTGGACAAATTCAACTCGCCATTGAGCAGGCACAAAAGTTCGTTGCCGCACAGCCAGTAAAAAACATGACGCTGGAAATCATCACGCTGGAGGGCCGCACCCCGGTGTTGTTTTTTGACATTCCCGGCACTGGCACTAAAGCTAACGGCAAAACGGTTTTGCTTTATGGGCACCTTGATAAGCAGCCGGAAATGGCCGGGTGGCGCGATGATTCTGGCCCGTGGACGCCGCTGATTGAAGATGGAAAACTTTACGGCCGCGGCAGTGCCGATGACGGCTACGCGGTGTTTGCAACACTTGCCGCGGTACTTGCACTCGACGCCGAAAATGTTTCGCGCCCACGTTGCTTCGGCTTGATTGAAACGTGCGAAGAATCGGGTTCGTTCGACTTGCCGCCCTATCTTGATTTGTTGTCACCGCGCATGGGCGACGTCGGCCTCGTGGTCGCACTCGACTCGGGCGCTGGCAGCTACGACGAGCTGTGGGCGACAACATCGCTGCGCGGCCTTGTTAACGGCACCATGACGGTGCGCATGCTGACCGAAGGCGTGCATTCTGGTGACGCGGGAGGTGCGGTGCCATCGACCTTCCGTATCGCGCGGCAACTGCTGGATCGTATTGATGATTCGGCGACCGGCATGACGCATTCGCCGGTGTTTGCCGCGCCGATTCCTGATGAGCGAATTCGCCAGGCGCAGCAGGCGGCCAATATTTTGGGCGACGTGGTGTGGAAGCGCTTCCCGTGGCAGAGCTGCGGTGGTGCGCATGAGTTCACCCTGCCAACGAGCAAAGATCCGGTCGAGTTAATTTTGAACCGCACCTGGCGCGCATCGTTGTCGATTGTTGGCGCCGATGGTTTGCCACCGACTGCCGCTGCGGGCAATGTGTTGCGACCGTACACCGCACTCAAACTTTCGT
>JACMNN010000177.1 GCA_014378555.1 Burkholderiales bacterium | reverse complement strand
TCCCGCGCGCGGGAGAGGGTGCCCGACAGGGCGGGTGAGGGCGGTGACCGCCGGAGCCAACTGAATTTGCAACGCAATCGCCCTCACCCTAACCCTCTCCCGCGCTGCGGGAGAGGGGATTTCCCGACGAAGATGTCACTATGACCTCAGGAAACGCCGACCGCTGGCTGCCCAAGCTAGTCTTATCGCCCACGCTCGTGACGAGCCTGATCTTCGTCTACGGTTTCATTCTGATCACCATCGCGCTCTCGTTTACCGAGTCGCGCTTGCTGCCGAACTGGGAGTGGGCGGGCCTCGAGCGTTACGAGCAGTTGTTCGACAACGACCGCTTCTGGACCAGCGCCAAAAATCTCGCAATCTTCGGAACGCTGTTCATCGTGTTCAGCGCGGTGATTGGTTTGCTGCTGGCCATCATGCTCGACCAGAAAATTCGTGGTGAAGGCTTTCTTCGCGCCATTTATTTGTACCCGATGGCGCTGTCTTTTATTGTCACCGGCACCGCGTGGAAATGGCTGCTCAATCCGGGGTTGGGCCTGGAGCGCATCGTGCAGCAATGGGGTTGGGCGAGCTTCACGTTTGACTGGCTGATCAATCCCGACAAGGCAATTTATACCGTCGTAATCGCGGGGGTGTGGCAGAGCGCAGGATTTGCGATGGCGTTGTTTCTTGCTGGATTGCGCGGTGTTGACAGTGAAGTGATCAAGGCCGCACAGGTGGATGGGGCATCCCTACCGATGATTTATCGACGCATCATCATCCCCACGCTACGCCCGGTTTTTTTCTCGGTGACCTTGATCCTCGCCCACATCGCGATCAAAAGTTTTGATCTGGTCATGGCGCTCACCGGCGGCGGTCCCGGCACATCGTCCGATGTGCCGGCGATTTTTATGTACCAGTTTTCGTTCACTCGCGGCCAGTTGGGCGTGGGTGCGGCGAGTGCGGTGATGATGTTGATGACCATCATGGCGGTGATGGTGCCGCTGATGTATGCCGAGGCCAGAGCAGGGCGCGATCGATGAACATCATCTCGCGTGTGTTTCTCTACGGCATACTGATTCTTGCCGCGCTGTATGCGCTGGCGCCGATGTGGGTGATGCTGGCCACTTCGCTAAAAACGCTCGATGAAATTCGCGACGGCAGTTTGATTGCCGCACCGCATGCACCCACCTTCGCTCCGTGGCTCAAGGCGTGGGGCACCGCGTGTTCGGGCGTGCGTTGCGACGGCTTGAAGCCGTTTTTTCTAAACTCGCTATTGATGACCGTGCCTTCGGTGTTGATCTCGACCTTGGTCGGCGCGCTTAATGGCTACGCACTGACGCACTGGCGATTTCGCGGCTCGGACGCATTGTTCACGCTGCTGCTGGTCGGTTGCTTTATTCCGTTTCAGGTGGTGCTGCTACCCATGGCGCGTACCTTGGGCGCCATCGGGCTATCGGGCTCGATGTTTGGTTTGATTTTGGTTCATGTGGTTTATGGGCTCGCCTTCACCACCCTGTTTTTTCGTAACTACTACCTGGGTGTTCCGGGTGAATTGATCAAGGCGGCGCGCGTCGATGGTGCAGGATTTTTCGTGATTTTCTGGCGCATCCTGTTGCCGATCAGCGGCCCAATTTTTATGGTCTGCATCATTTGGCAGTTCACCCAAATATGGAATGACTTTTTGTTTGGCGTGGTGTTTGCTGGCGCTGATTCGCAGCCTATTACCGTGGCGCTGAACAATCTGGTGCGCACCTCTACCGGTGTTAAAGAATACAACGTTGACATGGCCGCAGCGATCATCGCCGGGCTGCCCACGTTGCTGGTGTACATCGTCGCCGGAAAATATTTTGTGCGCGGCCTCACGGCTGGCGCGGTAAAGGGTTAAGCAGCGCACATGGCAAGTCTCGGCATCCACAATATTCGCAAAACTTTCGGCAAAAATATTGAGGTACTCAAGGGTATCAATCTCGATATTGCCGACGGTGAGTTTTTGATTCTGGTCGGTGGCTCAGGATGCGGCAAAAGCACCCTGCTTAATATGATCGCTGGTCTGGAAACGGTGACCGAGGGGGACATCGTGATGGACGGCAAGCGGGTCAACGATCTGCCGCCCAAAGATCGCGATATCGCGATGGTGTTTCAGAGCTACGCGCTGTATCCGTCGATGAGCGTGCGCGACAACATCGCGTTCGGCTTGTCGCTGCGCAAGGTGCCTCAAGTCGAGCAGAACGCAACCATTGCCCGTGTTGCCAAGTTGTTGCAGATCGAGGCGCTGCTAGATCGCAAACCAGCGCAGCTCTCCGGCGGGCAGCGCCAGCGCGTAGCTATGGGTCGAGCGCTTGCCCGAGAGCCAAAAATATTTCTATTCGACGAGCCGCTGTCAAATCTGGATGCCAAGCTGCGCGTTGAGATGCGCAGCGAAATCAAGCTGCTACACAAGCGGCTCGGTATCACCACGGTCTACGTCACGCACGATCAAATCGAAGCGATGACGCTCGGCGACAAAATCGCGGTGATGAAAGACGGCGTGGTGCAACAGTTCGGCACGCCCGACGAGATCTACAACCGGCCAGTGAACACCTTTGTTGCAAGTTTCATGGGCTCGCCTCCGATGAACCTGATCCCGGTGACGCTGGCGGTCAATGACGGCGTGCTGTGCGCTGAGCTTTCGGTGGGCCGCGCCGTTGATGAATCGACGACGCAAGTCGCGCGGTTGCCATTGCTTGGCTTCAATTTGTCGGATTTGGCAACGATCCCTGAGGCCGGCACCTCCGTATTGCTCGGCTTGCGCCCCGAACACATGACCGACGCCGGACGCATGCAGGGCAGAGGTTCGCGGTTGACGGTGCCGGTTGATTTGGCGGAATCCACCGGGGCTGACACGCTGCTGTTCACCACGCTGGGTGGCGCGCGCTGCGTGTGTCGCCTGCATCCGGGCGCGGCGCTTGGAGGTGAAGACGTCGAGCTTGCGGTAGATGTCGCCGCGGCTGTTTTGTTCGACCCGGAAAGCCAACAAGCCATCGCGTTTGCGCGGTAGATTTAAAGCGCACCCGCGCCGAACGCTTCTGGTCGACCAATAGCGACCGACGCGACCACACCCGGCGCAGTCTCGATTGCCATCCAGCGGCAAGTGGCAAGTTTTTTCGCCAGTTCAGGCGTCCATTCGACGAGCGGCAGGTGCAGGCATTTCAAACAAGCTTCGTGTGCAGTCCACGCCCTCGCAAAAACTTCTGTCCGACCATCGGTGGGATGCTGCTGAATAGCGTCGCAAACAGCTGGCCCAAGATAATCTATCGCCAACGTTGCCATGTCGGGCAAAGGCGTGTGCAAGCACATTAGATCAATGCCGACCGGGCCTGCCAGATTGATGGCGGCGACCGAAAGGCCGGGCTCATGGCTAATCGACAGTCCGATATGCGCGAACGGAGCAGCCAAGCAAACCGCTTGGCCTGGCATCGAGCGCAGCAGCGCATCAACGCCACAATCGCCTAACAGCTCGCGCAGCCTAGCTTTCAGCGCCGTGCGGATGCGCAGGCGAGCGTCGTCGCGGGTGCCTGCCTTCGGCATAGGCACCGACAGCAGATGCAGCCCAACCGGACTGCCCAGCGGTGCGCTGAATTTCATCCGCTTAGCTTTATTGGACTGGCACCGCTGGGCAGCCATGCCAGCGCGACGCCGCGGGTATGCTTTCGCCCTTCATCACCAACGTGAGCGGCCCAAGGCGCGCGTTGTCGCCGACCTCTGCGCTGTAGAGAACGGCACCGCGCGGACTCAACGATACGAAGCGACCGATGCGGACATGGTCGATCTTCATAATGCGATCTTCGAACAAATGAGTCTGCGGAGAGGTAAGCGCATTCAGTTCGCTGTAATCGCCGATATGGACGCAATCGAACTCGGTGAAGTCAGTGGTATCCAAGTAGACGCCGCGCCCAATATGACAGCCCAGTAATCGCAGCGCGACCGGCAGCCACGGTGTGCCTCGCAGGTAGCGCATAAAGTTGGGCACAGTGATGCCCTCATAAAGGTTGGTCACCCCCTCGGAGAGCCAGACAAACGGTGTCCACATCGGCTGCGCCCGTTTGCTGTAGCGCCCGATCAGCAGCCATTTGAGAACCACGACAAAGGCGAAGACGCCCACGCCGTAGAGCAGGCCCGCGATTTGTAAGCGCCAGAAAACCGCCCCCCATGCACCGGCTCCGGCCAATGGCATAAGGTTGAGTACAACGGTGTAGCCGACCGCAATCACCGCTGCGTGCGGCGTAACAATACGGAACGCTTCCACCAGACCTCGCCCGACCCGCCTCAAACCCGACGGGCGGAAGGTCAGCGCTTCCGGAAAACCACTGCTCTCCTCGCGCGCGGGCAGGTTGATCGGCGGCGACCCGAGCCAAGTGTCGCCAGGCCGCATCTGCGCATTTTCCGGTGCGCGCGAATGCACTCCGATCAAGACATTCTCAGGCAGCACCGTGCCATCAGGAATATAGGCGCCGTTACCGACAAAACTGCGCCGCGAAACAACGGTAGGACGCAAGCTAATCCAGCCACCGTCGATTTCCTCGTCGCCAAGCAATACGGCATCGGCGATGAAGGTTTCGTCACCCAGCGTGAGCAAGTCGGGAATAAGCCCGTGGGCGGTCGAAATTTCGGCATCGCGCCCTACCTTGGCGCCAAGCAGGCGATACCAAAAGGGCGCATAGACCGTCGCATAAATCCCGTGCAGCACATTGAGACTCGCCTCCTGAATCTGGTTAACCAACCACCGGCAAAAATAGACATTGCTGTGGATTGCCCAGCTTCCCACCTGCAAACGCGGCAGCATGCTCCAACGCAGGGCGGCCGAAAGCAGCATGGTGCATACGATGAGCACCGCCGTGGCGGGAAAGGAAAGTAGGAAATACTTAATGAGTTGCAGGCTGATGTCGCTGGTCTGAAACCAAGATTCGCCTTCATCCAGCCAATCGATCAGCAGGAAAGCCGGAAAAACTGGCATGAAAAACAAAATTGCGGTGGCTAACGCGCCGAACACGAAGAGAATATTTTCTTGGGTCAACCGGGCAACCGAAGGCACCGGGCGCGGTGCAAGCGATGCCGGATCGAAGGCGCCCATGTCTCGTGCCGGTGAACCTCGCCAGATGCGTCGAGTCGGCACGCGCTGACCATCACTCAGGGCCGACTGGCCGTCTAGGTGTGCCCACTCGCCGAGCTGCGTGTCGCCTTCCAGCACGGCATAGGAGCCGACGTACGCGTCGTCGCCAAGCACAATGCTGCCGATCACCAATTCGCCGCGTTCGACCCGCACATTCTCAAAGTTAGCGGCGCTGCCGATGCTGACCCGGTCGCCGATCCGCACCAGATCGTGGCCACGCATCGTGACTGACCCGATGATTGTGTCGTGACCGATATGCGCGCCCAGCATTCGCAGCCACCACACCAACAGTGGTGAGCCGCTCAGCATGTAGGCCGGCGCGCCGTCAATCAGGCGGTCAGCCAGCCACCAACGAAAGTAGGTTCGCCCCCAGAGCGGATAGCGACCGGGCTTCAAACGACCGAGAAGCAGCCATTTACTGACAGCGGCCACGGCAAATTCGGCGACTGTGGCGAGCAAGAACACGCCCACCGAAACCGCAATGGCCCACGCAATTGAGTCGCCCGGGTCGCCGGTTAAGAAATGATAAGAAAAGAACGGCGCCAGCCACTGCGCCATGCGTAGGGCAACCAACCCTGGAATGGTGAGCGCCTGAGCTACACCGCATAGCCAGCGCTTGACGTTTGAAGGCGGGGTCCAGGTGGGTTCGAGCACCTGCGTATGCGCGCCGCTTTCTGCCAGCACCTCGGCAATTCGGCCAATCGTGCGCTGCTGATAGACATCGCGCACGGTAAAGCTAGCAAACTCGCCGTGCCGACGCAGCGCTGAAGCCAGCCTTGCTGCAAAAAGCGAATGTCCGCCGAGATCGGTAAAGAAGTCGCCGTCACGATGGATCGGCTGACCGGGAAACAGCTTTGCCAACTCGGCAAATAGCACCGCTTCGGCCGGCGACTCCGCGGTGTCGGAATCGGAGGCAGTGCTGCCGGAAAAATCAAGTGCTCTGGCCCGCAGTGCCTTGCGGTCGATCTTGCCCGACAGCAGGCGCGGCATTTCCGCCAGAGTTTCGAGGTGGGCCGGCACCATGTAGGCCGGCAGGCGTTGCGCCAGCGCCTGACGCAATTCAACGGGCAGCGGTGGCACGTCCCCTTCAGCCACCAGATAGGCGACTAGGCGCTCGATGTCGTCGTCCTTGCGCAGCAAAACCGCTGCGGTGGCCACGCCGTGCTGCTTGCAAAGCTCCGCTTCAATTTCGCCAAGCTCGACACGAAAGCCGCGAATTTTTACCTGATCATCGGTTCGACCTAGGCAATAAACGCAGCCGTCGGCATCGATGCGAGCCAGATCCCCGGTTCGGTAAACGCGCGTATCGAGCAGACTGGTCGACCAAGGATTAGGCAGAAATTTTTCGGCAGTCAGCTCGGGACGCCCCAAGTACCCCGCCGCCACGCCCGGACCAGTAATGCACAGTTCACCGGTTTCGCCCCGCGCCATCAGGCGCAGCCCGTGTTCGATATCGCTATCGACCACCAGCAAACCGTAGTTGGGCAACGGCCGCCCAATACTGACCGGCTGACCCGCATGCAGTTCGGCGAGGCTTGCCGAAACCGTCGCCTCGGTCGGCCCATACGTATTAAATATTTGCCGACCCGGGCGCGCCCAGCGCTCAACCAAGGCTTCGGGACACGCCTCACCACCAAGATTGATGAGCCGCACGCTGGGAACATCGCGCGCGAACAGGGCAAGCAGCGTCGGCACCGCATGCAGCACCGTGATTTTTTGTTCGATTAGGGCCAACGGCAAAGCTTCTGGATCGGCGCTGACCTCGCGCGGGGCCAACCAAAGTGTGGCACCCACCAGATAGCTGATCCATATCTCCTCAAAAGACATGTCGAACGCAACCGAAAAGCCTTGATAAACCCGATCGGTTTCGGCAACGCCAAGAACGGCGTTTTCGCTACGCAAAAAATGGCAGATTGCACCCTGATGGATCAAGATGCCTTTGGGTTTGCCGGTCGAGCCGGAGGTGTAGAT
>JACMNN010000176.1 GCA_014378555.1 Burkholderiales bacterium | reverse complement strand
CGGATCAGCACGAACTTTTTCTGGCGTGTCAAAGGCAATCACCTCGCCGTATACGAGCACGGCGATGCGATCGGCCAGCCCAAAGACCACGCCCATGTCGTGCTCAACCGTCAACAATGTTTTGCCGACGGTCACGCTGCGAATCAGATGCACAAAGCGATCGGTTTCGGAATGACTCATACCCGCCGTGGGCTCGTCGAGCAGAATGACGTCGCCGCCACCGGCAATGGTCAGGCCGACTTCCAGCGCACGCTGCTCGGAGTAGGTCAGCAACGACGCAGGAACATCGCGACGACGCTTCAGCTCAAGGGACGCCATCAGCGCCTCGGTGCGGTCGTTCAGTTCGTCGAGCTTGGACAACGGCTTCCAGAAGCTATATTTCTGCCCGCTAGCAAACAGCGCTGCACAACGCAAATTTTCGAATACCGACAGGCGCGAGAAGATATTGGTTATTTGAAAGCTGCGCGCTAAACCACGCCGATTGATCTCATACGGGCGCTTGCCAGTGATTTCTTCGCCGTGCAGCTTAATGCTGCCGCCAGTGGGCTCGAAGCGCCCGCTGATAAGGTTGAAAAGCGTGCTTTTTCCTGCGCCGTTCGGTCCGATAACCCCGACCCGTTCGCCTTTTTTTACGGCTAAATTAACACCCCGAATAATCGCGGTTTTACCGAAATTTTTGGTGAGGTTTTGTAATTCAAGTGCGTACATCATTCGCTCCTAAACGATCGCCGCTTCGGCTTTTTTAATCGCTTCGGCGATACGCTCTTCGCCGGCATTCCAGACGCGTCGAAACTTGCGCCGCGACACTTCAAAAGCGATGCCGCCCACGATCAATACCGCCACCGCGAGCGCCCAGGAAGCTGCGTTGGCTGAATCGAGAGGAATGCGCGCGACCGTCAACGCGCTGCCCGACCCGGCAGCCACCTGAACTTGATAGGCCATTTCAACCACCGCTGCAAAGCCCCACAGTGCGATCAAACCGGTGACAAACATGCCCGCGTACGGCCAGCGCATCTTGCGCCATTCACCGTATTTCACACGGCGCAAATTAAGCATGATGAGCGCAGAGAATCCACCCGGCGCAAACACCACCATGATGAGAAAGATTATGCCGACATAGAGCTGCCATGCTTTGGTAAATTCGGACAACACGACCAGCGCAAACACCAGCAACACGGCGCCGATAATAGGCCCGAAAAAGAAGCCCACGCCGCCTAAGAAGGTGAACAGCAAATAGCCGCCCGAGCGCACTCCGTGCAGCAAATCGGCCGTCGCTGCTTCAACGTTTATGGCCGTTAATCCACCCGCGACGCCGGCAAAAAAGCTCGACACCATCACAATTAAGTAACGCACCCAGCGCGTGTCGTAGCCGACAAACTCTGCACGCTCTGCGTTATCACGCACCGCATTGGCGATGCGCCCGAGCGGTGTTTGAGTGAACGCATACATGGCACCGGTGCAAACGAAAAGATAGATCGCAATCAGGTAGTACACCTGAATTTGCGGGCCAAACGTAAGTCCTAAGTCTTTAAACCAGCCAGCGCCCCCAGTGCGATTAGAGTTGATGCCTGCTTCGCCACCAAAAAACTCGGGAAACATCAGCGCTGCAGCGAATACCAGTTCGCCCACGCCGAGCGTGATCATCGAAAACGGTGTGCCCGCTTTGCGCGTGGTCACAAAGCCCAGCAGCGCGCCAAATGCCAGCCCCGCGAAACCGCCGACCAGCGGAATGAGCCACATTGGCAACCACCAGCCGCCACCGATTTTGTTCATTGCGTGAATGGCCACAAAACTGCCCAGGCCGGTGTAGACGGCGTGGCCAAACGACAGCATGCCCGCCTGACCGAGCAGCATGTTGTAGCTCATGCAGGCCATCGCTGCGATGCCGGTCAGGCACAACAATGTCAATGCAAAACTTGACTGCGCGGCCAACGGCATGACCAGCAACACCAATGCGAAAGCGCTCCACACCACAATGCGCACGCCATTGAGTGGTTTGAAATGAAGTGGCTTTAAAGTGCTACTCATCACGCGTTCCCATAATGCCTTTGGGTCTGACCACCAGCATCACCACCAACAACAGATATGGCAGGATGGGTGCCACTTGCGAAATCTTGAGTTTCCATACCGGGTAGCCGAAAGTCTCAGGCGTAACCTCGATACCAAGCGATTGCAGACCACCGATGAACGACCAATCGAGCCCGACTGCGAAGGTCTGCCCCACGCCAATGACGAGCGAGGCGATCAACGCGCCGGCCAACGATCCCATGCCCCCGACCACCACCACCACAAAAATAATGGCACCCACAGCTTGCGCCATGCCGGGCTCGGTAATAAACGCATTGCCACCAATCACCCCTGCAAGTGCGGCCAAAGCGCAGCCTCCTGCGAAGACCAGCGCGAACACTTGCGGCACGTTGTGGCCGAGCGCCTCGGTGGTCTCAGGATGGGTCAGCGCTGCCTGGATGACCAGGCCAATCCGGGTTTTCTTGAGGATTAAAAACAGGCTGCCGAGCATGCCAAACGCCACCAACATCATGAAGGCGCGATACACCGGAAAGCTCGAGCTGTAGAGATTGAACAAGGAACCTTCTAACGCGGCGGGCACCTTATAGTCAACAGGAGTGCGTCCCCAAATCAACTGAACCAGTTCGAGAATTACAAATGACAGTCCAAAGGTCACCAGCAGCTCCGCTACGTGACCAAACTTGTGAGTTTTTCTGAGCACAACGCGCTCAAACAAGCCGCCCAGAATCGCCACCAGAACTGGCGCTACCAAAAACGCAACCCAGAAATTGGTCCACTCGGATACCTGAAACGCAAGATAGGCGCCCAGCATGTAGAAACTTGCGTGCGCGAAATTGAGCACACCCATCATCGAAAATATGAGCGTCAGGCCAGCGGACAGCATAAACAACAGCAGTCCATAGCTCACGCCGTTGAGCAGGGATATGGTGAAAAATTCCATTAAGCCTCGAGGCCAAAAAAACATGACAAACACAACGCCACTTTGCGGCGTAGACAAACAAAACGTCAAATTTTTGTCTGCTGCGTACCTAATGCTGCAAGACGCGCCGGGCCCGTCCTGCAGAGTCGCCGCACGCTGAGCGTGCGGCGTAGGTCGATACTTGCCCTATGGACGCTTCATTTGGCAGGTGGTTGGCATTGAGGCCAGCTTTGGCTCAAGATAGCGCACCGTCTTGAAGCCGTGGCCGGTGCCCTCTTGCGCGTACTTCACGCCGGGCACGCCTGCGCGCGTCCACTGCATGATGTAGAGCGCCTGCTGCAGTGCGCCGTCGGAGGCGCGCATTTCGATTTCTTCGCCCGAACCGCCCTTGCCTTTCATGCCGGCAAGGGCACGTGCGACCGGCAATCCATCGGCACTTTTCGCCTTCTCTACCGCGGCTACGAGGAACTTGACAGCGTTGACCGAGGCAACTGTGTAGAACTCTTCTTTGAAGCGATATTTAAAGCCGGTGTACATCGCATCCATGGTGTTTTTCTCAGCATTCGGATGCCAATAACCGACCTGGAACACGCGATCGGTGCCCGCTTCACCGATCGCTGCTGGTGTGCCGATCACGCCAGCGTAGAAAGTGTAGAAGTTGCCCTTGTAGCCAGCATCTTTAGCGGCTTTAATCAACAGCGCGAGATCGGGGCCCCAGTTGCCGGTGACCACAGTGTCAGCACCGGCAGCCACCATTTTTGCAATGTACGGAGCGAAGTCTTTGACTTGACCGAGAGGATGCAATTCGTTGCCGACGATCTTGATGTCCGGACGCTTCGCTGCGAGCATGGACGCCGTGATTTTTGACACCTGCTGACCGAACGAATAGTTTTGACCCAACACATAGACGTTTTTGATCGCCTTGTTGTCTTTCATGTAATTGGTCAACGCTTCGAGCTTCATGTCCACGCCCGCATCAAAGCGGAAATGCCAAGGCGAGCATTTGCTGTTGGTGTAGTCAGGGTCAATCGCCGCGTAATTCAGGAAGACAACCTCTTTGCCAGGATTGCGCTCGTTGTGCTTATTGATCGCATCGATCAACACACCCGCGACGCTGGAACCGTTACCCTGCGAGACGAAGCGAATGCCATCGTCGGTGGCCTTT
>JACMNN010000175.1 GCA_014378555.1 Burkholderiales bacterium | reverse complement strand
CTCGTTCATTCAAGCCAATTTTGTTTAGAAATCGCCCTCACCCCAACCCTCTCCCGCGCTGCGGAAGAGGGGGCCAAACAAGCCTCTAGTCACCAGATCTATTCCTCATCCAGCGTTGAGAACGCACCTTACGACGTTCACATGTTCATGGTGCAACAAGCTCACCACGAGCGGTGACTACACCCGCACACAGTCGACAAAATAATGCTCGCCATGCTTGTCATGCTCCATGACCAGTCCGTGCACATCGGTGTCAAACCCCGGCAACAGCGTATTGAACTCGCGCGCAAATTTCAAATACTGCACGATAGTGTTGTTAAAGCGCTCGCCCGGAATCAATAACGGTATGCCCGGCGGATACGGCGTCACCAGCATTGCGGTGATGCGGCCTTCCAGATCGTCAATCGGCACACGGTCCACCGTGCGGTGCGCCAAATGCTCGAACGCATCACTTGGTTTCATCGCGACTTCCATCGGCGACAAATACATCTCGGTGGTTACGCGGGCGACGTCGTATTTGCGGTAAACGCCGTGAATGCGCTGCGCCAGATCGCGCAGGCCGACGCGCTCGTATTCCGGATGTTTACCCACAAATTCAGGCATGACTTTCCACAGCGGCTGATTTTGATCGTAGTCGGTTTTGAACTGTTGCAACTCGGTGACCAGCGTGTTCCAGCGGCCTTTGGTGATGCCAATGGTGAACATCACAAAAAAGCTATACAGACCCGTTTTTTCGACGATCACGCCGTGTTCAGCGAGGTATTTGGTGACCAGTGAGGCCGGAATGCCCTGTTCGGAAAACTTGCCATTAATGTCGAGCCCCGGCGTGACAATGGTCGCCTTGATCGGGTCGAGCATGTTGAAGCCCGCTTCGATCTGGCCGAAGCCGTGCCACTCGTCGTCGGGCTTTAAAAACCATTCATCGCGCTGGCCCACGCCGACGTGATCGAATGCATCCGGTCCCCAGGTTTTAAACCACCAGTCCTGACCAAATTCATTGTCCACTTTGGCCATAGCACGACGGAAATCGAGCGCCTCTGAGATGCTTTCTTCCACTAGCGCGCCACCGCCAGGTTGCTCCATCATCGCAGCGGCCACATCGCAGCTGGCGATGATGACGTACTGAGGTGACGTGCTGGTGTGCATCAAATACGCCTCGTTGAAGCGCGTGAAATCGAGCTTCAAATTCTCGGCGTCCTGCACCAGAATCTGCGACGCCTGCGATAAACCGGCAAGCAGTTTATGCGTGCTTTGCGTGGCAAACACGGTCGAGTCCTTACACGGTTTACGGCCCGGACCAATGGCGTGCATGTCTTGATAGAACGGGTGAAACGCCGCATGCGGCAGCCATGCCTCATCGAAGTGCAGATTCTCGACGTAGCCCTGCAACTCCTGCTTGATCGTCTCCACGTTATAGAGCACGCCGTCGTAGGTGCTTTGAGTGATGGTCATCACCCGCGGTCGAGCCGTTTTGTCTTTGACCAACGGGTGCGCGTCGATCTTTTTCTGGATGGATTCAATAGAAAATTGATCACGCGTAATGGGGCCAATGATGCCAAAGTGATTGCGTGTGGGCTGCAAAAAAATCGGGATGGTGCCGGTCATTACGATGGCGTGCAGGATGCTTTTGTGGCAGTTGCGATCCACCAACACAATGTCGTCGCGCGCGACGTTGGCATGCCACACGATCTTGTTTGAGGTGCTGGTGCCGTTGGTCACAAAGAACAGATGATCGGCACCGAAGATGCGTGCGGCGTTGCGCTCTGATGCTGCCACCGGCCCGGTGTGATCGAGCAGTTGACCCAGTTCTTCCACCGCGTTGCAGACGTCCGCACGTAGCATGTTCTCACCAAAAAACTGGTGAAACATCTGCCCGACCGGGCTTTTCAAAAACGCCACGCCACCCGAATGACCGGGACAGTGCCATGAGTACGAGCCGTCGTTGGCGTAGTCGAGCAACTCTTTAAAAAATGGCGGTGCCAGCGAGCCGAGATATTTGTTCGCCTCGCGCAGGATATTGCGAGCGACGAAATCTGGCGTGTCTTCAAACATGTGAATGAAGCCGTGCAGTTCGCGCAAAATATCATTAGGCAAATGTTGTGAGGTGCGCGTTTCGCCGAACAGGAAAATTGGCACGTCGGCGTTACGTCGCCGCGTGGCTTCGATAAATTTGCGCAGGTCGAGAACCGCCTGGCTCTCCACTCCATCTTCGTTGACCTCTTCGTCGTCAATCGACACCACAAAGGCCGAGGCGCGCGCCGCCTGATTGGCCACCATGCCGACGTCCACGTACGTGAAGCCACCGACAACCTCCATATCCTGCTCTTCAAGCGCTTTGGCCAGCGCACGGATGCCCAGTCCCGATGCGGATTCAGCGCGCCAATCTTCGTCGATGATGATGACGGGGAAACGAAATTTCATAGTGGCAAGCAGGTGCGGTTAAATAAAAGCGGATTGTAGGACGTGCCCGTCGCAGCAGCCTTCGCATGCAGTATCCACGCGCCCATCAAACGGCTACACATCCGGTGCACGGTCATGGCGAGCAGCCAATCTGACTGACCGGCGTGGCCGCGATTTAACGCCAGATAGTTTGTCCACTGGCATTTCCTCGGTTCGCCGCTAAAACCGCGCTGGGATCAAGGCTTTATGCGCCCTCCCGCCGAAAATTGCAATTGCTGCACCGCGATATAATTTGGCTCCATCCACCCTGGGTGCGCGCGAGTGCAACCCCTGTGCTGAATATGAGCAAGCTTCTGTCGGCTTTTTCACTGCGATCGTTGCAAAATTTGCTTCGCTTGAATGCGATGCCGGCCACCGCGGTTAGCAGCATTTCCCCCATGTCACGCGCCATTGCGCTTAATGAGTCGCACGTCAACGACGCTACTGTGTACGGCGACGAGAGCGCGTCGGGACGACGTCTGCGCGAAATTCCGTACAACTACACCAGTTTTTCGGATCGAGAGATCGTCATTCGCCTGCTCGGCGACGACGCATGGGACATTCTGCAAGCGCTACGCGGTGAACGCAAAACCGGGCGCAGTGCACGCATGTTGTTCGAGGTGCTCGGCGACATCTGGGTAGTCGAACGAAACCCGTATTTGCAGGACGACTTGATCGACAATCCGCGTCGTCGTGCGATGTTGATTGAGGCGATGCGACATCGTCTGCGCGAGGTCGAAAAGCGTCGCAATGTTGATGTTGCCGACGCTGAAGGCGACGTGCGCAAAGCGAAAGTCGCGGAGTTGGTGGTGCGTGCCGCAGCGGCGGTTGATCGCTTCGAAGTGCAGTTCCGCGACACTTGGGACTTGCGCAAGCGGGTACTGAAAGTGCTGGGCAAAGTCACGCACAAAGACAACATTACGTTTGACGGTTTGGCGCGCGTGTCACACGTGACCGACGCGACCGATTGGCGAGTGGAGTATCCGTTCGTCGTGTTGCATCCTGACACCGAGGCCGAGGTAATCGGGCTGGTCAACGGCTGCATTGAGCTTAAGCTCACCATCATTCCGCGCGGCGGTGGTACCGGCTACACCGGTGGGGCCATACCGCTGACCAAAACGTCCGCGGTCATTAATACCGAAAAACTGGAAACGCAAAGCAAGGTCGCCTTTGAAGTGCTTCCGGGCAACGCCAACGGCGGCGCGCCGTACGGCGTTATTGAATGCGAAGCGGGTGTGGTCACTCGCCGCGCGATGGAAGCCGCAGAACACGCGGGCCTCGTGTGGGCGTGCGATCCGACCAGCGCAGACGCGAGCTGTATTGGCGGCAACATCGCCATGAACGCAGGCGGCAAGAAAGCCGTGCTGTGGGGCACCGCCCTCGACAACCTGCTGCAATGGCGGATGGTGACGCCGCAAGGCGAGTGGCTAGAAGTCACGCGCATGGATCACAACCTTGGCAAGATTCACGACGCCAATCACGCTACGTTCCGCTTGCAATATTTCGACGCCAAGCTTGATCGCAGCAAGATGCTGCGTGAAGAAACGTTGATCATCCCCGGCCCAAGCTTCCGCAAAATTGGTCTTGGCAAGGATGTGACTGACAAGTTTTTGAGTGGTCTACCGGGCATTCAAAAAGAAGGCTGCGACGGCCTCATCACTTGGTCGAAGTGGGTGCTGCACAAAATGCCGCCACACACGCGCACCGTGTGTATGGAATTTTTTGGCCAAGTGCGCGATTCGGTGCCGGCCATTGTTGAGGTGAAAAATTACCTCGACGCGCTGCCCAAGCACGGCGGCGCTCGGGTGATGCTTTCCGGGCTAGAGCATCTTGACGAACGCTACGTCAAAGCGGTCGGCTATGCCACCAAAGCCAAGCGCCACGGTCGCCCCAAGATGGTGTTAATCGGCGACATCGTGGGTGACGATGACAACGAGGTGGCAAAAGCCGCCTCCGAAGTGGTGCGCATTTGCAATGCGCGTGGCGCCGAAGGCTTTGTGGCTGTCAGTAGCGAAGCGCGTAAAAAATTCTGGCTAGACCGCGCCCGAACCGCAGCGATTGCAAAGCACACCAACGCATTCAAGTTAAACGAAGACGTGGTGATTCCGCTGCCGCGCATGGGCGACTACTGCGACGGCATTGAACGCATCAACATTGAGCTGTCGACCAAGAACAAGCTCGCGTTGTGTGTGGAGCTCGAGAAATTTTTTGCCGGTGCGATGCCGCAGCATCGCTACGAAGAGTACGGTGTTTCCGCTGAGTTACTGGCGCAAAAAGTGGGCGAGGCGCGAACCTTGATTGGCACGGTGCGCGGACAATGGCAACGCCTGTTTGACGACTTGGACGGCAATTTTCGGCAACTGCAATCGCACCAAATTCGCGTGTCGTGGCGGACCGAAATTAAGGCGCCACTCGACGGCATCTTTGCAGGCGAGGCACTGAAACCCATTGTTGATCGCTTTAACGCCATTCACAAAGAGGTGTTGCGCGGACGCGTCTGGGTGGCCCTGCACATGCACGCGGGGGATGGCAATGTGCACACCAACCTGCCGGTCAACAGCGACAACTACGAAATGCTGCAAGAGGCCAATGCTGCCGTTGCCCGCATCATGCAGTTGGCGCGCTCGCTCGATGGCGTGATTTCTGGCGAGCACGGCATTGGCCTGACCAAGCTGGAATACTTGACCGACGACGAAATCGGCCCGTTCCAGCGTTACAAGCAGAAAGTTGATCCCGAAGGCCGCTTCAACAAAGGTAAGTTGATGCCGGGCGGCGACTTGCGCCACGCCTACACGCCCTCGTTCGGCCTGCTCGGTAGCGAATCCCTGATTCTTGAAGCCAGCGACATCGGCGCGATCAGCGATTCGGTGAAAGATTGCTTGCGTTGCGGCAAATGCAAACCGGTGTGTGCGACGCATGTGCCACGCGCCAATTTGCTTTATTCACCGCGCAACAAAATTCTCGCCACCGGCCTGCTGATCGAAGCCTTTCTCTACGAAGAGCAAACCCGGCGCGGCATTTCGCTGAAGCACTGGGACGAGCTCGCAGACGTGGCCGATCACTGCACGGTCTGCCACAAATGCGCGAACCCGTGCCCGGTAGATATCGACTTCGGCAATGTGTCGATGGCCATGCGCAATTTGCTGCGCAAAGAAGGCAAGCAGAAATTTAATCCCGGCACCGCCATCGCGATGCTGCTGCTTAATGCTCGCGATCCAGCCACAGTGAACATGCTGAAGCGCACGGTGGTTAATCTTGGCTACGCCGCGCAGCGCCTTGCACACAAGTTGGCCAAACGCTTTGGCGTGATTGGTTCTCAAACCAAACGTCCCCCGAGCACCACCGGCGGCAGACCCGCCATCAAGGCGCAGGTGATTCATTTCATCAACAAGCCGATGCCGGGTGGATTGCCCAAGCAAACCGCACGCAAACTGCTCGATATCGAAGACGATAAAGTGGTGCCGATCATTCGCAATCCGAAGCTCAATTCGGACGAGCAGGAGGCCGTTTTCTACTTTCCTGG
>JACMNN010000174.1 GCA_014378555.1 Burkholderiales bacterium | reverse complement strand
GTTTCAGTCACCTCGTCGTAGGCCACCATGCCCGCACGCGCACCGGCCTCAATGGCCATATTGCACACACTCATGCGGCCTTCCATCGACAGCGAGCGGATTGCTTCGCCACCAAATTCAATGGCGTAACCGGTGCCGCCTGCCGTGCCGATTTTGCCGATGATGGCGAGCACCAAATCCTTTGCCGTCACGCCTGTAGGCAATCGACCATCACAGCGCACCAGCAGCGATTTTGAGCGCTTTTGCGACAGGCACTGTGTCGCCATCACGTGCTCAACCTCAGAGGTGCCGATGCCGAACGCGAGCGCGGCGAATGCGCCGTGCGTCGAGGTGTGCGAGTCGCCACAAACCACCGTCATTCCCGGCAGCGTTGCGCCCTGCTCCGGCCCGATTACATGCACGATTCCGCGGCGCACATCGCCCACTTTGAAGTAGGTCAAGCCGTGTTCTTTGGCGTTGGAGTCCAGCGTTTCCACCTGCGTACGCGACACCGGGTCGAGGATAAAAGTGAACCCCGGCGTGGTCGGCGTATTGTGGTCAGGCACCGCGATCACGCTGGCCTTGCGCCACAGCTGGCGACCAGCGAGTTTCAAGCCTTCAAACGCCTGCGGACTGGTGACCTCATGCACCAGATGACGGTCAATGTAGAGCAGGGCCGTGCCGTCGTCTTCGGTACGAACGATGTGTGCGTCAAAAAGTTTGTCGTAGAGCGTGCGGCCAGCCATGATGTTCAAACCATCGATAGAGTAACTAATCACTTGATTTTATGCGCTTGCGGAAGTTGCCGATCAGCGCGAAAAAAGCAAGCGCGGATCAATCGCTGAGGCACCACGACTGGCAGCAGCTCGAAAGTGCCGTTATTACATCAAACAACCATGACCATTTGGAATAGCGCTGGCGCTTAACAATCCCTAACGCAGGTGATATTTGTCATCTCGATTGAACCCCAACGCATCGCGTTATGCGCCGACGAGGTGCGTGAATGCAATAGCGACGACGGAAGTAGACAGCCAGGCCCCAACGCGCGTGAGTAACGCGGCGTCTAGAGCGCGCGCGTCGGCCGGTTGGCTTCGACTGAAGCCGACTACAAACGCATGTGCTGGCAGGGCAACGACCAGCAGGAATGCCACCACCAAACTCATGCTCTGACTATCAAACCGAGACCAGAGAATGGGCATCACTGTGCCTGCGACGACGCCTGCGAGTGCTGCCGTGATTGGTGTGGGTGTGAGTTTCACGTTTTCTTACCGATCCCATCTTGCCTGTTCGTAGTCTACGGGTGTGCGCGATGTGCTGGAAGTGAGGCCCGTGTCGCGCCGCATAACGTCTGAATTAAGGCAAATCGCGGAGCAGCTTCGGCCCGAATGAATTGTTAGAGCGCACCTCGGGCACTTACTTGAGCTTTTTGTCTTCGCGCTTGGCTTCCGCCATGGCCTCTGGTTCGAGTGCTTCAGCGTAACAATTCATGCGTATGAATACTCCCCAGCCTATGAGCAGAACGCCGACAGCGAGCACTATGCTTGCTGCATACAACATGTGCGCAGGGTCCTCTTGCGCAGCCTTAAACGTTGCAACTAAGCTTTCAATAGACAGCGCAACGACGACGACGACGAGAAATCTGGACAGGAAACGCCGCACGCGAGTCGGCCCGCTGATTTGAGCCTCGCGCACCACCTCTTCTTCGGCGATAGTCTGGGCAATCTGCAGCGCCACCACTGCTACTGCCAACAGTCCAACAGCTTCGATAATCTGCTGGGCGGCACTGATGTCCAGCCCGCCCGAAAAGGCTGACCAGCCAACCTTAGCGGCGATGATGATGAGCACCAGTGCGCCGCAGGCAAACAGGATTGCCATGAGGCTGTGGATGATCGAAAACGCGAGCAGGAGAAATTTCATGGGCTGATGTTGACACAGTGGCGAGACGAAAGAGGTTTGGTTCGTATTTACATTTCAACTCAGCCGCGCTGAGGGCGTCCGCAGTGCAATTTTGGCAAGGGACGCGTCGTCTACGGAGTTACCCCATGTCTAGCCCGATGTCGCGGGTCTTAGGGACAAGCAGCGCGCCCGCGACTTCGCCGACCCAGATCCCGGCTACAAAGGGCTGCGTGCTCGTCGCAATGCAAGAAATCCGCACCACCCAAAAATCGCACTTTAAACTTAAATCTCGTGTATTTCGGTAATGCCTAATGTGCGCAAATAGTTAAATGTCTCATCATAGAAATGATGCAGCCGCGTTTCATCCTCAATAGAGCCGGTTGGTACAAATATCACCATGCCTTGACGCGCCCTAGTGAGCAAAACCCGATATGCATTTTTTAGATACCGCTTCGCATCCTCATCATTGACAGCTTGCCACTTGGTCCCCCTGAAAGACCTTCGAAGCCATTCTGTGCCGTCGTGCCTAAAGTCAGCGTCCCAAGCAACACAAGTCCAATCCAGTTCAAGGCCCTGCACATCGAACTCCGTTGCAACATCTTCAAGAAAATAAGATGACCGAATATCTTTATCGTCGTTAAGAAACCAATTTATAGGATCAATTGAATTTTTTACGTTTATGCCAAAGGGCTTTAAACGAATGGCACCGGAGGAGGCTAACAAACCATAACGCTCTGATCCCCTAGCTTTTGAGCGAAGCCAAGATTTAGCGCAAGAAATATTCCTGGTTATAACGATTGGGTAGGCGTTTTGCACCTCCAAATACAAAACTTTCGCTTTTTCCGAATCGCAATCAAGAACAGACTTGACAAATGCTGCGACTTTTTCGGAGCGAAATGACCTCACGCTAACTGATAAATGAAGATCGTCGTGGATATGTACACGGGCTATGTCGCACTCACCATATAGTGCGGTGCCGTGCGTGTACTCAACATCAGTAAGCTTGCTCGAAATGTGAATATTCCAATTTCGGAACGATCTCTTCAATGCGGAAAACCATTCGTGCAAACCTGCTTCGCCGGTGTTTATTTCTTGACCACCACCAATTAGGCAAACAATGGTTGCCCACTTGTCATGACGATCCATTACGCCTATCAAAAATTCCGGTTCAGACTGATTGAATTCTGACTTTCCTTTTTTTACTTTCATAAAAGAGGCTGTTTTTTTCAAAGTCCATGCACGCTGCGCCTCATCAAAAATAACCACTCGGTCAATTGGTGCTTTTGTGGTTTCCAAAGCGTCATCTCGAAAATGGTGAATATTTTGAATAAACGCTTTCGCTTTAGAAATGGTGCTGCTTTTCTTTTTTTTCTCACCATTATCTCGAGCTGTTTCCACTTCATTTCTTGCTAAAGCTTCACGGAGGACATCAACTAACGGTCCATTGCCAGAAAGAAACACTGCGTGTTCTGATTCATCCTCGTTGTGCCACGAGTTCGCCAAATTGAGCCCGGCAAGGGTCTTTCCAGCGCCTGGAACTCCAGTCAAAAAACAAATCGATTTACGACCATTTATTTTTGAATCACTGATTATTTCTGAAATTACTTTTGCAGTTTTCGATAAATTAATTGCACCGGAGTCCGACCTAGATATCTCTTCGACACTATGCCCACGGTACAGCGCCTGGGCGGCTTCAATTATGGTTGGCGTTGGTTTGTATACCGAAGACAACCAATCGTCAGCGACGATCTTAAGCCCTGCAAATTGACTTTCAGCAAGAAAAATTATGTTGGCAAGAGATTGCCCGTTTGTAAGTAGTGTTTTGGCAATACCGTCAGGATAGAGCTCTAAAAATGGAGTTTGGTCCGGCGCGTGTGTACATATAAGAATGGGGACAATATTTACCTTGTGGCTCTGCTCGTGGAAATTTTTAAGATCAAGGGCATAGTCCATTACCTGGGTAATCGCATGACTTTCATACGATTTCGCACCCACTTTAAACTCGACTGAAAATACTGTGGCGCCCGAAATAATTACGCAATCGATTCGCTTGCCCATTCGCGGTATGCTGTATTCAAAGACTATTTCACAAGCAGTGTTTTTGAGCCAAACTTTGAGTAACTCGATTTGAGCGACCCAAGAATTTTTCTGTTGATCCTCAAGAGCAAATTCATGTTCTTGGACCAGTTTTCCAAGAACAGTACTTGTTTCTTCGACCAGAAATTCAGCAATATTGTTTTTGTAGTAGAAACGGCTCATTGTTTATCAACGTCCTGGGGAAATTTGGGCGGCGCTTAAAGTCGCAACCCATCGGTTCGCGCAGCCGTCCGATGGGCCAACCGGTTAACTTGCGTCCAATTCACGCAAAGCCGTCCTGTAAAGCCTCTTGCGCCAAAATATTAATGCTTTTGCCTGCGCCGCAATAGCGAGTTTTTCGTGCAATTGTGGCGAAATTCGCAAATTGAATTTGCCAGAAAAATGGCGCTCGGGTTTAATGCCCCGCCCCGCGCACACCTCAAGAAACACCGTGAGCGAACGTTTGAACTCGGCACGAAGTTCCTTCGGGCTCTTTCCGCAAAAGTCCACGCCACCATTGAGGCCAAGAATTTCTCCCCTGAACAAATCAAGATCAGGGTCGAATTCGATCTTTGCGTGATATCCGTCAACAGTCATAACGTTCATGGGTCGACTCCGTGTTGTTCCAGCCATTTGCCAATGGATGCCACCGCGCCTTAATCAGTGTTGGGTGAGGTGTGTGGACGGTTAAAAAGCCGTGCCACACCGGACAGGAAAGCCGACACCCGATTACCCGGCTACTCTACAAATTCTTCGCCAAGCTCAATAGGGAACTTTCAACATCGCGCCACTCGACATTACCACTCGCCGGCCGCGAAAAAAGTCAATCCGACAATTCGCTGATGCTGTCATTTCACCATCACTATGCCATTTTACGGTACTGTTTCTGCAACTGATTTACTGACGATTCGTTAGCAATTTAACGTTCCACGTGGCCGGCTGCCAAGGTCAAAGCGCTTGGCTGGCCCGGGACTCGATGCAAGAACCGAGGCCGAGATGATAAGAGATAGGAACGGAGTTTTGGCGTCCCTTCGGTCTCCTCCCCCAAGGCATTTCAAACCAGCGATGCCTTTTCTTGTTTGCACTGCGCAGCCTTATGCTGCTACTCCGATACCTCGCTGCGACACGCTCGCGCCGTGACCGGCGGCGCGCAGCACGGCAGCGCGCGTATCCGGCGGCAACAAGAACGCGGCGTCCTCGGCGCGGCGCAGCAGGGAAGGCTCAAAAAGTACGAAATTGGCCGGGTCGAGCCGCACTAAGCCGGCGCGCAGCAACGCGTCAAACGCGGAGCGAAATTGCGTGCGATCCGAAAACTCTGGCGCGTTGAAGACGTGCGTCATCGCCAAATGCTGTGCGGCTTGTTGGCACAAGGTTTCAACCGACTCACGGCTCTTTTCACCACTTTCAGCTCGCACCACCAGCGCCAGCATTAACGCATGGCGGGTTAACGTCGGACGAATGGTTGACGCCAGCACTTCGAGATGCATCGCGGCGTTGGTGCCTTGCGCTGACGCGCTCACCACGTTGGCTTCGGTTTCAATCGTCACCCAGTGGTCGGCGCCCAGCGTCTCGAGTGTCCGTTCGAACACCAAAAATTTTGGCGTTATCGGACCCAAGTCGACCAGTGGTTCGTCGACGGCGAAATCAAACTGCGGGTCGGCATGGGTGTCGCGCCACGGCGGCAGGTAAAGCTCAGATTCGAGCAGCACGTAGAGTTCGCGCGCTAGGCGTGCTAATTTGGTTTTGCCAATCACCCCATGCTGCAAAACTAAGCAGGCGAGCAGCCCCGGCAACGCAAAGCAATGCAGCACGTTATTGCGAAAGTAGGTGAGCGTTACCGCCGCCGTCGGCTCCGCCAGCACTACATCCCCCAGCGGGTGCGACTTGCGCGTCAGGTAGCCCATTCGGGCGGTGTAGGCGATGGCCTCTGCGCCCGAAAGTTTGGTCAGCACGGCTTCGGGCGCGCTGTGCGATTGCGAAACGAGTCGCAACAATCGCTCGACGATACTCGCGAGCTGCGCCGCATCCGCCGCGTGCTTGGGGGTGGCGAGCAAGGCGGTTGCCACCACCGCTACCGGATTTAAATGCACTGCGCCATTGATGCGCTCGGCGATCTGCCGCGACACCTCCGTCAGTGCTCGTCGCCGCAGCGACTTATCAGCGAGCCAGTCGTCCATGTCCTTCGCGCCCTCAGCGTCGAGCAACTCACCCAAGGAGATGGGTTGCGCAAAGCTCACGCCGACCGCGCCGTAACGCTCGCGACGCAGGTCGCGAATGGCGGTGATCAAACCGAAAATAGATTCCTTCCGCTTCGCCGCACCCGCGAGTTCCTCGGTATAGCTGCCGCCCTCAAAAAGCTTTTCGTAGCCGATATAAACCGGGATGAATAACAGCGGGCGCGTGTGCTCACGCAAGTAGCTCTGCACCGTCATCGAAATGAGTCCCGCTTTGGGTGGAAGCAGTCGCCCGGTGCGCGAGCGTCCGCCTTCGACGAAATATTCCATCGGAAAGCCGCGCTTTAACACCGCATGTACATAGGCCGCAAATACCTCGCCATACAGTTCATCATTTTTAAAGGATCGGCGTAAAAAGAACGCGCCACCACGTCGCAAAATACTGCCAACAATCGGCAGATTTAGGTTTGCACCAGCTGCGATATGCGGCACGGTCAGGCCGATTTTGTGAACCACATACGACAACAAAAGGTA
Organism: Burkholderiales bacterium; assembly: GCA_014378555.1. GTDB lineage: Bacteria > Pseudomonadota > Gammaproteobacteria > Burkholderiales > Casimicrobiaceae > Casimicrobium. The sequence continues at coordinate 12,091 of JACMNN010000174.1, read as the reverse complement.
ATCAATGTGACTGCGATGACAGGGCACGTAAACCAGCGTGTTGTCCTTGGCCAACGCCTGCAATCGCTCAACGCCTTGCAGATCGACACCGTCGTAAATGCGGTTCCACAACCGACCCAGCAGCTGCTCCATGAAGCGCACCAGCAGGTACGAATAGTCGGCGGCAATCTCGCGGCCAATGCCGTCGGCGCGCAACTCTACTTTGGCGAGGGTGGTCTTTGGATTATCCGCTTCACGCAGAATCGCCGCACGCACTCGCGGCTCACGCATCATGCTGTCGATGAGCGTGCGACGATGCGACAAGTCGGGACCAATTGCCGCCTCGCGCTCATTACGAAATTCGGTGCGCAATAGTCGTGCAGCGCGACGCACAATGCGTTGGCAATCCAACCCTTCAATCTGCGCGATGTTGATCAACTCGGCCAGCGAAATCGCCTCACCAAATTTGGCCACTACTGCACGGCGAAAGAAAATCATCGCGAACAGTCTTTTCAGCCGCGAACGTCCGCCCCAACCCTCCGCCGCCCATAGCCGCAACCAGCGTAAACCACGCAGTGATGTGCCCTCGCGCTCTTCACGATGTGGCGCACGACCCCAAAAAATGCTGACCGGAATGAGTTGCACGTCGGTCATACGGCCTTCGGCAACTGCATTTACCAAGCGCGTCAGGCGCTGCGCAGAAACGCCGCTGCGATCTTCACGCAATGCAAAGAACGCGTGCTGCTCGGGGCGTGCGCCGGCGATCGGCTGCGCATTTAATGGCGCATGTGATTTTGGAATGTCATGACGCAGCGTCAAGTCGTCAAGCAGCGCACTGTTGGTCAGAGACGGCCGCGACAACACGTAGCAGACGGGCGCAGTTGCCAGAATCTGTAACGGTTGCGGAAATACCTGAACCCGAACCCACAGGGTCAATAGGCGGCGCAGCAGCGACTGCAGCCAGCGTTGCGGGGTTTGCCAAAAATCGGCGCTAATCATCGCCATCCCTACGACCGTTTCGTCTCCCCGGCGAAAGCCGGGATCGACGATCGCGCGCGAAATCGCGAACATAAACGCGCTGGATCCCGGCCTTCGCCGGGATGACGAAAACATAAATTCATGAAATCACTCATCGAGTCAACGAACCTCGCTCAATGATTGCTGTCGCAAGCTCGATCGCATTGGTCGCATCACATTCAACAACCTCGCCGTCGAAACTGCGTAACCACGTAATCTGCCGCTTGGCGAGTTGCCTAGTGGCGAACAGCGAGCGGTCAAACATTTCAGCTTTTGGGGCACGGCCTTCAAGTACATCCAACACTTGCCGATAACCGACGCATCGCATGGAGGGCATGTCGGCTGTCAATGTGTATTGGCTACGCAGCGATTGAACTTCCGCAACGAAATCTTGCGCGAACATGGAACGCAGACGTTCCTCGCAGCGCGCGTGTAACCATGCACGCTCCGCAGGAAGCCAGCGCAACAGCACATGCTGAAGCTCTTTTAACGCGGGTTTGCGCTGCCCTTGCATTGCCGACAGAGGCGTACCGGAAATCATCCACACCTCCAACGCACGCTCGATACGCTGTGTATCCGTCGGCGGTAAACGCTTGGCGGTTACTGGATCGACTTTTAGCAATTCAACATGCAATGCTGCGATACCGTCACGTTCACGCCACGCAGATAATTCGGCGCGAATTGCAGCGTCTGAAGGCGGCACGTCACTCATGCCATTAACCAGCATGTTGGCGTACATCAGGGTGCCGCCAACCAGCAGCGGCATGCGACCGCGCGAATGTACGTCGGCAATTGCGGCCTGACAATCAGCGACGAAACGTGCGACGGAATAGGCCTCTGTTGGATCAATCAAATCAATCAGATGATGCGGTACGTCTGCCTGCTCTACCGCGCTCGGCTTGGCAGTGCCGATATTCATGTCGCGATACACCAGCGCTGAATCGATGCTGATGATTTCAGCGTTGAACCGCGCTGCGAGTTGCATGGCCGCAGCACTTTTGCCCGATGCGGTTGGCCCCACCAGCAAGACGACGGGAGCCGCCATTAGCGACCGCGCATAAACAACGCGTCCAGCTCTTTGAGTGTCAGGTGGTACCAAGTGGGGCGGCCGTGATTACATTGGCCCGCACGTTCGGTGGCTTCCATTTCGCGCAGTAGCGCGTTCATTTCAGTGACCGTCAACGAACGGTTGGCGCGCACCGCGGCGTGACAGGCCATAGTCGAGAGCAATGCGTCGCGACGCGATTCGATCATGGCGCTGACGCCGAGTTCGTCCAGCTCGGCCAGCACGCTGTGCAACAACGCTTCGGGCGCGGCGTCAGCGAGCAATGTGGGCACACTGCGCAACGTCAGTGCGCGTTGTCCAACGATGCTCACATCGAAGCCTAATTGTTGCAAAGCGTCGCGATGCGTTTCTGCCGAACCAACCTCTTTTTCTGTGGCGTTAATTACGCTTGGAATCAACAAGCGCTGCGTTGCCACCGCATCGGTCACTTGCGATTTCAGACCTTCGTAAACAATTCGCTCGTGCGCGGCGTGCATGTCAATCAGCACCAGCCCTGCTGCGTTTTGCGCAAGGATGTAGATGCCGTGTAGTTGCGCTAGCGCAAAGCCGAGCGGAAACTCGGTGGCGGGCAGAGGCTTTACTGTCGCCGCCGTTGACGAATCACTTTGCGGCGTAAAGAAATACTGCGCAACGCGCTCGGATACGCCGACAGCGGGTCGCGCTTGATACGGCGTGTACGATGCAAAAGATGTTTGCGTGGGTACAGATGCACCGACCGCTAGGTTGACGGGCAGCTGTACCGCATGTTGATCGCCAAACAATTTTTGCGCAGCAGACACCGCCGGCTGTGCGGCCGCATTGCCACTCATCGCACGATCGACCGCGCGCCGCACAAACTGGTGCACCGCCTGCGATTCGCGAAAGCGCACTTCCGTTTTGGCCGGATGCACGTTCACATCCACGGCGCGCGGATCAAGCGTGATTTGAAGCACAAAACTGGGCGCCGCACCGCCGTGTATCTGGTCACGTAGCGCATCACGGATGGCGTGCAAAACCACCTTGTCACGCACCCATCGACCGTTAACAAATAAGTGCTGCGCATCGCGATTGGGCACGGTGCTGTTCGGCTTGAGCACAAAGCCTTCTATCGCTAACAACCCCGCGTCGGCGCTGATCGCCGTCGCTGCGTTTAACCACTCCACGCCCAGCACTGCCGCGACGCGAGCGGGCCACGCTTGCACCGGCCAGCGATGCACGGCGCGACTGTTGTGCGTAAGCTGCAACGCAATGTCGCTGCGGGCTAGTCCAAGCCTGCGCACGGCATCAAGGCAATGCGCATATTCGGTTGCTTCCGACTTCAAAAAGCGCCGCCTTGCGGGCGTGTTGAAAAACAGCTCGGCCACTGTAACCGTGGTGCCGAGTCGCCCGCTTACCGGTTCCGAGGGCTCGTTTTGCCCGCCCTCGGCTTTCAGGCGGAACGCACTTGGCGCGCCCTGCGGTCGGCTGGTGATTGAGAGTCGCGCCACCGAAGCAATCGAGGACAGCGCTTCGCCACGAAAACCAAAACTGGTCACCGACTCGAGATCGGCAAACGACGCGATCTTTGATGTTGCGTGCCGCGCTAACGCCAGTGGCAATTCCGCAACACTGATGCCGCGCCCATCGTCAGCCACCTGCATCAACACCGCGCCACCACCCACAAGTTCGACCTCGATGGCTCGCGCGCCGCCGTCCACAGCGTTCTCAAGCAGTTCCTTGAGCGCAGCGGCAGGCCGCTCAATGACCTCGCCGGCGGCGATCTGGTTGACCAGATGATCGGGAAGGGTCTGGATTTGTCGCGGTTCGGCGACAGTCAAAACGGTCTCAAATGCCAACGCCAGCGCGGGCTCTGGCAAAATCGGGACGGGATGACCGAAGTCGCTTGTCGAGGCGACGGTTAAGGCATTTAAAGGAGCGGGCGCATTCACGCGCTCGATTGTATGCGGCTGATTTCTACCTTCGCGTTTGTAGCTGGCTTGTGTTTCATGCCAGCCACGTCAAGCATGGCGCAACCGCCAGCGATAAACGCGTCGGCCAGCATTGCCCTGCCGCCCCCTGCGGCAATGAAAACCGAGGGGGTCCCGCCAATTCTGCTGTCGCTGGCGCAGGACATCGCACCGTACGGCGAGTTCGCGCCCACGCTGTTTGTCGCCTGGCATCCGGTCGAACAGGACATGTTGATATTGCGTCGCGCGGGCAACACCAACCAACTCTTTCTGCAAGCTGATCCGATGGGCAAGCCGGTGCAGTTGACCAAGGGACGTGAGCCGGTGCGAAGCGCGAGCTTTGAGCCGAAACGCGGCGACTACATGTTATTCGCGCGCGACGTCGGCGGTGACGAGGCGACACAAATCTATCGCCTCGATGCAAAGACCCATGCTGAAGTGCAGATTACACCGCACGGAGAACTGCACGGCGTAGGCCCGTGGAATACCGCGCAAGACAAAGTGATCATTACCGCACGACCGCTTGACCGCAGCGCCGTCAACGGCAAACGCGAGCAGGCGAGCATGGACGTTTACGCCATTGATCCGATGCAGCCCGAGGCACGTTTCAAACTGGCAAGCCTGTCGGGCGCGGGCTGGCGCGTGGTGCGTTGGATTGACAAAGAAAATCGCTTGATTCTCAGCGAGTACCAAACGTCCACCATGAGCAAATTATGGTCGCTCGACTTGGCCACCGGCAAGCGGACCAGCATGGGCGACGGCGAGACCGACGACAACGATCTTGGTGCTGAGCGTTGGCTGTATCGCAAAAAGTTTGATGGTGATTTTGGCAAACTATCACGCGTCGATTTAAAAAGCGGCGATCGGCAATGGGTTACCAAAGATATTGAATTCGACGTCGACAGCTGGTCGGTTGCGCGGGGCGGCAAGCGTATTGCCGTGCTCGCCAATGCCAACGGCAACGCCCAGTTGAAACTGTTTGATATAGATCTAAAACCACTGCCGGTACCTACGCTCCCACCGGGGCTTATCTCCTCGGCGAATTGGCATAAAAATGGTCGCGACCTTGCGCTCACCATCGAATCTGCTGAATCGCCCGGTGAAGTTTTCTCGTTGGATGCTGAGACGGGTTTCGTGACACGTTGGACACAACACCCAGTCGTCGCCGCCGTCAAGCGCCCCTTTGCCGAAGCAGAGCCGATTACCTGGCGTAGCTTTGACGGCATGAATATTTCGGGTTTTTTGTATCGTCCGAGAGCCAAAGATTTCGCCGGTAAACGACCAGTCATCATCTCGATTCACGGTGGCCCGGCAAGCCAAGCTCGCCCGGGGTTTCGCGGCCGCGGCAATTATTGGATCAACGAACGCGGCTATGTGCTCATCTATCCGAACGTGCGCGGTTCGGCGGGCTTTGGCAAACGCTTTCTTGAAGCCGACAACAACAAAAAACGCGAAGACTCCGTAAAGGACATCGGCGCGCTGCTTGACTGGATTCAGACCCAACCAGACCTTGATCCAACGCGCGTTGCCGTCATGGGCGGCAGTTACGGCGGCTATTTGGTGCTCGCTAGCAGCGTGATGTACAGCAACCGCCTGGCGGCTGCATTTAACTCGGTCGGCATCTCGCATTTTGTGAGCTTTTTGGAGAACACCGAGACCTACCGTCGTGACATGCGGCGTAGCGAATACGGCGACGAACGCGACCCCGACATGCGCAAATTTCTCGACGCTATTTCGCCACTGACGCATGCTGAAAAAATCAAATTGCCGCTGATGGTGTCGCACGGCAAAAACGATCCGCGCGTGCCGTACACCGAAGCGGAACAGATCGTAAGAAAGGTCCGCGCCAATGGTTCACCGGTGTGGTACTTGCTGGCCGAAGACGAAGGACACGGCTTTGCAAAAAAGGCCAACGCAGACTTTCAGTTCGCGGCGATGACTACGTTTTATGAACGGTATGTGCTGAGAAAAGCGCAGTAAATTGGGCGATGCCTTGTTGCAGTCGCCGCCAATAAGGCTGAGCCGCTGCATCCTTAGTCTACCCACTCGGCAACCAACATTTTTAGCGGTTAAGCAACCGTGACGTAAATGCTGGCGCGCAACTAGCTCATGCCATCCGCCCGAAAAGCCCACCCCGTAAACCGCTTTTCTACCAACGCAGTGATGGCGTAGAGCGCGATGCCGAGAATGGCCAGCGCCATCACGCCCGCAAACACCAGCTCCACGTTAAAGCCCGCCTGTGCGGCAAGCATCATTTGCCCTAAGCCCGAGTTAGCGCCGATGGTTTCCGAGACGACAGAACCCACAAACGCCAACGTAATGGCAACTTTCAATGAGCCAAAAAAGTACGGCATCGAGCGCGGAATGCCGACCTTGCGCACGATGTCGAACTTGCTGGCACCGAGCGCACGAAGCACATCCTGAAGCTCCGGCTCGGTCGTCGCCAAGCCGGTCGCGACGTTCACCACAATCGGAAAGAACGAGATCAAAAACGCGGTGAGAATGGCCGGAATGGTGCCGATGCCGAACCAGATGATGAGGATCGGCACGACCGCTACTTTTGGGATGGCGTTGAATGCAATCATCACCGGATACAGCGCGCCGTAGATGAGCTTTGACCAACCGATGCCAATGCCAAGCGCAAGACCGAACACGATGGCGAGCCCGAAACCGAGCAACGTGGTCATCAAGGTTTGCAATCCGTTTTGCCAGATCGCCGGCCAATATTGCACCATCGCTTTAGCAATGTTGATGGGCGTTGGCAGCACGGTGGCGGGCAGGCTAAATACGCGACACGCAATCTCCCACAGCACCAGCAGCGCGATAGTAAACAGCAGTGGCGCAAGGACATTTTCTTTCCAGTTTTTCATTTTTACTTAGCTGTAGTTTTTGAAAAGTTCGTCTCCCCGGCGAAGGCCGGGCCTATGGATTTCCACTTATTAATGAGTCAACAAAATACGTCCGGTTGTCGCCGGTTTGACTCCCTCTCCCTGGGGGAGAGGGTGGGGGAGAGGGTAATTGTGATCCGAGCCGGATTGCATGCAAAGCCCCTCACCCCAACCCTCTCCCCCGGGGAGAGGGGGCCCGCCGAACCGGTCATATTTCGTTGACTGCTTAATTAGTCGGAATGACGGCATCAATGCTTGCCGATGTGTGATCGCAACTCATGCACTAGATCCTGAAACGGCTTGGTGTAGGTAATTTCAAGATCCCGCGGCCGTGGCAAATCGACGTGCTGCACTTTGATAATCTTGCCGGGCCGGTCACTCATGACATACACGGTGTCAGCGAGAAACACGGCTTCGCGCAGATCATGGGTCACCAGCATTGCCGTGACGCCGCGCTTCTGGTGAATATCTCGTGTGGTGCACCACAACTCCTCGCGGGTGAAGGCGTCGAGCGCGCTGAACGGCTCGTCGAGCATCAAAATTTCTGGCTCATGAATCAGCGCGCGACAAATACTGGTGCGTTGCTGCATGCCACCCGACAGCTGCCACGGAAACTTATCGGTGAAGCCAGCCAGACCTACGGATTCCAACAGTGCGCGAGCCTGTTCGCGATACGCCGCCTTCTCTTTGCGCATGCGCGAACGATGCGGCTGCACAATTTCCAGCGGCAGCAATACATTGTCAACCGCGGTTCGCCACGGCAACAGGTTCGACGCCTGAAACGCCATGCCCACCTTGCTGATCGGGCCGTTCACCGGTTGCCCTTCGATGGTCAGCGTGCCTTCCGATACCGGCTTGAGGCCACTGATAAGCTTCATCATCGAGCTTTTGCCGCAGCCGGAGGGGCCGACAACGGCAACGAATTCGCCCTTGCTTATTGTCAGCGTCAAATTGTCGACCGCCTTCACGGCGCTGGCTCCCTGACCGTAAGTCATACTCACATTTTTGAGCTCAACTAGTGGCTCGCCTGCTTGCACCATGTCTATGTTCCCCTAGTTTTTCGCAGCGGCTTTATGTTGCACACGGCACGCAATTTGCATACCAATCGCATTAAGATTCACACACACTTATTACTCGCGGAGCTTCAATGAATCCAAAATTTTTTCTGGCGGCGCTCGCCTTTTGTACCGGCGGCACCGCTATCGCCCAGACCCCCATCAAGTTTGCACTTGACTGGCGCTTTGAAGGCCCGGCCGCGCCCTATTTTGTGGCGCTCGACAAAGGCTACTACAAGGCGGAGGGGCTCGACGTAACCATCGACACCGGCAACGGTTCGACCGAGGCGATCAATCGGGCGGCGTCCGGCGCCTACCAATTCGTGTTTGGCGACGTCAACACGCTGGTGCGTTTTCGCGACAACCCGGCGAACAAAAAATTGAAGATGGTGGCGATGATTTACAACGCGCCGCCGTTTGCGATTGTCTCGCTCAAAAAGAGCGGCATCAGCAAGCCGAAGGATCTGGAAGGCAAAATTCTCGGTGCGCCAGCAGCGGATGGCGCCTACGCGCAATGGCCCGCGTTCGTCAAGAAAAACGGCATCGACACCAGTAAAGTAAAGATTGAAAACGTGGGCTTTCCGGTGCGCGAACCCATGCTGGTGGAAGGTAAGGTCGACGCGATCACGGCGTTCTCGTTTTCGTCATACATGAATTTGCGCGGTCGCGGCATTGCGCAAGACGACATTAATGTGATGTTGATGCGCAATCTCGGACTTGAACTGTATGGCAACGGCATCATCGTCGACACCGAATACGCCGCGAAAAATCCGAAGATTGTGCAGGGCTTTATTCGCGCAACACTGAGGGGCTGGCAAGACACGTTTAGTGATCAAAAGGGCGCGATCGCCGCGCTGATGAAGCGCAACAATATCCTCAACGACGGGCAAGAATTTGTGCGCTTAAAAATGGCCATTGATCAAAACGTGCTGACCCCAGAAGTGCTTGCCAACGGTTTTGGCGGTGTCGATCCGAAGCGCCTGACACGCTCTATCGAGCAGATTGGCGACGGCTTCAAGTTCACCAACAAACCCACAGCGGACGACATTTTTGACAGTGGCTTTTTAGCACCTAAATCCGAGCGAATGGTAAAGCGGTAACTTTTCTATGACATGACGTAAGCGTGCGGCCTAACGCCAGATTAGTTGAGATCTCGACTTCACCGATTTTTAAGCGCTATGCCGCAGCCGATCGAGGCATAGCAACGATAGCTGTTAGCGTTGGACGCAATTCTCATGCCCGGTAAACTACGGGCATGAACAAGTTACTCGACGTCACTGAATACATGCATCTGGTGGGCCGTGCGGCTCGCGCCGCCTCCCGCCAGATCGCCCGTGCCTCCACCGCCACAAAAAACGAAGCGCTGCTCGCCATCGCCGACACGCTGATTAAGCGCGACGCGCACATCCTGGAAGAAAACGCCGCCGACGTGCGAGACGCTAAAAAAGCCGACCTCGCCGCACCGCTGATCGAGCGTTTATCGCTGACCTCTAAGTCGGTTGCCGCGATGGCTGAGGGGTTGCGACTGGTAGCGCTATTGCCCGACCCGGTAGGTGAATTAACGGGTATGCGCTCGCGTCCGTCCGGCATTCAGGTGGGGCAAATGCGTGTTCCGCTGGGTGTCATCGGCATCATTTACGAATCACGCCCTAACGTCACGGCCGATGCGGCAGGCCTGGGCTTGAAGAGCGGTAACGCGGTGATTTTGCGCGGTGGCTCAGAGGCCGCACGTTCGAATCAGGCGATTGCCGGCTGCATCGCGGTCGGACTGAGAGCCGCCAAGTTGTCCGAGTTGATTGTGCAGGTCATCGAGACCACCGACCGCGCCGCCGTTGGCCAGATGATCACACTGCCGGAATACATCGATGTGATCATTCCGCGCGGTGGCAAAAGCTTGATTCAACGCGTATCTGCCGAGGCCACGGTGCCGGTGATCAAACATCTTGACGGCAATTGTCATGTGTACGTTGATGAATACGCCGACCTAGAAAAGGCGGTTCGCATTTGTGACAACGCCAAAACGCGGCGCTACGGGGTTTGCGGGGCGATGGAATCGCTGCTGGTGCACGAAGCGCGAATGCATGACGTGCTGCCACGTGTCGCGAAAATATTTGCCGACAAAGGCGTGGAGATGCGCGGTTGCGAGCGCACGCGCAGCGCACTCGCTGCGTTTGAGATCAAAGCTGCGACCGAGGAAGACTGGGCCACTGAATATCTCGCGCCCATCGTGTCCATCAAAATCGTTGCCGATCTTGATGAAGCTCAGAGCCACATAGAACAACACGGCTCGCATCACACCGACGCTATTGTCACCGAGCATTGGAGCAACGCGCAGCGCTTTTTACGCGAGGTGGATTCGGCCAGCGTAATGGTCAACGCCAGCACGCAATTTGCCGACGGATTTGAATATGGACTGGGTGCCGAGATCGGCATATCGACCGACAAACTGCACGCCCGCGGACCGGTCGGATTAGAGGGTCTGACCACGCAAAAATGGGTGGTACTGGGCGACGGCAGCGTGCGCGCTTAAGCGCGGCGTTAAGGCGAAACACGGTGCAGATTACGCCGCCGAAGTCACGCAACGACCCGTGCCCCTGCGGCAGTGGCGATCGCTACAAGCACTGTCACGGCCTCGAAGGAATAGCCGCAACGCCGCAAGCAACCGTCGCTGATCAGGCCCTGTCGCTAATGCACCGCGCCCTCGCTGCACAGCGTGCCGGCCAGCTTGCTCAGGCGGGCGCGCTCTACGATCAGGCGCTGTTACTCGATCCGTTGCAGGTAGATGCACTGCACATGCGTGGCGTTGTTGCTTTGAGCACGGGTGACAGCAGTGCCGCGATTAGGTTTATTGAGGCCGCGCGATCGCTCGGGCTTGACACCGTGGAGACGAGACACAATCTGTCGCTGGCAACTGACGCGGCACGCGCAGCGATGGCTTCAGTGCTTCTGGTGAAAGCGTCAGAGCTCGAACGCCCGCCTGACAGTCGGTTCATTGCCCCTGAGAGCGTGAAGTTGCTGGCGTATTACCTGCCTCAGTTTCACGCGATCCCGGAGAACGATCGCTGGTGGGGAACGGGGTTTACCGAGTGGACCAACGTAAAAAAAGCCACGCCTAATTTTGCTGGTCATGATCAGCCGCGGGTGCCTGCAGATCTTGGCTATTACAGCCTGCTGGACGCCGCGGTGCGTGATCGGCAAGCAGAGCTGGCTCGTGCCCACGGCGTCACCGGTTTTTGTTACTACCACTACTGGTTCAGGGGCCAGCGTTTGCTTGAGACCCCAATCAACGAACTGCTTCGTTCCGGAAAACCTAATTTTCCGTTTTGTGTTTTCTGGGCCAACGAGAACTGGACAAAGCGATGGGATGGCGGCAATAACGAATTGCTTGTTGCGCAGTCGCATGACGCTGATGACGACCGTCGCTTCATCGAGCACCTGTTGCCGTTTTTTGAAGATTCGCGATACATCCGAATACTTGGCAGACCGCTACTGATGATTTATAAGTTCGATCAGTTTGCCAATCCGCGACAGACGATCGCCCGATGGACCGAAGTTTGCGCCGCTCATGGCGTGCCGCGTCCGTACGTCGTTGCGGCCGAAACCACCGCCAGCCAGGCACCTCAGGCCTACGCAGCGGATGCATCGGTCGAATTCCCGCCACACCGGCTTGCCCTTGGCTCACTTCAAGCGCTGCGACCCGCAGATATGCATCCTGAATTTTCGGGAAGTTTGCTGGACTATCGGGCCGTCGCAGCATGGCTTGCAACCACGCGTGAGCCGGCATACCGCCACTTTCGCACCGTACTCCCGGGCTGGGACAACACGGCGCGGCGGCAACGCGACGGCTCAATTTTCATAAATAGCTCTCCGAGCCTGTTCCGCGCATGGCTGCGCGACAGCTTTGTGCGCGCCGAGGAAATGCTGCCGCCCGGCGAACGCATCGTATTCGTAAACGCATGGAATGAGTGGGCTGAGGGCGCATACCTTGAACCCGATAAACGCCATGGGCTCTCGTACTTACAAGCTGCACTCGATGCACGGTATGTTGCGCGTGACTACCAACGCTTCAGCGAGTTGCTTGCGGCTGAGTTTGCTGACGTGAAGCGGTAATTCCGTCTAGCTTAATAGCTACGCCGGCTCTGCCGCCACCAGCCACTGCCC
>JACMNN010000173.1 GCA_014378555.1 Burkholderiales bacterium | reverse complement strand
TGGCGTGCAATACAGCGTGCGAGAGTTCGTGGAGCGCGCCGCACAAGAGCTGGGCATCACCATTGGCTTCGGCGGTGAAGGCGAGGCCGAAATTGGCACCGTGACCAAGGTAGAGGGTGCCAAAGCGCGTTGCAAAGTCGGCGATGTGGTCGTCAAGGTGGACCCGCGCTACTACCGCCCTACGGAAGTCGAAACGCTGCTAGGCGACCCGAGCAAGGCGAAGGCGAAATTAGGCTGGGTGCCAAAAATCACACTGCCTGAACTCGTAAAGGAAATGGTCGAGTCTGACTACAGCGCAGCACGCCGCGACAGCATGGTCAAGCTGGCTGGCTTTCAGGCCTACGATTACAACGAATAAGGTCGGCCGGGGAGCTGGATTCGTTCTGGTGCTTCGTCACCAATAAATCACTGAATATGAAAATATCCGTCATCGGAGCCGGCTATGTTGGGCTTGTTACCGGGGCCTGTTTGGATGACTTGGGCAACAACTTTTTGTGTCTTTACATCGACGAGCGCCAAGAACCCAATCGCGGCTGTGCGGCCGTGATTACAAAGTGAATTTCAAGCAGGCCGACCAACCAGCCTATCGTCATCAACGCGACGGCGAAACGAGCCACGATTTTTGCTATTTCGAGAATGCGATACAGGCGAATTTGTTGGCGGCAACGTCCTCCGAACCTGGCGCTGTAAATCAAATTTTCAATGTGGCGGTGGGGGACAGAACGCCGATAAATGAGCTTTACGCCACGTTGAAAACGAGTTTGACGCAGAGCTTTCCGCACCTGAGCGCTGCTACGCCGATGCACCAAGACTTCCGCGCGGGTGATGTGCGGCATTCGCTGGCCGACATCGGAAAAGGCCAAGCTTATTTGTAATATGCGCCTACTCACAGTGTGGGAGAGGGTCTGGCAGTAGCGATGACTTGGTATGTGGGCAATCTGAGGGCTGTTCAATGAGCCTATTGGGCCAGATGGCCGAAATGGATTTGGGACAAATGATCTAACAATGACTACATCTCGTCTGATTGAAGGCCTGCGTCGGCGCTGGCGCGAGCACTTTGACTTTCGCCTCGTGCGCTGGTATCGACTCGGTGACGAACAACAAGCTTGGTACCTTGGGCGGTTATTCAAAATGCTCGACATTGATTTGGTACTTGACGTCGGTGGCAACGCGGGTCAGTTCGCGAGACTGATACGTTCGCGTGTCGGATACCGCGGACCGCTTGTGAGCTTCGAGCCCATTCCGGAACTGGCAGAACGTCTTCGACACGCGGCGCGCAGTGATCATGCGTGGACGGTTGTAGAGGCAGCACTAGGCGACGTCACGTGCAGTACCTCTTTCAACGTGATGAAGAGTTCTCCGTTGAGTTCGCTTCTCGCGCCTAGTCACAACGAGACACAACGTCTGATGAAGCACAACCAAGTCGCCCGTAACATTTCGGTTGATATGTTGACGCTGAGCGAATTCTTCAAGCGGAGTCCGCAATTTTCGACTTGCCGCAACGTCTATCTGAAACTCGATGTTCAAGGATACGAGAAGAACATCATCGATGGTGCCGGGAGCTCGCTCCAACGTGTTGCCGCACTGCAGGCCGAAATGAGTGTGATACCAATCTACGAGGCGACACCCAATTACAAACAGGTCATGCAAGTCATCGAAAACCAAGGGTACGCCTTGTCATTTATCCCTGCGCATAACTATGAGCAGTTCCCAGACATGCTCGACTTCGATTGCCACTTCGTGCGGCGCGAGCGTCTTGAAGCGCTCGGCCTGCTAACGCCGATGCACTCACACAATGTCTGAATGGGTCCTATTCGTGCCGACCGGGCAATTGAATGAGGCGACGCGCTACTACATCGATACGATTACTCGCGCAGCGCGAGCACTGGGATGGGAGCCGCGCCTCGTAACTTCGCTCCGAGGCGTTCCTTGGCACGCGAAAGTCCTCGTAGTCGAGTGCAAGAGTGCCTTTAAGCTGCGGGTAGCTCGCCCGCGCGTTCGCTATTGGCTATGGATGCAAGGCATTGTTCCTGAGGAAGCCCAGCTGCAATTCGGGAGCCGATGGCGCGAGACCATTTGGACCTTTCTCGAGCGGAGCACCTTGCCTAAGGCTCAGGGCGTCTTAATGGTTTCGCAGGCCATGCGTCGGCACTTCGCCGACAAGTACGGATTCGCGAAGCTACCCACGTTTGTGATGCCGTGCGCAAACGCCGTACTTGACGCGGCAAACTTTCGAACACCGCGTAAATATGAAAATCCCCACTTTGTGTATGCCGGCAGCATGCACGCATGGCAATGCTTCGATCTCACGCTCGAAGTTTTTAGTCGCGTGAAAGCGCTACTTCCCCAGGCCAAGCTAACAGTGTTGACCGCCGATAGGGATGAGGCGCTGCGCGCAGTCGAAGCGTCGAAAGTAAAGGATGTCGAAATAGGATTTGTACCGCTTCCTAAGCTTCAGAGTGCACTGGCGCAATACAAGTATGGTTTCGTGCTGCGTCAGCCGCATGTAGTGAATCGCGTAGCTACCCCCACGAAGGTTTCGAGCTACATGGCTGCGGGGGTTATCCCAGTGATGACCGACGCGGTCGAGGACTATGTTGCAGAGCTAGATGGCGTTGACCCGCTCATTCTTTGCAAACAATTCGATGCGGCATCAATCGCCGTGGCGATTATGGACATGGAAGCGCGTGAACTCCAGCCTGATGCGGTTCTGTCCTCATACGCTGCCGTGTTCGCGCGCTATTTCGACCACGAAGCCTATCTCAAACCGCTGGGTGAATTCCTTCGAACCACTGGGTTGCAAGCCAGTGCCCATCGCGATGTGGAGTGATATTGCTTCGCGCTCGCTCTGGCTAAGCGCCGGAGCCGCGATTGGACGCCTCTTGCCGTTCCTCGTGTTGATCATGCTGGGGAACTCGCTTTCGATTTCAGACTTTGCCTCCGTCAGTGTCGGCTTTGCCTGGACTGCCGTAGCCGCTAGCCTAACAACCGCAGGCTTGGCAAACGTGACCACACAACGATTAGCCGTAATGCAACGCTCGTTGCAAAGGGCCTTCGTGCTCCGCGTGATTAAGCTCGGCAGCCTGTTCAGCGCTACCCTGCTGCTGACTGCGGTGGTCACTGGGTCAGAAGTGGCGCACTTGGCTTTCGGTCAAGCCCTCGATCAACGCGTGATCTTGCCAGCGCTCATTTCCGGCAGTTTATGGTCGCTCGTCATGCTTCTTGTCGCGATCTGCAACGGACAACACAAACCGCGCGCGGCAGCGTCGGTACTTGGTTTGGGGGGGGCGCTCCAGGGTGTCGGTCTGGTAGCTGGCTATGGATTCAGCAGCGGCGTGCACATTGTGATGTGGGGCGCGGCGCTAGGTAATGGTGCGGCCTTGGTGTGGGCAATTTTCTGCGTGCGCACCCACATTTCGCAATTTCAATCGACAGCCTCAGACGGCACTCCCAATCCCCAAATACGCTTCGGGCGATCCGTAGCATGGAGCAGCCTTGCAGCCGCGAGCGTCATGCCGATCACGTTCGTAGCAGGAAGTCTGGTATCACGTAATGCTGACGGAACTCGTCAGCTGGCTCAGTTTCAAGCGCTTGAGCAATTGCACCAGTTGGCTGTCTACCTGCCCGGCGTACTTGGCCAGGCGTTGCTACCGGTTTTGGCGGTGCACTTCAACGTCCGCGCGGGCGAAACGGTACGCAAAGTTGTACGGGCAAGCGTGATGTTAGCCGTCGCCGGCACCCTGCTCGCCGCCGCGTTGGTCTGGCAACCCGGATGGTTACATCGAGTCATAGGCAATCCGGCCCTGGTAGATGCGACAGCCACACGTGCGATGCTTATGAACGCAGGTTTGTCTGTCTCCCTCGGCCTGCTGGGGAGTGCGTTGCTGGCACGCGGTCAGTACGCTCGCGCTACGTTGCTGAACTTGGGCTGGGCTGCAGTTTTTCTAGGCCTCGGCTGGCACTGGCATGCCGATGGGGCGGGTGGCATACAAACGGCCCGATTGTGTGCATCTTGGCTGTTGGTCTTCGCCGCAAGTGCGTCGTTGTGGTTAGGCACACTTCCTGAGAATGCAGTGTCGGCACCTTCCGCTCGTTCTACTTCCAAACAACCATGAACAATCTCAATCATTCCACGACGGCCACACGCAGACGCATACGTGTGCTGACAGTCCTAGGCACCCGTCCTGAAGCGATTAAGCTGGCACCGGTCGTCATGGCTTGTAAAGCTGAGCCCAGCATCGATCACTGCCTTTGCGCGACCGGACAGCATCGCGAGATGCTCGACCAAGTACTGAAAGTTTTCAGCCTTTTGCCTGATTACGATTTAAATCTCATGCGCCCCGACCAAAATCTTGGTCAACTCACGGCGGACGCTATCGTGGGTGTACAAAGCACGATCCGAAAGTTTTCGCCTGATTGGGTAGTAGTTCAGGGCGACACCACCACCGCGTTTGCTGGAGCCTTGGCCGCGTTCTACCAACGAGTCCCCGTCGTCCACATCGAGGCTGGGTTGCGAACTGGCAACCTCCTATCGCCTTGGCCCGAAGAACTCAACCGCCGTTTAGTCACTCAGATTGCCCAGTTACATTGCGCGCCGACTTCATGGGCTGCTAACAATCTTCGTAATGAAGGCGTCGCGGAATCGGATCTCGTTATAACTGGCAATACTGTCATCGACGCATTGCGATGGGCGAGCGGCCGACCTGAAGCAGATGCCGCGTTGCGCGAACACTTGGGAGTCTGTGCAGCCGAAGTGCTTTCAGGCTCACGTCGTATTCTTCTTGTGACGGGTCATCGACGCGAAAATCTAGACGGAACACTAGCTGCGATGTGTGACACGCTGAAAGTGCTTGCCGAGCGAGGTGATCTCGAAATAGTTTTCCCCGTCCACTTAAACCCGGATGTTCAACGAACCGTTAACGCACGACTCGGAAATTTGGCGCGAGTGCACCTTCTGCCTCCGCTGGACTATCTTAGTTTCGTAGCATTACTTCATCGCTCACACTTGGTCATAACGGACAGCGGCGGTATTCAGGAGGAAGCTCCAGGCCTCGGAAAGCCGGTTCTCGTCACGCGCGACACGACGGAAAGACCCGAAGCCGTCCAAGCTGGGACAGCGCTGCTAGTTGGAAAGAACGCCGAAGCTTTGTTGAGCGCCACATCGCACTTGTTAGACAACGAAGACGCGTATTCGAAGATGTCAAAGGCTCAAAATCCATTTGGTAACGGAAATGCGGCGGAGCTAACCATTGAGGCGCTACTCAAGCGCTCGCAGATGATTACCCAGGGAGCATGACTACTTCCACACATTCCAAAAAGTTTAAATCACGCACCAGCCGTTGGCGCGTGGCGAAAGTTTCAGCGCTTTGGCTCGCTTTGCCACTCATTTTTGCAGTAAGTATGCGTGGAGATACTCGCGATACCTCGTTATACATCGAAATATTTCAATCGATAACTGAGTTCCCAAAAAACCCAATTGACTATTACGCAGAGTTTGGTGTTGAGTGGGGATTTGGGATTCTCAGCTGGCTGTTAGGAAGTTTACAGTTTGGGCCGACATCACTATTTTTCTTTGTCTCCGCAGCGACTTTCTTTTTCATCGAACGCACTGCGAATTCTATCCGCATGAGCTTTTACACTGTTATGCCATACTACCTAGGCAGCTTTTTCTTGACTCAGCAATTGATGCAGATTAGGCAAGGCCTGGGAGTTGCTTTCGCGTTTTGGGTTCTTGTTCGATTTACTCTTCAACCAAATGGGCCTTTGAAGCTGCTAAGCGGTGCCATAGCTGCGCTTTTTATCCATATGGTCGCGGTCGTTCCTCTGGCTGGGGCCTTGGTTGTACGCCGATTCTTACCGACACCGGACCGAAAGCGCATCGTTTGCTGGGTCCTAATTCTCATATTTGTAACCGTAACGTTTGCACGGGCGATCAGCCCTTCTCAATTTCTTGGACTCTTTGAACGACTGACCCTATATTCGACAGATGGGGAATACAGCGCTCCGCGCAGTTTGTTTGATCCTGCAAACGTAAGAGCTTTATTTATTCTATTAATTATTACTTCTGCGACAGCTGTTAGGTCGCTCGCTCAGTCACGAATTTTCTTACTTTTGCTCGGTCTTTATGCTATGCATGTCGGAATCCGTCTCGGATTCGTCGATTTTCAAATTTTGAGTGGTCGCCTGTCTACTGCGTTGGGATTCGCGGAAGTATTTTTGCTTCCGATGACCGTAAATGCATGTGTCCCGTCGAATACTAAACGCACATTTTTAGGCTTGCTTTATTTTCTAGTCCACGGTTTTGCAACACTCGCATTCCAAGCTCCGTTTTTGATTAATGATTACTTCACTCCGCTATCCATTGATTATCCCACACGCTGATCATACTGGCCCATACAGCGCAGCGGTCTGCACTGGCCGCACAGTAGCCGCGTGTCATTTGGATACAGGGGCTTGTGAGAAAATCAAAGTACTTGGAGCAAGTGAATTTACGATTAGTGTGGTCTTGACCTCATTGGGTGTCGATGGTGCTGTCGGCTTGCGTTCGGGAGAAACACACACCCTGGCCGACGAGCCCACCGCGTTCCCACAAGCCGTGGTCATGCTTCTGGGCAAACGCTTACGACGAGGAAACCTATCCCGTAAGGCACGTCAAATCGCAGTCGCCCACCACGAATGGGAAACGACAATCAAATATCATCATAAGGAGTTTATAAATCTCGCGATCGGTAAAGCCTCGGTCGAGTCCACGAGAGGCGCACGATGATCGTCAGCCATCTTCCTTTCGGCAATATCGCCGAACCGCGGCGCTACACAGTTATCGTCCCCGCGCTCGATGTGACCGGCCCTGTCAACGTTGCAGTGGATCTGGCGCGGGAGGCCTCGCGCAGAGGATGGCTTGTGGCACTCTTGTACCTCACCGAAGGTGGTACTCGCAAAGATACACAGTTTGCCAACAGCATCAGGAAGTTCAAGGCAAGTGACCTGTTTCGGCTGCGCGGGATAGTTCACACGCATTGCCTGCGCCCTGACATCCTCGGCTGGCTGATCAGCTGGAACCGCCGCTGCGTACTGGTCACGACACTGCATAACTTCCTCAAACTTGACATAAGTTTTGACTATCGACCCTGGCAAGTCTGGCTCGCCTGGAATCTGTGGCGCAAGGCGCTGCGCCGATACGACCATGTCGTGTGTATTTCGAATGCCATGAAGCGGTATTACGAACGCATGATGCCGTGGAGAGCCTTTGAGCTGGCGCGGAATTTCCGTGACCCGGCAAACGCGCCACTACCCGCATCAATTCAAGACTGGGTGGCTGAACAACGTGCCCACGGGCGCATAGTGCTGGCCTATGCGGGATCGCTGTCCCCGCGCAAGAATATTCATGCGCTTGTTGATGCAGTGACTCGAATTGACCATATATCTTTGCTCGTGTGTGGTAGCGGCCCGGAGGCAGCCGCCCTGTCTGCGCGCAGCCGTTCTGACACACTCGGCGGCAGGCTCCATCTAGCAGGACAACTTCCTTCAGTCTCCGCAGCCATTTCGATCGCAGATGCCTTGGTTCTCCCGTCGTTTGCCGAGGGATTTCCGCTCGTGGTTATCGAAGCCGCTTCGACCGGTCGACCGACGCTGATGTCCAATATCGCCGTTCATCGCGAACTTGCACAGCTGGGCTTCGGAAGTACGTTCAATCACCGTACATTCGCAAATTTCGAAACCAGAATCGACGCCTTACTCAAAATCCATCCCGCTCCGGACGCCGCGCTTCAAACCCTGTGGAGAAATGAATACACCTCAAAAGCCGGGTTCACTCGCTATGAGGCTATCTTTGACCTTGGCACCGATACAGGCAACGCCCTCAGCGCCCGACAGACTCCCTCGACTTTGCTCTAGGACTGTATGCATCCGAACCCCTTGGTTACCCTGTCAATCGTCAGCCATGGTCACGGACCACTGATCGACGCGATGGTCGCCCAACTCGACGAACTGCCAAGCTTAAATGGAGTTCGCTTGATAGTTACTTTAAACGTTTGTAACGAACCCTTCGCCTTCGAATCGCGGCCACTAAGACATCTCCAACTGGTCGTCATTCGGAACTCGTCACCGATGGGGTTCGGCGCTAATCACAATCAGGCGTTCGAGCGCTGCGAAACATCATGGTTTGCTATTCTGAATCCTGACTTGTCGATTACAGCGGATGTTTTCACCTCTCTTATTGACATCGCCAATAAAAAGATGGCGGCACTTATAGTGCCTCAAATTTTCAACAGCACCGGGTTTAGGGAAGACTCGGTGCGGTGGAACCTAACACCGTGGTCGTTGGTGAAGCGCCGTCTCGGGGTAAAGGGGGAGGACGACATCGACGACGGAAGGTTTCGCTGGTTTGCGGGCATGTTTTACCTCGTTCAGAGCGCCGCATATCGCAAAATCGGCGGGTTCAACACGCACTACTTCCTGTATTGTGAAGATTACGACCTGTGCGCAAGAATGCACCTAGCGGGTCAGTCCCTCTGGCTTTGCCGCGAGATTCAAATTATTCATGACGCGCGCCGGGCGAGTTGGAAGTCAAGGCACTATCTGATGATGCACCTCAAGAGCCTCATCCGGGTATGGACGTCAGTGCCCTTGTGGCGAATCGCCTTGCGCGATCTGTCGGCTACCCGCCGTCCCCGCCAAATCACCCCATGCCCCTAATCTCCAGAAACAACTTCTACCTCGACTGCTTGCGCTTACCGCTCTGTGCCGTTGTTTTGCAACCCACCCAACCCTCCGACGAGATTGCGCTTGATTCGTCAGACAGGGTGCTTTCATCGCAAATCTGGTTGCGGAGCTTCTCTTGATCGTATGACACCGCTCCGGTATCTGAGATTAACAGCGAATCGCCGAACTATTCCGCAGGCGTTAACTGACGACTGCGGTTCGCCGCCCAGAGTGATATTTGAGAATTGATGCCCTTGAAAATGCTTTCTTCATACTCAAGCAGCAGCAGCATGAATCGGGCCGTAATGCGCCAATCATTCAATAGTTACCTCCCATGACTTATTTCGCAAGCTGCTTTTTGATCGGCCTTCTGGCGACTTTTTTGGTTTTGCGTTTGTCGCTGAGGCATGATCATTTGTCTTCAGATCACGATCTGAGCGGCCCACAAAAATTCCACGCCCGCCCTGTTCCTCGAGTCGGAGGCGCAGGAGTAATGGTTGCTTTCATCATGGGAGCAGCAATTTCACAGTTCAACGGTATGCCTATTGCCAATCAACTTTGGTTGCTTCTACTGTGCAGTCTCCCCGCATTCGGCGCAGGCATCGCAGAGGACCTCACCAAAAACGTGTCGCCACGGAGGCGACTTGTGGGGACCGCCATTTCTGCTGGATTGGCCGTTTGGCTGCTGGACGCTGTGGTCACTCGCGTGGACATCCCAGGCATTGACCAACTCATTGACTGGGCTCCGCTGGCCATCGTAATTACGATTTTTGCTGTTACCGGTGTGGCCAACTCCATCAACATCATTGACGGCTTTAACGGTCTCGCATCGATGTGCGTTTTCATCATGGTGCTGGCTTTGGCCTATGTCGCGTATCTGGTGGGCGACACATTCATCTTCACAGCTTGCCTCATCACGTCAGGCGCGGTACTCGGGTTTTTCGTTTGGAATTTTCCGGCTGGATTGATTTTTTTGGGCGACGGCGGCGCATATTTATTGGGATTTTTATTGGCCGAGTTGAGCGTGTTGTTGGTTCATAGAAACGCCTCGGTTTCACCGATTTTTCCGTTGCTACTTTGCGCTTACCCCATCTTCGAAACGCTGTTCACGATGTATCGACGCAAGGGGGTGCGCGGTGTGGCCACAGGCATGCCAGACGGCATTCACCTGCACACCCTGATCCATCGCCGCTTGATTCGCTGGACGCTCTCGAACGGTCAGGAAAAACGGCGCTTGACGCGTCGCAATTCGATGACATCGCCTTACTTGTGGCTGCTGTGTTTGTGCTCGGTGGTACCGGCTGTCTTGTGGTGGGACAACACGCTCGTGTTGTCGGGCTTTTTACTGATTTTCATGGTGTCGTATGTCTGGCTTTACGCCCGGATCGTTCGCTTCAAAACACCGAAAGCGTTGATCTTCAGGCGCGTTGAATGAGGCGTCAGGAAGTATGCAAATTTCGGTCGATCTAATCTTTCAATGCGCCTATCTCAAGAACATCGCCTTGCACTGAAATCGCATTTCCTCCGTGAATTAGGTGCGGAGTGCGAAGTCATGCTGTTTGGCTCGCGGGTTGA
>JACMNN010000172.1 GCA_014378555.1 Burkholderiales bacterium | reverse complement strand
CTGGAAAACAGGGCCTTGGTTTTTCCGCGACGAGCGCATGTACTTGATCCCCGGCGATTCCGCGATGGGTTATCGCTTGCCGCTTGACTCGTTGCCATGGGCAAAAGAAGCCGACCTGCCGCAAGTGTTCGACCGTGATCCGTTCGATCCGCGTGGCGATCTGCCGGCGTCGCGCACCTTTGCGGAGCGCTATGGCATGTCGCCATCTGCGGGCAGCACGACTAAGGTTGCGATGCAGCTCGCCCCTCCATCCGAAGGCGCCGGGCTGGACGAGAGAGCGTCGCTTAGTGAGCGTGTGCTGCTCAAGCGGCACCCTCTCCCTAACCCTCCCCCCCAGGGGGAGGGAACAAAACGGACCTACGTTCCCGCCGCTGCCACGCTAATGCCCGCTCGCTTCGAGTCCGCCGCATGGCTGACGCGAACGGCGTTGTGTGTCGAAGTGCGCAACGGCAATCTCTACATCTTCATGCCCCCGGTCGCGGTACTTGAGGATTATCTCGAGCTACTCGCTGCGGTTGAAGCGACGGCTGAAAGCTGTGATGTGAGCTTGGTGCTCGAAGGCTATCCACCACCGCGTGACCCGCGTTTAACCATGCTGCAGGTCACGCCAGACCCCGGTGTGATCGAGGTAAATATTCATCCCGCGCATAACTGGAGCGATCTGGTTGAGCACACTGAGTTCCTTTATCAAGCCGCGTTTGAAGAGCATTTGTGTGCTGAAAAATTCGCGCTCGATGGTCGCCACACCGGCACCGGCGGCGGCAACCATTTCGTAATGGGTGGCGCGACGCCCGCCGATTCGCCGTTTCTGCGTAAGCCGGAATTGCTGGCCAGTCTGGTGGCCTACTGGCATAACCATCCAAGCCTGTCGTACCTGTTCAGCGGCCTGTTTATCGGGCCCACCAGTCAAGCCCCGCGCATCGACGAGGCGCGCAACGATCAGCTGTTCGAACTCGAAATCGCCATCGAGCAGATCGAGAAAAATCGCAGCGTCTATGGTGAAAGCATGCCACCGTGGATCGTCGACCGCACGCTGCGCAATATCCTGGTTGACGTTACCGGCAACACCCATCGTAGCGAGTTTTGCATCGACAAACTTTACTCGCCCGATGGCGCAACCGGTCGCCTCGGACTGTTGGAATTGCGCGCCTTCGAGATGCCGCCGCATGCACGCATGAGCATCGTGCAGCAGCTGCTGCTGCGTGCGCTGGTGGCACGATTCTGGAAGACGCCGATGCACAACAAGCTGACGCGTTGGGGCACGGCGTTGCATGATCGTTTCATGCTACCGACCTTCATCAAGATGGATTTTGAGGACGTCCTCGAAGAGCTCGCCATGCCTGAAAACGGCGGCTACAAAATCGACCCGGCGTGGTTCGCACCGCACTTCGAATTTCGCTTCCCGTTGTTCGGCGAAATCGCAGTGCGCGGCATCGTCGTGTCGATTCGTGGCGCGCTTGAGCCGTGGCACGTCATGGGCGAAGAAGGTGCGAGCGGAGGCAACGTGCGCTACGTCGACTCGTCACTTGAGCGCCTGGAAGTCAGCGTCACCGGCTTGAACGACACGCGCTATGTGGTCACAGCCAACGGCCGAGCGCTGCCCCTGCAACCCACCGGCACCATTGGCGAATATGTCGCAGGCGTGCGCTACAAAGCGTGGAACCCACCGTCCGCATTGCACCCAAGTATCGGCATTCACGCGCCGGTCACCTTCGACATCGTGGACACCTGGATGCACAAGAGCCTTGGCGGCTGCCAGTACCACGTGCAACATCCGGGCGGCTCGAATCCGTCAACCTTTCCGATCAATTCGTTCGAAGCCGAGTCACGACGTCTCACCCGATTTGTGCGCATGGGTCACACGCCGGGACGCATGGAAGTGGCAAGTGCGAACGTCGGTCAAGAGCATCCGTTTACGCTCGATTTGCGGCGCTCCTGATTGCGCACCAACCACGGCTGTGAATGCATTGGCGGCAGGCGGTGGCAACATGACTGCCGCCGCCGTTAAAATCACTCATGGCTTCTCTGTTTGATATGAATACTGGCAGCGACGCTGATCGTTGTGCTGCGGTGATAGATGCGATTGAACAACTCGCTAAACGAGCACCCGCATCGCATCTCGATGAATTGCGCGTTGGCGAAACCGTCACGCCGCACTGGCGCACTTTTTTTGAGCAGACGGTTGGCGCGCTCAACAAAGGCGAACGCACGCTTGAGTCGCTGCTCAACGAGCTAACGGAGCTGCACGCCAGCCTCGTGCGCCGGGTTGAAGACAACGGCGTGACCTACAACCTGTATTCCGATGCAATGGAGGGCGGCGGCCGACAGGCGCGTCCGTGGGCGCTGGATTTGCTGCCGATGATCATTGATCAAAAGCAGTGGCAGCAAATTGAGCGGGGCGTGTCACAACGGGCTGAGTTGCTCAATCGCATGCTGGCCGACATTTATGGCCCGCAGGAATTAGTGAAGGGTGGCATGTTGCCCACCGCGCTAATCCATGGCCATCCCGGCTATCTGCGACCCGCACACGGCATCACGCCGCGCGGCAAGTCGTTCCTGCACGTCGCCGCGTTTGATCTGGCGCGCGGCCCGGACGGCAACTGGTGGGTGATGTCACAACGCACCCAGGCCCCCTCCGGCTTGGGTTATTCGTTAGAAAACCGGATGATCGTGTCGCGTCTGTTTCCGGATGCGTTTCGCACCTTGAAGGTCGAAAAACTCGCCGCTAGCTACAAAGTGTTAATCGCGAGCCTTGTGGCGCACAGCCCCGCTGGCAGCGATGCGCGCGTGGTGCTACTTACGCCGGGCCCGTACAACGAAACGTATTTTGAGCACGTTTATCTGGCGCGCTATTTGGGGATGGCGCTGGTTGAAGGCGGCGACCTGGTGGTGCGCGATGAGCGGGTGTGGTTAAAAACACTGAAGGGATTGGAGCCGGTTGACGTGATTGTGCGTCGACTGGATGACGACTTTCTTGATCCGCTCGAACTGAAAGCGGATTCTGCGCTCGGCATTCCCGGCCTGATGCAGGCGTACCGGTCGGGCAACGTGGTGCTGGCAAACGCGCCGGGCACCGGCTTTCTTGAGTCCGCTGCAATCCTCGGTTTTTTGCCGAAAATTTGCCAGGCTTTGATGGGCGAGCCATTGGCGATTCCGTCGATTGCCAGCTGGTGGTGCGGTGAGCGAAGCACCTTGCGTACGCTGATTCCG
The DNA here is from genome assembly GCA_014378555.1 of Burkholderiales bacterium. Lineage (GTDB taxonomy): Bacteria > Pseudomonadota > Gammaproteobacteria > Burkholderiales > Casimicrobiaceae > Casimicrobium. The sequence goes on along the minus strand of JACMNN010000172.1, from coordinate 5,046 downwards.
CAGCTTTCGGATTACGTGTTGAAGCCCACATTTAATGATCGTGGGCGGCGCTTTGTGCCGGCCATCGGCAAGGCGTTGTCAGCGCGCGAGCGTGAGCAGTGGACCGGCAGAATTGCGCTGCATCCCGAAGATTTTTCGGCACAGGCGTTTATGCCGTTGGCGCACACGCCAAGCTGGCAGGGCTTGGGCGCGACGCCACCCATCAACAGTAGTGCGGCGATGGTGCGCGTTTTTGCAGTGTCTGACGGCCCCGGCAAGTGGCATGTAATGCCCGGCGGCCTGGCGCGCATTGCGCCGCCCGGACGCGACGTGGTGTCGATGTATCGCGGCGGCAGCTCGGCTGATTTTTGGGTGATTACCGGCAAAGCCTCGGACGACACCGCGCCGTTGTCCAACACCTTGACCCCCATTGCCACGCATCGGGCGACCATCGGAATTGCCAGTCGCGCGGCCGAAAATTTGTTCTGGTTTGGTCGCTATACCGAACGACTTGAAAACACCACCCGCTTGGCGCGCGTCACGCTCGAAGCGCTCGCCAGTGAGGCTGAAGAAACACCCGAAACGCTCGAATGGTTGCATCGACTCGCGCTGAGCAATAGCTTGATCAACAAAGCCGTGCCCACACCGAAACAATCGGCGCACGTCTTCGAGCGCGCGCTGATCGCCTCACTGGCAGACAGTGAAGGCAAGTTGGGCGCGTACAGCGTTGCGGCCAACCTTTCGTCGTTGCGCTTTTCTGCGTTCGCGGTGCGCGAGCGTTTAGCGCTGGAGCAATGGTCGTTGGTCGCGGCAAGCGCCTCTGAATTTAAAGCGATGATGGGCGACGACAGCCGCACCACGCAGCAGGCACTGCGGGCGCTTGAGCGCCTGTCAACTAACGTGATGGCGATGACCGGCGCGCAAACCGACCGCATGACACGCGACGATGGCTGGCGCTTGTTGTCGATCGGCCGGCACATTGAGCGGTTGTCTACGTTGGCCGACGCGTTGGCTGAAGGGTTCGCCACCGGCGCACTTAAAACGGATGTTGGTTTTTCGTTGATGTTGAGTTTGTTCGACAGCACCATCACGTATCGCTCACGCTACCTACAACAGCGTGATGGCCAAGCCTTGATCGAATTGTTGGCACTCGATCATGACAATCCGCGCTCGCTGGCGTGGATCGCGCAAACGCTGTCCAGCCGTGTCGCCAAACTGGCCGACACGCCGCGAGGTATCGTTCCTGCGATGCTTGCGAATTTCGAGTTGCCGCATCAATGGACGGCAGTTGATGCCATTGCGCTGGCCAGTAACGCCGACAGCAGCGCCATCGTGAAACTGCTGCGCACTGTCAGCCGCGACTCGACGGCAATTTCAGACGCTTTGTCGCAGCGCTATTTCACCCACGCACACGCTGCCGACAAAGCGGTGGGCGCATGAAGCTATCGGTCACTCACGAAACGCGCTACGAGTACGCGCATGCGGTCGAGCAGGCGCATCACATTGCGCACATGCGCCCGCTATCGTCGGACACCCAGCAATTGTTATCGCACACCTTGCGGGTGCAACCCGAGCCCACCGCACTCACGCAAAGCATTGATAGTTACGGTCAGCAGCGCGTGTACTTCGAGCTTGCAACACCTCACGCTGAGCTGGTGGTGACCGCTGAGAGCGTGGTTATCACCCATGCCTTGCCACCTGAAATGACTGGTAAATTGGATCGGGTCACGGTGCCCGAAAGCCTGCCTTGGGAGGCTGTTGCCGAACACATGCAGTACCGCGCTGAACAAAGGTTTGATGCGGCACGCGAGTTTGCGCAGGCCTCTCCGCTGGCACCGATCCACCCGACGTTTGCTAAATATGCGGCGGCCATTAGCAGCAAGTCGCAGCCGGTGTATGAGCTGTCCAAAGCGTTGTGCCAGCGTATTCACAAAGAGTTTAAATATTCGCCAGAAGCGACCGATGCCAGCACGCCACCGATTAAAGCATTCGAGCTGAAAGAAGGCGTGTGTCAAGATTTCGCGCAGATCATGATTGCCGGTCTGCGCTCGCTCGGCCTCGCGGCGCGCTACGTTAGCGGCTATTTACTCACCCAACCTCCGCCCGGACGACCCCGCTTGATCGGCGCTGACGCGTCGCACGCCTGGGTCAGCGTGTATTGCCCCAAATCGGGCTGGCTCGACTTCGATCCCACCAACAACTGCCTCGCTGGCGAAAGCCACGTCAAACTCGCGTACGGCCGCGATTACGGCGACGTGCCACCACTGCGCGGCGTGATTCGCGGTGGTGGCGAACACACGCTGGATGTGGCGGTGACGGTGGCGCCGTTGGACGAATCCGCTGAACCGGCAGCCACAGCCTTGTCCTCGCCCAGCACCGGCATGGCGGCGACGCAGTCACAGTCGCAGTCACAGACGTAATCACAAAGCCGCGGCCAAAGTCAAAGTCAAAATAGAAATTCGTAGGCGTCGATCGGTTACTTGCACCGAGCGAATAATCTTAGAAATCTAAAGCTCGTTTTCTCGATTTTTGTTTTTTACTGGGCCAATTTGCACGGGTCAACTGCTCGAAATTGCCGCACCGTCGCGCTTTTGTTGATACGGTTCGCTCAATGATTTATCCCAGATGAACTGCGGCGTTACGCAGCACAAAAAGCCATGAACAAAATTTTCTCCCTCGTATGTCTGCTGCTTACGTTGACCTGCATTGCGCCGGTAGCCGCACAGACCGCAGCGCCCGAAGCACCTCCGGCGCCTAACTCCGACGATGCGCTTAAAGTGCTTTTTGTCGGCAACAGCTACACCTATTACAACAATCTGTCGGCGATCGTTGCGGCGTTTGCGGCGGCTGCACCCAGCGCGAAACAGCTGCTGCCAAAAGACCATACGATGGGTGGGGCGACACTGGAAAAAATCTGGGATCTGCGAACCACTCGCGACGTGCTTGCGTTGAAAAAATGGGATTTTGTTGTGCTGCAGGAGCACAGCTACTGGCCGATCAGCTCGCCCGAGCGCATGTTTGATGCAGCGCGTAAGTTCGATCTGGCGGGCAAAGCGATCGGGGCAAAGACGGTTCTGTTTCTGACCTGGGCCCGACAAGCCTCACCCAATGAACAACCGTTACTGAACGCGGCTTACGAAAGCAGCGCGACCCGACTGGGCGCACTCATCGCGCCGGTCGGACCGGCATGGCAGATTGCACTGGCGCTCGACCCGAAACTGTCGCTGTACGCGTTCGACGGCAGACATCCCTCCGCCACCGGCTCCTACATTGCGGCATGCACGCTGTTCTTGGTCATTTCCGGCAGTCAGCAACCGTGCCCGCCGCTTGCGCTTGCAGCGGTCTCCACTGACCATGCCAGCATTGGACGCACGGCAGCGTTGCAGGCCGTCACCACTTGGCGAAAGCTTTGATGTCGCTCCGGGGAAACGCGGCGAGTCGCCTATTTTTTTGACAGCACCGACCAGCGCGATGACGTTGCCACTGGCACGATTGCGCCCACAGCAGCAGCAGACGGCAGCGTCGTCGTAGCCGGCGCTGTCATCGAATCTCCCAGTTTCATATCGCAGCCGGGCGCATCGAACAGCGCCGCTTTTCCACACACCGAATTAAACATACGTTCGCCATCGTGCCCAACCCCGGGCACTTCGACGCGGGTGTGGCGCAACGAAATATTCTGCAACTTGGCGCGCTTCTGGACGTGCGCAAAATAGGCGTTGCCGCGCTCCAGCCGGTTCCCGCCCTGCGCTTCGCCCATACAGGTTTTGTCGAGCGCTGAGTGATTAGGATCAACATCGGCGCCGCCCAACATATAGATCACGCGACGCGTCAAATAACGCTGCTCTATGGCCTTCATATCGCCCTCCACATAGGCCACCGGGTCGTTCACGCCGTAGCGCCAGCGGTCCACCTCGGCACAACGCTCGTCCGGCCGAGGCCGGGTAGCGTCAAAGTACAAATACGAGGACGGATTGGCCACCACGTAGCGCAGCCGCATCGCGGTATTTTTGGCAGTGCTCGCCTCCATACCATCAGCATACGGCTGCAAGCCGGCTTTCGCCAACACCTGATCGGCGCGACCAACAACGGCGTAGCGCTGAATGATTTGCGCTCCGGCAGAATGGGCGGCGATAACGATGCGCTCAAGATTAGGAAACTGGCTACGGTCAGCGAGCTTTGCGATGATGCCATCGATTGCTTCAAACGAGCTCAGCGGAAACGGGCCTTTCGCGTTTTCACCCGCAAGCCAAGCTTGGTTATTCCAGCGCGCAATCATCGGCTCAAGATTGTGCCGTGCCGCGTCCGCCGTCGATAAAAATTGAGGCGCGATGACAACCGTGTCGGACAGCGCGTTGCTCGCCTTCGCGGCCTGCATTGCAAGCTCAAAATATCTGTCAGCATCGCGAAGACGGCCATGCACGATGATGACCGCGCGCTTGATAGCCGCGTTGGGTTTGTCGAGATTGGAACTGGTGAAGGCCGGCATAAGTGCGGTGCCCGAGGCTGTTCTGACTTGAATGCGCTCGGGTGCGATCACTTTAACCGGACGCCGGTATGGCGCGCTCTCGTCGACGGCGAATGCCGAGTTGATGCCGGAAAGCAGCAACAGCGCCAAACAAAACTTGCCGACAAGCCGCGCAAACGTCGTCTCAGGCCAGCGTTGGCCCGCAAATAATTCAGTCATTCCAACCTCCAAAACCGTGCTTTTTACTTTACAAAAAACGCTGCGATCTCTGTCGGCAGTCGTTTCGGTCGGCCAGTCGCGCGGTCCAGCGGGCACCAAAGGGTCACCGCGCTGGCGAGCTGCTGTCCATCACTCACCCGAATTATCTCTGTATGCCGCGCAAAACGCAGTCCGCGTGCCATTCCTGTCCAAGTGCGAGCGAGCACGGCATCACCCAGAACCGCTTGTGCGGCGTAGTCGATCTCATGTCGCAACGCCACCCAAACAAACAGTTCACGATGCGCCGGCGTCGTCAAATACGCCCAGTGCGCGATAGCAACGTCTTGCACCCAAGAAAGGTAGACAACGTTGTTGACATGACCGAGCTCGTCGATGTCGTCCGG
>JACMNN010000171.1 GCA_014378555.1 Burkholderiales bacterium | reverse complement strand
GCCGGGTTGTCCAGCTTCATCAACGAAGCGCGCATGCTGGCGAAGTTTTCGCATCCTGGCCTGGTTGAAGTGTTTCGCTTCTGGGAAGCCAACGGCACGGCCTACATGGCCATGCGCTACTACCGAGGTGTGACGCTGCGCGAGATGCTGCGCACCAACCCGCAGGTCGTGACCGAACAGTGGCTGTGCGAAACGCTTGACCCGATTCTGCTTGCGCTGCAAGAGCTGCACAACGAAAAGTGCTATCACCGCGATATCGCGCCAGACAATATTTTAGTGTTGCCGAACGGTCGCTCGGTGCTCATGGATTTTGGTGCGGCGCGGCGCATTATTGGCGGCATGACCCGAGCGTTAACCACCGTGCTTAAGCCCGGCTATGCACCGATTGAGCAATATTCAGACGACGGCTCAATGGCGCAGGGCGCATGGACCGATATTTATGCAGTCGGCGGACTGCTTTACCACGCGATGACCGGAAAGGTTCCGGTGCAGGCGATCTCGCGCATGATGAACGATCCGCTGAAGCCGGTCGCCACCACTGCGCGATCAGAGTTCTCGGCGAACTTGTGCGCCGTGGTGATGAAGAGCTTGGCCGTCATGCCGGAGAATCGTTATCAATCGATAGACGAACTACGCGCCGCACTCGGCTGGGTAACCACGCCGGTGAGCTCGACAGTGATTTATCAGAAAACCGGGGTTGTGCCGCCAGTCAATGTCGCCGTCGCGCCATCGTTGCCGGCGACTGCGACTGCGAATACGAATGCAAATGCACCTGCACTTGCAACTGCGGACACGCGTCCCAGCGCTCGTTTGCCAGATTCGGTGAAAAGTCCTGACCTGCTGGCGCAGGGTGGCGCTTTTTCCGGGTCTTCGGACGCGCTATCCGATCTGTTGGGAACGTCGGCTTCAGCAAAGGTGCACATTCCGAGTGGCGCGCCCTCCGCGCCCGCTGCTCAAGCCATCGAAGGAGGCGGCTCGAGCAAGAACAACATGTTGCCGATCGCCATCATCGCTGTGGCGATATTGCTGGTCATTGGATCGGGCGCTTATTTTTTTCTTGGTAAGAGTGACACGACCGGCACCAACACCCCGCCTGCCGCATCGGTTCCGTCAGCCGAATCCAAGGTGCAAGCGTCCACGCCCAGCGTTGTTTCGCCCCCGGTTGCAGCACAGCCCGACCCAATCCCTGCCCCGGTAGTGCCGGCCAGCCCCGGTACATCAGCGGATGCAAAGTCCGTCACCACTGGCTCGCCTGATCAGGTGGTCAAGATCGATTCCCCACCGGCGGCGATACTCGGCAAGGTTGTTTTGCGCATCAAACCGTGGGGCACGGTATCGGTAAATGGGGTTGACAAAGGCCCGTCGCCACCGACAATGCAATTGCAGTTGGCGCCGGGTACCTACACCATCGAGATTCAGAATCCGGCGGGTCCACCCGTCACTAAAACCGTTGAAGTCGTAGCGGGTAAATCGACCACTGTGCGCCATTCTTTCTGATGTGGTCGACGTTTACTGGAGACTCAAAGAGCAAGCCATGAAAAGCAATATTCGCCCCGTCCACGCAGCCTTACTGGCGCTGTTGGTGTCAGCCTGCGCCACACCACCGCCCGCGTCAGTGAACTATCCCGCACCCGCGCCACAGCCGCCGGTGGTGATGACACCTCCACCCGCACCGACGCCAGCCGCCTCGCCCATTGCGGCGGCGCCGGTGGTTGCCGCTGCGCCCGCTGCTGACGTTGCCGCCGGCGACCGTGCCCTCGCAGCGGCAACCGAGTCCTACGATCGTGGTGAATTTGCCAGTGCCACTCGTCAATTGACGGCGTTGGTGAACGACGGCTCGTTAAGTCCCGCACAGTTGCTGCGTGCACTCAAAGTGTTGGCGTTCGCACAATGTTCAACCAACGCGGTCACCGCTTGTCGGCAAACCTTTGAGCGCGCGCTGAAGGCCGACCCGACCTTTGATCTGGCGAACGCGGAGCGCGGCCATCCGGTGTGGGGCGCGCAGTTCACGCGTGCTCGACGCGCGGTGTTGGGCAAATAGTTCGTTCATAACTCTCACTTAACCTTCGTTAAAAAAACTCATGGCAGCGCTGACACTTCAAGTGGTTTCTATCGACGCAGCACCCGTTGGGCAGCCGACGATGCATGCGTTCGAAGCCACCGGGGGCAGCATCGGTCGCGACGAAACCAATCTTCTCGCGTTGCCCGACAAGCATCGTCGAGTGTCGCGCCTCCATGCCACGATCAGCTTTCCGGGCGGCGTGCCCACCATTACTAACGCCAGCACCTCGTTGCCACTGGCGGTTGGCGAGCAACAGCTAGACGGTGGTGACTCGATGCCGATCACGCAGGGCGCGCTGATTGAAATTGGTCCATATATTTTGCAGGCGCATGTCGGTAACACCCGAACCGACACATTACCGCCGCAGCCCCCCGAACCACCCGCGGTACGGCGCGACGCGCTGCCCACCGTGTTGCCGCAAGCTGCGCGAACTGATGCGATTGCGACTACGCCGGCTGCAAATATTGATTTGCTCGCAGCCGATCCGTTAGCCCATTGGCCGGAGGCCAGCGTCGGCGCGGCTTACGTTTCGCTGCTGGCAACTTCGGAGCCGGTCGCCAATCAGCCGCCCGATCAATTTAGCGCAGGCTTGAGTGCGTTTGATTTTGCAGTTGGGTCCAACGCTGGCACGGCATCCGATCCGCTTGCTTCATTGGGTATGCCACCGCTCGCGCAGCCACCCATCGCATCCGCTATTCCAGTCGATGTGGATCCCTTCGCCGATCTCCTCGCGGGTATCGGCGCTGCGCCAGGTGCACCGCCGTCAAACGGTTTTGCAGTGAACCCGTCGTCACGACCAGATGCTGCACAGGCAGGATTGAGTGCTGATCCAATGGCGGCGTTCGGCGGCTCAATGTCCTTCACACAAGGAGAGCCGCTGTCGGAGCGGTCTCCGCTCTACGGCAGCGGCACAGCAGGTGCTGCCAACGGCTTGCTTCCTGATGATTTCAACGCATTCCATATGCCGTCCAGTTCAAGCCGAAATGCGGCTGATCCGTTGGCAGGATTGATGGGATCTGGCGCTATAGCCGATACCAGTCGTGTGGGTGCAGTGTCTGACGGCACACCGTCGATAGATTCGTTATTTCAAACCGCTGGACACGATTCGTCGTACGCGTCGTTATTGGGTCTTGCGCCGGCTGCACGAGGTGGTGACGGCAGCATCGAAGGACTGATTCGCTCAGACACCGCGAATGATCCTATGTCGTTGTTTGACATCGCGGAATCTGCTCCACGGCAGAGCGCACAACCCATGCGCAATGATTCGATGGAAGTCGGATCGGCCTTCGCTCCACCGCTCGCCAGGTTGGCTGAGCGTCAGAGTCACGCGCCGCTTCACCCTAACCCGTCAATGGTTGCAGCGTTGCCGATTAACGCGTTTGCTGCGCAACCGGTGCCAGCAGCGCCGGCCGTCGCCCCTCACCCGTTGGCTCAGTCGACACCAGCGGCGCCGCAGCGCATCGCGCCCTCCGCGCCTTCCGTAACTTCGGCACCGATCACGCCCGCATCAACGGACGCACTGAGCAACGCTTTTCTGCTCGGCGCTGGCCTCGCGCCCAGTGCACTGCCACACGGGCTGACGCCAGAAATAATGACCATCGTTGGCAGCTTGCTCAGAAGTGCGACGGCGGGCGCGGTAGACATGCTTGCGGCGCGTGCAGCCACTAAACGAGAGGTTCAGGCAAGCGTCACCATTATTTCGGTACAAGCCAATAATCCGCTTAAATTTTTACCGAATGCGGACGCTGCGTTGCTCCAATTGCTTGGCAAAAAGATGCCGGGTTTCATGCGTGCAGACGTCGCAATGCGTGACGCATTTGACGATCTGCGAGCGCATGAGGTCGGCGTTATCGCGGGTACTCGCGCGGCGCTGACGGAAGTGCTTGGCAAGTTTGATCCCGCTGTGCTCGGCGACAAACTAGCGAAAGGGTCGGTACTCGAAAGTCTCATGCCATCGGCGCGAAAAGCCAAGCTGTGGGACCAGTATCTTGAGCGCTACCTGCAAATTCGCCGTGAAGCGGAAGACGATTTCCAAAGCATCTTTGGCCGCGCCTTTGTGCAGGCTTACGAACGAGAAACAGCTCGCATAAAAGGCGAGTCACCGACAGCTGGGGGTGAATGATGATGACAACTGCGGGCGAACTGCGACTTGAGTCAGCGAGCTTTTCTCACGACGGTGGCCGCGACTACAACGAGGACGCGATTGGCGAGAGCGACGCGTTTGGTGCAGTACGCTTATACATGTTGGCCGATGGCGCAGGCGGCCAAGGCGGTGGTGACGTCGCGGCGCGAACGGCGATCACCGCGGCGCGCAGCGAGTTCATGCGAATGCCGGCGTACAGCGTCGACACGCTAAAACGATGCATGACGACTGCCGACCGGGCCGTGCGTCTCAAGCAATCGGAAGAGGCGCGGCTGGCGCGAATGGCATCCACCTTTGTTGCGTTGCTGGTTGACTATCGGCAACGCAAGGCTTTAATTGGCAATCTTGGCGACTCGCGCTGCTATGTGTATCGCGGCGATCAAGTCATCGCACAATCATACGACCATAGTCTGGTGCAACGCTTTATCGACGCAGGCCTCTATCCGGCAGAGAAGCTTCGCGAGCATCCAAAACGCAACGTGCTTTACGCGTCGCTCGGTGCTAACGAAGAAGCAGTCGAGCCGTTTGTCAGCGCCACCTCGATTGAGCTTGCCCCGGGAGATGGCGTAATGCTTTGCAGCGACGGTGTGTGGGAGGTCGTTGATGACGCCACGCTCGGCAGGCTTCATGCGATGAGCGCTACCGTCAGCCAGTGGCGTGACCACGTCGTGGCGGCTGTGCGTGGGCGCATGGGGCCGGGCCACGACAACTTCAGTGCACTGGTGATTCGGTGTTCGTCAATCAATGCGGTGGCATTCGATGATGACGATGATCAACGAACAATGCCTCCGATGGCAATGCAACCGGCGTGACACTTTTAACGACGCGTTTACGTCTATATCTCTGAACGAAGCGTTGATGTAATTTGTTGCAGCGCAACTTCCGTCTGCGCCCTTGTGTTGTGACTTGCACAGTTGTAAGCTTCCATTGCAACCTGATTAATGCAGCGTTGGTAACTCGGTTTTGTTTTAAGCGACGCGGCAAAGTTGCCTCATTTGCATTCGATATCAAGAATTAACGAGCGGGGAATCAGTGGCTGATTTTGATAGCTTTGTTGCTCCGATTGCTGGGGATCAACCCTGTGGGCCGGACTGCGAATACGACAACGATTTTTTAGCGTTGACGCAGGCGGCGGCGGGAAAAGCGGAGCAACAATTTGGCGATACCGTCATCCCGGCAGGGGAGCCGGATTGGCGCGAAGTCGATCGCTTGGGCCAAGCGCTACTTGCCCGAACCAAAGATTTACGAGTGGTTGCGTGGTTAACGTTGGCCAACACGCATCTCTACGGCATTTTGGAATTTGCAAAAGGCCTGAAGTTCGCACTAACGCTGTGCGAGCAATATTGGGATAGCGTGCATCCGCGCCTTGAGGTTGACGGGGAAGTCGACCCTTACTTGCGCATGAACGCGATAGCCGCGTTTTCAGCCGCCGAGTTTTCTGGTGAGAACCGCCTTATTCTGGCGCTCCGCTTGGCGCCGATAGTGCGAACCCCGCTCACACTCAACTTTCGTGATCTCGAACTTGCCTTCAACAAGTCCCCCGATGCTGCTTACGCCTTAACCCACATCGAACCCGTTTTAGTGGCGTCACTTGCATCAGGAAGTAAAGAGTTAGCAGCGATTGCAGAGGCATACGCCAGCTACCAGGCCATGCGGACACTGGTTGAAGACCGCGTCTCTGCGGCGGAAGCGCCTGACATGCAGCGGCTTTCCAGCGTACTGAAGCCAGTGGCGAGAGGGCTTGAATATATGCGCGTTGCCGCAGCAGGTGCTGCGGGCGGAGCGGGTGGGGCGACGTCTGATGATGCGATAGCAAACAGCGCAACCGACGCAACCGGTGAAGCACTCGCAGAGTCGTCGTCTGCGGTCGGTGGCACCGGCGCGATTCGCAATCGCGACGACGTGCGCAGAGCGCTTGACCGTGTCTGCGAATACCTCGAACGACATGAACCCAGCAATCCCGCCTCATTGTTTGCCCGCCGCGCGCAGCGGATGTTAGGCATGCCGTTTCTTGATCTGATGCGCGAGCTTTCTCCAGATTCCGTGCCGCAGTTAGAAACGTTAACCGGTGTGCAGGCACATTCCCAGAACTCTTAAAACTGAGTTTCATTATCTCTTTCGTTTTTTACAGGAGCAATAGATCATGGCAGCCAAAAAAAGTGGACAGAAGTGGATCGCAAAAAATCGAGCACCGCGGGTGCAGATTGAATATGACGTCGAGGTGTATGGCTCGGAGAAAAAGGTTCAGATCCCCTTTGTTATGGGCGTGATGGCTGATCTTTCTGGCAAATCGGAAGAGGCGCTCCCTGATATTGCCGACCGAAAGTTCACCGAGATTGACTTCGATAATTTCGACGCGCGCATGAAGTCCATTAAGCCCCGCGTGGCGTTTACGGTGCCCAATACGCTGACCGGCGAGGGCTACATGTCGGTCGATGTAAGTTTTGAAAACATGGATGACTTCTCGCCTGCCGCGGTGGCGAAAAAAGTTGGCGCGCTAAATCAGCTGCTCGAGGCGCGTACGCAGCTGCACAACTTACTGTCCTACATGGACGGAAAATCCGGCGCCGAAGAGCTGTTGTCAAAGGTGCTGCAGGATCCCGCGCTGATGTCCTCGCTGTCATCAGCACCGAAGCCCAACGACACGCCAAGTGCATAGCGCGCAGAAAAGGACATAAATAATGGCTACCGAAACCCAGAGTGCATCGAGTCTCGCCGCTGTCGAGTTTCAAGGCAACGAGTTTGCCTCACTGCTCAACAAGGAGTTCAAACCAAAAACCGATGAAGCGCGAGGCGCCATCGAAAACGCAGTGCAGACGCTTGCCCAGCAAGCACTTGCGCACAGCAACACCATCTCAACCGACGCCTATCGAACCATCGAAGGGCTGATTGCTGCGATCGACAAAAAGTTGTCAGATCAGATGAACATGATCCTGCACCATGAAGAATTCCAGAAGCTGGAAGGGTCATGGCGCGGCTTGAAGTATCTGGTTGACAACTCTGACCCAGACGAAATGCTCAAGATTCGGGTGTTGAACATTACCAAGAACGACCTGCGCAAAACTATGCGCCGCTACAAAGGCACCGGCTGGGATCAGAGCCCCATCTTTAAAAAACTATACGAAGAAGAATACGGCCAATTTGGCGGTGAGCCTTACGGTTGCCTGGTCGGTGATTATCACTTCGATCACACGGCACCGGACGTAGAGTTGCTTGGCGAAATGGCGCGAGTTGCCGCAGCGGCGCATGCGCCGTTTATCGCAGGTGCATCGCCCAACATCATGCAGATGACTTCGTGGCAAGAGTTGTCCAATCCTCGCGATCTGACCAAGATTTTTGGCAACACCGAGTACACCGCGTGGCGCGCCTTACGCGAGTCGGACGACTCAAAGTACGTCGGCCTCACCATGCCAAGATATTTGTCGCGGATGCCCTACGGCGCAACCACCAATCCGGTGGATGAGTTTGCGTTTGAGGAAGATACCGAAGGCGGTTCCCACTCGAAGTACACATGGTCGAACTCGGCCTACGCCATGGCCGCGAATATCAATCGCTCGTTCAAAGAGTACGGCTGGTGCACCTCCATTCGCGGCGTCGAGTCCGGTGGGGCGGTGTTGGATCTTCCGGCTCACACCTTTCCCACTGACGACGGTGGCGTCGATCTGAAATGCCCGACTGAAATTGCGATCAGCGACCGGCGCGAAGCGGAGTTAGCCAAAAACGGCTTTATGCCGCTCGTACACCGAAAAAACAGCGACATTGCCGCGTTCATTGGCGCGCAGTCTTTGAACAAACCTTCTGAGTACTACGACCCAGACGCCACCGCAAACGCAAACCTTGCCGCGCGCCTTCCGTACATGTTTGCCTGCTGTCGTTTTGCGCACTACTTGAAGTGCATTGTTCGCGACAAGATCGGCTCGTTTAAAGAGCGCGCTGACATGGAGCGTTGGCTAAACGACTGGATCATTAACTACGTAGACGGTAACCCGGAGACTTCCAGCCAAGAAACTAAAGCGCGCAAGCCGCTCGCGGCGGCCGAGGTTGTCGTCGAAGAGGTCGAAGGTAATCCCGGCTATTACACGTCGAAGTTTTTCCTGCGTCCGCATTACCAGCTAGAAGGCCTCACAGTTTCGCTTCGGCTGGTCTCGAAACTGCCGTCTACGAAGAGTGCAAGCGCATAGAAAATAAACGCGAAATAGGAATGTCACTACCACTATTAGTTTTGCGTCTATGCAAGTGAGCGAGTAAAAGCGCTCTCAATCAAAGCGAATTTACGACCCCCCATTTTTACAAACTAGGAGCTTAGTATGGCAAATGCAATGTTTTTAAAAGTCACTGGCGCTGACGGCACGTCTACAGAATCCAAACACAAAGATTGGATTGAAATTGACTCCTACAGCTTTGGTGGCAATCAGCAAACTTCACAAGCCCATGGCGGTGGTGCTGGCGCCGGGCGAGTGTCGTTTCAGGACTTTCACTTCACTGCAACCGCAGGTAAAGAAAGCCCGGTGATGTTTGGTTTTATGTGTGCCGGTACACCCATGGCAAAGGTGGAGTTGCATGAGCAAAAGGCCGGTGGCACGTCACCGATTAACTTCATTGAAATCACACTCGAGGATTGCTTCATGACCGGCTACTCGATGTCTGATAGTCGCGGCGCGTCGGAACCCCAGGCAAGCTACAGCATTAACTTTGCCAAGGCTAAATTCAAGTACACCGGCCAAAACGACAAAGGCGGTGCCGCTGCAGGCGCCGAATCCGGTTGGGATGCAAAAGCTAATAAAAAGATGTAGCGCTACGCGCTGCAGCTCGACTGTCTACCCCTCGTCGCGTGCACGGCACGCAGCGAGGGAATTTTCTATTCGCTGATTCCGTGTCACGTATCCGGCGCGTTAACGACGAGCGGCGAACAGAAAAATTGAGAAGGAAGCCTAGCGTGACACACACTTTAGCCCTTGTGGATGAATTGGCGGAATTGCAGGCATCCGTTAGAAAAGATGCGAGCAGCAGCAAGCTGCGGATACACCTTTTCCAACTGTTGTGTGTGATGGGAAATTGGCAGCGTGCGCTCGCGCAACTTCAGGTGTGTGCGCAGATGGATGCGAAGGCACTGCCGATGGCGCAAACGTATCGGGAGGCCATCAAGTGCGAGTTGTTCAGAAAAGAAGTGTTTGCGGGAAAGCGAACCCCTCAGATCATGGGCAAGCCGCCCTCTTGGACAGCTGCGATGATTCAGGCCCTGAAGCTTGATGGACAAAAAAATTTCAGTGCAGCTGCAACGCTTCGCGAGTCCGCGTTGGAAGACGCCACGCCGGCACCTTGCGTAGTGGACGGCGTGCATTGCGAATGGCTCACCGATGGCGACTCGCGTGTGGGCCCCACGCTGGAGGTCATTGCCAACGGTCAATATTATTGGCTGCCGCTCGAGTCGTGCAGCGGTTTAAGTTTGGAGCCTCCCACCGATTTACGCGACATGGTGTGGGCACCTGGTGAGGTCATGTTGCCCAACGAGGGGCGTGTTGCCGTGCTGATTCCGACCCGCTACGTTGATACCGATATTTCTGCTGCTGCAGACGCGGATGACCTGAAACGATCGAAGCGCACCGAGTGGACCGAAGTTCATCCCGGCATGTGGTTTGGTTCGGGTCAACGACTGTGGACCAGCGATGTCGGCGACCACGCGATACTCGACACGCGTTTGATCTCCATGGATGTTGCCGTCGCGACCGTTGCGAGTTGATCCAATGCACTCGTCCAGCGCGCCTTAGCCGGAATCCGCACGTTATGGAAAATCGCACAGTCCTTCGTAATGAAAGTGATCGACTACAACCGGCGTTGCTGGACCGGTTGTGCGACGACGAACCGGAAAAACTGCAGGAGACGCTGGAGCACTCGGTGGTGTCAAAAGGGCGACTCAAACGCACCGTGCTGCGCGATCTGGTTTGGTTGATGAACACCACGTGCTTCAACACTGACGGTCAGTTGACCAATTATCCGGAGATTCGTCGCTCGGTCATTAACTACGGCATTCCCGTGTTGTCAGGCAAAAATTTTTCAGGTGTTGATTGGCGCGATCTGGAGCGCAGCATTCATGAAGCCATACTCATTTTTGAGCCAAGAATATTGCCGGACACACTGAAAGTCAAAGCTCTGCTGCCCGCTGACTTAATGGGCCACCACAATTTGCTGCAGTTCGAGTTGCGCGGCGAACTGTGGTCGATGCCGTTTCCGATCGAGTTGCTGATTCGCTCAGAGCTCGATCTTGAAACCGGGTTGATGACGCTCAGTGATCAACTAGGCACGGGAGGCTGAGATGGATCCCCGCATGCTCGACTACTACAACCGTGAGCTCGCCTATGTCCGCGAGCAGGGCGCAGAGTTCGCAACGCAATTCCCCAAAGTAGCGGCGCGCCTCGGTATGCGTGACTTCGAAGTGGCCGACCCGTATGTGGAGCGGCTGCTGGAAGGATTCGCCTTCATGTCAGCGCGTATTCAGCTGAAGATGGATGCCGAGTTTCCACGGTTTTCGCAGCG
>JACMNN010000170.1 GCA_014378555.1 Burkholderiales bacterium | reverse complement strand
GACATTGGTGAATCAAGCAAGGTGCTGCTCACGCTTGCTGCCAACAAAGTCGATGACGTAATCGCCCTGATCGCCAATCTGCTGGCGCGTCGCTCGCAGTGGTTGGGCCAAGCGATTGACGCCTCGGATAGCGCGATTGCGCGGCACACTTCACGACTGTTGAGAGCCGTTCGACAAGAGCTTGAGGCATTGTGCACCAGCCTGAGTGCGGCGCATCAACAAGAGCTAGACAGGCTGCTGCAGTTCACAGCGACCTCACTTTTTATTGCAGGCAAGCACGACTTGGCGGCCGAGCGTGCGGCGGCGGCCGCCGACTGGGCATCCGGTTCGTTCATCAAGTCGGTTGCGACGTGGCGTGCCGTATCTGCCCTGCTGCTCACCGCCGGCGGTGAATTGCGCAAACGGGGTGGGGTCAGCAAAGCTATTGGCTTTCCGCTGCATAACGACAAAGACTTTGCAGAGCTCGGCGCAGAAGCGCGCGCCGACGCCAAGCAACGGATGCAGGCACTGCTTGATGAATTGATCAACGTGCCGGAATTTTTGCGTGTGCTTGGCAAGACGCCGCATTTGCCCAGCAGTGCAGCGATCAACGACCATGCTCCGCTGTTGCAGGCGACGCTTATCGTGTTGCGCTTGGCCGCTATGAACCTGATCGTGTTGCTTCGCGAACGCGGCGTCACCGATTTTGGCGGCGTGGCGGACGCCGCGTTGCAGGTGTTGATCGACGCCCGTGAAGAGGTGATGGGCGGACTCGATGCGCGCCTGAGACATGTGCTGGTGGACGAAGTGCAGGACACCAATCCAGCGCAATTTGCGTTGCTGGCTACCTTGGTCAGTGACTGGTCGGCGGGGGACGGGCGCACGCTATTTTTGGTGGGCGATCCGATGCAGTCGATCTACGGATTTCGTGATGCTGACGTGGGTTTGTTCGCGCAGGCGCAAACCCGTGGCGTGAGCGCGGTGGCGCTAACGCCGCTCACCTTAACTGCCAATTACCGCTCGCGACCGGCCATTGTCGATTGGGTGAACGCGGCGTTGTCGCGCGTGTTCAGCCACGTCGGCGCATGGGAACGCAGCACCGTGCGCTTCGAGGCAGCGGTTGCCACGCGTGCGGGCGACGCAGGCGCGATCGTCAATCGCCTGGCCTTTAGCAACGCCGATGATGAGGCGCAAGCCATCAGTGAGCGCATCTTGCAATTGCAGCAAGGGTTAAGCGACGAGCGCATCGCGGTGCTGGTGCGCAGCCGACTGCATGCTGGCGCAATCATTGCGGCATTGGCGGAAAAAAACGTTCGGTTTGTCGCGCGTGAATTTGCGCACTGGACCGAGCGCGAAACTATTCGTGATCTGCTGTCGCTGACCTACGCCATCGCGCATCCAGCGGATCGGTTAATGTTATTTTCAGTGTTGCGCAGCCCGTGGGTTGGCCTAACACTCGCGACGTTGGCAGCGCTTGCGCAGCATCTAGAGGGCGACGGAAAACACGCCCCAAGCTGGCATGCGTTGGCAGCGGATTCGCCATGGCAGCGCCTGTTGAATGAGGATGAGCGGGATCGACTTGGCGTTGCGCATACCGCGTTCAGTGTTGCTGCGGCGCGCGCGTGGCTGTCACCGCTTGCCGAGCGCGTGCAAGCAATGTGGTGTTCGTTGGGCGGTGCGGCAACCTGCATCGACGCCGATGCGCGTGACGATGCTGATGCATTTTTTGCGTGGCTCAACGTGCAGGCGGTGGGCGGCGTATTGCCGCCTCGGCACATCGTGGCCGAAATGCTTACGGCGCAGCGACGTTCGTTTTCGTCATCGAACGAGTCGGGCAATGCCGTTGAGATTCTCACCATTCACAAAGCCAAGGGGCTGGAATGGGATCACGTCTTTTTGCCTGGGATCGATCGCAAACAACGCGGCGATTCGCGCGATTTAGCGCAGTGGCAGTTCACGACGGGAGGGGAAGATGACGACACAGAGGAGGGGCGATCGGTGTTGATCGCTGCTCGCGACGCGCGCAAAAAGCTGGACGGTAGCGTTTACGACTACGTCAGCCAGCACACCCGGGCGGCCAGTTCAGCTGAGGTGAAGCGCTTGTTGTACGTTGCCGTGACCCGAGCCAAAACAACGCTCACGCTGACCCGTTGCAATGCCGCAAAGGCGCCCGCGGCGGACAGTTTTTCAGCGCTGTTGGGCGATGTGGCGGAGCCGTCAATGGCAACGGCTGAACCCACGCCAGACAAGCGGCTGCATCTTGAAAAATCGTTGACACGGTGGGTCGGATTGCCTGCTGTGAATAGCGTTGCCATTAAGTCGCCCGCGTATTTAGCAGCCGCGGAACAAGCCAGTCTCGCCCTGCCGGCCTGGCAATTGAACGCGCGCGCTGAGGGCGTGGTCGGCCATTTGTTGTTTGAAGGACTCGCGGCGGCGATGAGTTTGCCGCCGCCGCATCACTTTTCGCCTAACCTAGCGGCGGTGCAAAATCTGCTGCGCAATCAAGGGGTGGATGATTCGGCGGCCGCCTCAACCGCTGCTCGATTGGTCGGGTATTTCGCGCGTGCAGCAGACCGCGAGCATGTGAAATTTATTTTTGCCCCCGATCATGCCGATGCTGCAAACGAGTTGACTCTGATCGGTAGAGATGGCGCAGCGCTCCGCGTTGATCGCACTTTCGTCACTGCAACCGGCGAGCGCTGGCTGGTCGATTTCAAGTTCAGCGAACCGGTCGATGCAGATGCCGCAGCGGAAGAGGCGGATCGCTATCGACCGCAGCTGGTCAGCTACGTGGAACGGCTACGCGCACTCGACCAGGCGCATGGCAGCCCACGTCCGATTCGTGTTGCGCTGTACTTTCCTTGGATCGACGTTTTGCATCAGATCGCGATGTAGCTTTTCCGTGCAAGCGTCGTTCGACTGAGGCGTGTCGCGACGTTGGCAGCGGTTTTGCGAATAAAATCAAACACCTTCTAGCGTCACCACGTTAATGCCAAACCTGTTACCCGTCCGACCGAGCCTTGCTCGTGACCTGCAACCCGCTGCTTTTGCTGAGCGTCCCACAGCGATCAGCATTGGCAATTTTGACGGCGTGCATCGCGGCCATCAAGCGATGCTGCAAGTGGTGTGCGAAGCGGCAAAGCTGCGTGGCTTGACGCCGACGGCGGTCACCTTCGCCCCCGCCCCCGGCGCGTATTTCGCGCGGCTTGCCGGCAAAACGCCGCCCACCAAATTGCAACGTCTGCGCGACAAGCTGGCCTGCATTTGGGCGGTGGGTATCGCGCACATTCAACTGCTGCGCTTTAACGCCTCGATGGCTGCCATGCTGCCCGATGAGTTTTGTGACCTTGTACTGAGGAACGGGCTTAACGCCAAATGGGTCATTGTGGGTAATGACTTTCGCTACGGCAAAGGCCGCGCCGGCGACGTTAAAACGCTGCATGCGTGGTGCGCTGCCCACGGCATCGAGTGCTATGTGATGCCCGCGGTGACCGCCAAAGATGTGCGCTTTTCGTCGACCATCGTGCGCGACGCGCTGCGCGACGGCGACGTGGTGACTGCTGCGGCAATCCTTGGTCGACCGTATCGCATTTCGGGCAAAGTGGCGCATGGCGACAAACTCGGCCGCACCATTGGATTCCCGACCATTAACGTGCCGTTGTGGGCACCGCTGCCGCTCTCTGGCATTTTCGCGGTGCGCGTTCATGGCATTGATATCGCAGGCGGTTTGCCGGTGATGGGTGCTGCCAATGTGGGTGTGCGGCCCACCGTCAAGACCCATGGCGCGCCGCTGCTCGAGGTGTATTTGCTAGATTTTCAGGGTGATTTGTATGGTCGCCGAATCGTGGTTGAATTTGTTGCGCGCATTCGGGCGGAGGAAAAATTCGACTCGCTTGAAATCATGACCGAGCAGATGCATCACGACATCAGTGCGGTGCGCAGTGTGTTTTCCGAGACAGCTTAGCGCCGCTAACGGCCGCGCTTTCGGCGCGCGTGGTAGCCTTTGCAATCGTTGAACCGGATGGACGGTAAGTACCGTGTCGCAGCCAAAGTCAACCGCCAAATCGTTGCCCATCGCGCCACCATCCGACGGCCTATCGCCGAATGTGGCCGCGTTGCTCGCGCAGGCGCACGCTAGCGAATCGTTAGCGGTTGGGCTCGCGCTTGCAGAGCAGGCATTTAATTTAGCCACCACGCAAAACAATCAACGTGACCGCGCCGCGTCGTCGCACCTACTTTGCTACGCGCTATACCGCACCGGTGCGTTGGCCCGCGTCATCACGCTGGGCGAGATTGCGCTGCCGTGGTTACGCGAGGAGTCGATGACCGATGCGTATGTGGAGGTGCTGCGCTGGATCGGGTTCTGCGCCTGCGATACGGGGGACTTCGCCAATGCCATTAAATACGCGACCGAGTGTTTCAATTTTGCCGAGCTTTACGGTGATCAGCGTTCGCGAATCCTCGCGTTTTGTCTGCTCGGAGCGTGCTTTGAGCGCACCGGCGATCCCTGGCAGGGCGAGCGTCTGCTGCAACAGGGCTTGGCAGTGGCGCGCGCGCTGGGCGAGAACTATCCCCTGGTGGCCACGCTGAACAATCTGGCCGTGGTCCTGACCGGTAAGTTCTATTTGCTCCGCGACAGCGCCCTTTCAATGGAGGCAATCGATTCGCTCAACGCATCGTTGCCGCTGGCACGCGAAGTCGCGGAGCGCGTGCCGCTGCTCAACGATCCGTACTTTCTGATTTTTTCCGAAGGCAATCTGGGTGAAATTCTGGTGCATCTCGGCCAGTTAGAGGAGGCCGAAACCCTGCTGAACCGCTCGCTGACCGCAGCGCTTGCGCAGGGTTTTCACTCGGTGGTGTCACGCGTGCGCTGCTCGATCGCTGAGATGCACTTGGCACGCGGCGAGAACCCGGCTGCGCGGCAACTGCTGATCGAGTTGCTGGCCAATCCCGCCACCACGCAGAATGCCTCTACCTTGTTGCGCGCTTATTACGGGCTGTATCTGGCCTACCGTGCGGACGGCGAATCGAGCCAAGCGTTGCTGGCGTTGGAGAATTTTCGCCGCATCGAGAGCCAGCGCACTTTGCAGCAATTGAAGGCGCGCTCAGATCTGATGGTTACGCGGCTTGAAGCCAGCGAGAACGAACGCAAGGGATTGGAGCGCGCCTACGGCATCGTCAAGGCGCACGAGTCGCGCGCCGTCGCGTTAGAGCGTCTGGCGCTTGAGGACGAACTCACCGGACTCGGCAATCGCCGTGCGCTAGATCTTAATCTGCCCGGCATGCTTGAGGCCGCGGCGTTGAACCGCACACCGCTTGCGGTGATGGTGCTTGATCTTGATCATTTCAAGCGCGTCAATGACGCTTTTGGCCACGCGATCGGTGACAAGGTGTTGGTGCAGATTGCGCAAATTGTCGGTGAGCAGACGCGACCAAATGATCTGGTCACGCGCACCGGCGGCGAAGAATTCGTGTTGGTGCTGCCCGGCACCAACCACCAGGATGCCTTTGACGTCTGTGAACGGCTGCGGCTGCGCGTCTCAGACTTTCCGTGGAGCAGCCTTGCGCCGAATCTGGCCGTCACTGTGAGCGCGGGCATCGCCAGCGCGCCCGCCTATGTCGCCGCCACACTGCTGGAGCGTGCTGATTTGGCCATGTACCGGGCTAAAAAAGCCGGTCGCAACCGGGTAGCGGTGGCTCCAGCCACGGATGCGACGCAGCTCAGCTGAAACGGTTAGTGCATCGCGGCAACGCGACGGCGCGAAGTGCGAGACAATAAGAGGTATGTGTTCTCTACTCAACCCCCGCAATCGCCGCTTGCCCACGCTGTGTGCCGTCAAGACGCACGCCCGACAAACGCGACACTACCGAATTAGCAGGTAGCTGGCTTTTCTATCGGCGTCGTCCTCGCATAGGCGAGGACCCATGGTTGCACCCGATCTCAGCGACGACACTCCCGCTCTGCCACCATGGATTCCCCCTTCGCGGGAATGACCAAGCTTGAGGTTTGACGCACCCAAATTCGCCCCTTTCGCCCCTACGCCATGACGCAAAAAAACGAAAAACCGGACGCTCCGTCCAACAAAGCCACCCTTAATCTCACCGACACGCCCTTCCCAATGCGCGGCAATATGGCCGCCCGGGAACCGAAGTGGGTGGCCGAGTGGACCGAAAAAAAGCTCTATCACGCGATCCGTGCCAAGGCGAAGGCGGAAGGCCGCCCCCTGTGGGTGCTGCACGATGGGCCGCCGTACGCCAATGGCGATATTCATATCGGTCACGCGGTCAACAAAATCCTCAAGGACATCGTCGTTAAGTCAAAACTGATGTCAGGTTTTGATGCGCCGTACGTGCCGGGCTGGGATTGCCACGGTATGCCAATCGAGATTCAGATCGAGAAAAAATACGGCAAGGGTTTGCCGCCACAAGAGGTGCAGGCCAAGAGCCGCGCCTATGCCGCAGAGCAGATCGAAAAGCAGAAGAAAGACTTCATGCGGCTCGGCGTGCTCGGCGAATGGGAGAACCCATACACCACCATGAATCCGCGCAACGAGGCGGACGAAATCCGCGCGCTGCGCAAAATTTACGATGCGGGCTATGTGTTCCGCGGCTTAAAGCCGGTGAACTGGTGCTTTGACTGTGGCTCGGCGTTGGCTGAAGCGGAAGTGGAATATCAAGACAAGGTTGACGTCGCCGTCGACGTGGGCTTTGCGTTTCGCGAAAACGACAAATTGGCAAAAGCGTTTGGCCTTGCCAAGTTGCCGCATGAAACGGGCATGCTGGTCATCTGGACGACCACGCCGTGGACGCTGCCGGCCAATCAAGCGCTCAATATTCACCCAGAATTTGAATACGCGCTGGTAGAAACCACTGACGCCGCGCGGCCGTTGTTGTTGCTCGCCGCCGAACGCGTTGCCGCGTGCCTCGAATCGTGGCATATGCACGGCAAAGTGATCGCCACCTGCAAAGGCGCAGCCCTGAATCACATCGCGTTTGCGCATCCGTTTTATGACCGTCTGAGCCCCATCTATCTGGCGGAATACGTGACACTCGACGCCGGTACCGGCATCGTGCATTGCTCACCTGCCTACGGTGTTGAAGACTTTTTAATCGCACGCGCCAACGGCGTGAAAGACACCGACGTGCTGACGCCGGTGATGGGCGACGGCAAATACGCCGATTCGTTGCCGGAGTTTGGCGGCCTGTCGATATGGGAAGCCAACCCGAAAATCGTTGAACACTTGCGCGAAAAGGGCACCTTGCTCAAAGCTGAGAAGTTCACCCACAGCTACATGCACTGCTGGCGGCACCGCACGCCGATCATCTACCGCGCAACCAACCAGTGGTTTGCGGGGATGGATCGTTCCCCTCCCCCCGGAGGGGAGGGGCTAGGGGAGAGGGCGGCGGCGGACGCGCCAAACTTGGATGGCCGCGCCGCTCCCTCCCCCCAACCCTCCCCCCCAGGGGGAGGGAGCCAGAGCCTGCGCGAAACCGCCCTCGCCGCCGTCAACGCCACCCAATTCTTCCCCGCCTGGGGCAAAGCGCGGCTGCACGCCATGATCGCTAATCGCCCGGACTGGACCCTGTCACGGCAACGCCAATGGGGCGTGCCGATGGCGTTTTTCGTGCACCGCGAAACCAGCGTGCTGCATCCGCGCACCAGCGAGTTGCTGGAGGCGGTTGCCAAGCGCGTAGAGCAGGGCGGAATCGAGGCGTGGCAGACACTTGATCCGGTTGATTTGCTGGGTGACGAAGCTAAAGATTACGTCAAAAATCCCGACACATTAGACGTGTGGTTCGACTCTGGCACCACCCATGAAACCGTGCTGCGCGGGTCGCATGCGGCGCAGAGCAAGTTTCCGGCGGATATGTATCTTGAGGGCTCGGATCAGCATCGCGGCTGGTTCCATTCGTCGCTGCTCACCAGCTCGATGATCAATGGCCGCGCGCCCTACAACCAATTGCTAACGCACGGCTTCGTGGTCGATCAAAACGGCCGCAAGATGAGCAAGTCGCTCGGCAACGTGGTTGCACCGCAAAAGGTGTGCGATTCGTTGGGCGCAGACATCCTGCGCCTATGGGTCGCCGCCACCGACTACTCGGGCGAGCTCGCGCTGTCGGACGAAATCCTCAAACGCGTGACCGAGACCTATCGTCGCATCCGTAACACGGTGCGCTTTTTGCTCGCCAACACGTCTGATTTTGACCCGTCAAAAAACCTTGTTCCGCTAGAACAAATGAGCGAAATTGATCGCTATGCGGTGGCCATGACACGCGACATGGCGGTTAAGGTCATCGCGGCCTACGACCGTTACGAATTTCACGTCGTCATGCAACTCATTCAGGGCTTCTGCACTGAAGAGCTAGGTGGCTTCTACCTCGATGTGCTCAAAGATCGCCTGTACACCGCAGGTGCTGCGAGCCACGCCCGTCGCTCCGCACAAAGCGCGCTGCACCACATCACCCAGCAACTGGTGCGGCTGATGGCGCCGGTGCTCTCGTTCACCGCTGAGGAAATCTGGTCAACGCTGAATCCGGGTAAAGACGTGATTGAGGCGAGCGTGTTTTTTGAGACGTGGAAACAGCCGTTGCCGGAGCCCGCCGATGAGGCCGCGCTGCATACCTGTTGGGCCATGCTGCGCGAGGTGCGCGCGGTGGCATCTAAGGCCGTTGAAGACGTGCGCACCGCGGGCGATGTAGGTTCAAGCTTGCAGGCCGAAATCGTGATCGAGGCGCCCGAGGCAACGCTTGCCGAACTCGCCCGGCTCGGCGACGACCTTAAGTTCGTGTTCATCACCTCGCAGGCCAGCGCAAAACTGGGCGGCGAATTGAAGGTCACGGTCACGCCAAGCGCTGCGGCCAAATGCGAGCGTTGCTGGCACTACCGAAGCGACGTCGGCGCGGACGCCAATCACGCCGGCATTTGCGCCAGATGCATCAGCAATTTGTACGGCGCGGGCGAGACACGGGCGTTTGCGTAATGCGCGATTTGAAGCAGCGTCGCTTTGTGGCTTGGGTAGGGTGGGCACCCCGTGCCCACCAAGCGCCCGCTTCTGCAACCATGGTGGGCAGAGGGCTGCCCACCCTACGCCTACGTAGCGACGCAGTGTTATGAGCGCCGTTCTCGCTCGCCGCTGGATCGGACTGATTCTCGCAGTCATCGTGCTGGATCAAATCACCAAGCTTTACTTTCACAGCAATTTTCGGCCCGGCGAACGGCTCAACGTGCTGCCGTTTTTTGACTGGATTCTCACTTACAACGCCGGCGCCGCGTTCAGCTTTCTTGCTGATGCCGGCGGCTGGCAGCGCTGGTTTTTTGTGGCGCTGGCGATTATCGTCAGCGGCTGGTGCTGGCGCTGGCTCAACCGCGAGCACGACGCTCGTGTTCAGCTCGCACTGGCGCTCATCATCGGCGGCGCGCTAGGCAACGTCATCGATCGCATTTGGCTGGGCAAAGTGATCGATTTCATCCTCTTTTACTGGACGCCGTGGAATTATTATTACCCCGCCTTCAATGTGGCCGACAGCGCGATTACCGTCGGCGCGGTGCTAATGCTGTGGTCAGCTTTTTTTGGATCAAGGCGAGCACCATAAGCTCCGTTCGCCCTGAGCGCAGCGAAGGGTCTGAAACCTCGAAGATCAAACCCTTCGCTAAACTTAGGTCGAACGGGTTTTGCTACGGTTGCTGAGCCGCAACCCGCATGCTCCGTCCACCCCAATTGGCACCGGCGCGGTGCTAATCCCGCTGGCAACGTTTTTGGGGTCGAAACGAACACAATAAGCTCCCTTTTTGGGTCGAAGCGAGCACCATAAGCTCCGTTCGCCCTGAGCGCAGCGAAGGGTCTGAAACCTCGAAGATCAAACCCTTCGCTACACTCAGGGCGAACGGGTTTTGCTACGGTTGCTGAGCCCAAGCCGGCATGCTCCGCCCACTCAAATTGGCACTGGCGCGATGCTAATGCCGCTGGCAACGTTTTTGGGGTCGAAGCGAGCACAATAAGCTCCGTTCGCCCTGAGCGCAGCGAAGGGTCTGACATACTTCTGAGATCAAACCCTTCGCTACGCTCAGAATGAAAGGGTCTTGCCACTGTTTCTGAGCCGAGATTTGCATGCACCCTTCCCAGCCAATTACCTTCCAGCCCAAATCAGTAATACTGGCCAATCCGCGCGGCTTTTGTGCCGGCGTTGACCGCGCGATTGCCATTGTCGACCGCGCGCTGGAAAAATTTGGCGCTCCGATCTATGTCCGTCACGAAGTGGTGCACAACAAACACGTGGTTGACGATCTGAAATCTCGGGGCGCGATTTTCGTTGAAGAACTGAAAGATGTGCCCGACCTGCCGGACGGAGCAGTGGTCATTTACTCGGCACACGGCGTGTCCCTTGCGCTGCAAGCCGAAGCTGCGGGCCGCAAGTTCCGCGTGTTCGACGCGACCTGTCCGTTAGTCACCAAGGTTCACGTCGAGGTCGCCCAGTTACGCAAACAAGACGTAGAAATAATCATGATCGGCCACCAAGGCCACCCCGAAGTCGAAGGCACTATGGGGCAGGCGAAAGAGGGCATTTTCTTGGTTGAGGACGAAGCCGACGTGTTGGCCATCGCCGCCTCCGGCAAAATTCGCAACCCGGAAAAGGTGGCGTTTGTCACGCAAACTACGCTGTCGGTTGATGACACCGCAAAGGTCGTCGAATCATTGCAGCGCGCGTTCCCGGAAATTCGCCCGCCACGCAAAGATGACATTTGCTATGCAACCACCAATCGGCAAAACGCGGTGAAGGAAATTGCGCCGATGGTGGACGTATTTATCGTGGTTGGCTCGAAAGCAAGCTCCAACGCCAATCGCCTGCGTGAGGTCGCGGAGCGGCTGGGGGCGCAGGCCTATCTCGTCGACGACGCGGACGCCCTGGCTCCAGACTGGTTTACGGCGGGGGCTACGGTCGGCGTCACAGCCGGCGCGTCCACGCCTGAACATTTGGTGATGGGCGTCATCGATCGGCTTGCCGCTTGGGGATTTGCGGCGGTGCGCGAGGCAGGCGACGACCACGAAAACGTGTCGTTTCGGCTGCCTAGCGGGCTATAACGTGCCGCGTGTCATGCGGCTTGCTACGCAACTTTTGGCAAACCCACGGTTCGCCGTGTGGCCAGCCAAAGCGCCGCGAGCAGCGCAATGCTGACAAACGGCACCGCCGCGTAGTTCACAATCTCCCAGCCTTTCGCGTTCACCAATACGCCAGCGCTTGATGAGGACACGGCCATTGTGGCAAACACCAGCATGTCGTTGAAGCCCTGCACGCGGCTTTTTTCTTGCGGTTCGTAAGTTTCGGTGAGTAGGGCTGTGCCTCCGATAAACATGAAATTCCAACCGAGGCCGAGCACCACCAGCGCAAACCAGAAATGCGCCACACTGACCCCGGACAGCGCGATGCTGATGGCTACAAAGTTGAGCAGCGTGCCGACGATGATCACTTTCATCGCGCCGAATCGTTTGATCAGATCGCCGGTGAA
The DNA here is from genome assembly GCA_014378555.1 of Burkholderiales bacterium. GTDB lineage: Bacteria > Pseudomonadota > Gammaproteobacteria > Burkholderiales > Casimicrobiaceae > Casimicrobium. The sequence goes on along the minus strand of JACMNN010000170.1, from coordinate 16,435 downwards.
AAAGCTGGGCAGAAACATGCCAACGACGTGCCATTCGAGCACGAACACGCCTTCCGAGAAGGGGTGCCCGCAAAAGTTCATGGCCAGCGGCGTGGCGACCATCAGCAAGTTCATCACGCCGTAGCCCAGCGCAGCTGACATCACGGCCACCACAAATTTCGGTTGACGCGCGATTTCGCGGAGTGGCCGCGCCGGTTTGTCATGCAACTCTGCCGCGATGGCGGGCAGTTTCAATCGCGACTGCAACGCGATGGCGATGATTGCAAACGCGACCAACGAAAGGTAGGTTCCGGCGTACGTCACCGGCAGCCAATCTTTGGTCAGCTTCGAGCTTTCGGGGCCAATCAAGCCACCGATGATGCCGCCTGCTAACACCAGGGAAATGGCGCGCGCTTTGTCACTGCCCGCTACCGCGTCGGCCGCCGCAAAGCGGTAAAAACCGCCGGTTGCGTTGTAGCAGCCGATAAAAAATGTGCCGAGGCACAAGCCCCAAAAGCTCTTCAGCATGACCGCAACGGCGCAGATACAGGCGCCAAAAATCGCCAATAGGGTGCCGGAAATGAAACCGCGTTTGCGTCCGCGCAGCCGCATGAACGCGGACATTGGCATCGCCGTTAGCGCCGATCCGACCACATAGGTCATGGCCGGCAGGGTCGCGAACATTTTGTTCTCAGCCAGCATGAACCCGGTGAGCGCGTTCACCGCCATCAGGATGACGGTATTGGTAAGCAGCAGGCCCTGACAGAGGGCGAGGAGGGTGACGGCACGGCGGTGGTCGGAGGTAAAGCTCATGGCCCTGTTGGTGAAAGATGCAGCGTTTTTGTGGAAGCGGATTTACCGCACTTGCCGATCGTTTGATGGCTATCGGAAAGCCAGGTTGCCTGCTCCAAGCATCGCTGAGCGTAGTCGGATATCAAGCGTGTGGCGCATCCTCGATTTCAAATACCTGCTTTAAATAAGTCAGGTACGACGCATCATTGCACATCGTCTTCGCCGGCGTGTCTGAAAGTTTCGCTACTGGCTGACCATTGCAGCGAACCATTTTCAGCACGATTTGCAGCGGGATGTAGCCCAAGTCATTGGTCAGGTTGGTGCCAATGCCGAACGCGGTTTTAGCGCGACCTTGAAAGTGCTTTGCAATCTCGATGGCGCGCGGAAAGGTCAATCCATCGCTAAACACCAAAGATTTACTGCGCGGATCGACGCGGTTGACGAGATAGTGGCTGATGATCGCCTCGCCCCACGCAATCGGCTCGCCGCTGTCGTGCCGTGCGCCGTCAAATAGCTTGCAAAAGTACATGTCAAAGTCGCCCATGAACGCTTTAAGTCCCGCCACGTCCGACAGCGCAATACCGAGATCGCCTCGATACTCATCAGCCCATTTTTGAAACGCCCAACGCTGCGAGTCACGCAGCCTTGGCCCTAGAGCCTGTGCGGCTTGCAGCCATTCATGCGCCATAGTGCCCACGGCCAGCATGCCCAGTTCCTTGGCGAAATACACGTTGCTGGTGCCGACGAAACTGCCCGGACTTTGCGCCTTGACCGTAGCTAAAACTTCACGTTGCCAATTATGCGAGAAGCGCCGACGGGTGCCGTAATCGGCAAACGAGAACGCCAATTCGGTCGGCTGCGCGTTGACCAGCAGAAGCTTGGTGGCGAGCCGCGAACGCCCAGCAGCGAGGTCAGGCTGCGGATGTTGATTGCGAAAATACACCTCGTTGACAATCGCCAGCAACGGCACTTCAAACAGGATGGTGTGTAGCCACGGCCCCTTGATTGCAATGCTCAGGTCGTCGCCATCGGCGCGAATGTCGATGTGCGCGCGATTGAAGTGAAATAACGCTAGGAAGTCGACGAAATCACTTTTTACGTAGCGGAGCAGGCGCAGATAGTCGAGTTCATCGTCGGCGAAGCGCAGTTTGCACAATTCGTCTACTTCGCGGTTCACTTCAGCGGCATAGGGCGCCAACGGTATACCGCCGTTGCGGCACTTGAAGCGGTATTCCACCTGCGCGCCGGGAAATTGATGCAAAACCGCCTGCATCATGGTGAATTTGTACAGGTCGGTATCGAGGAGCGAACGAATGATCACAAGCGCGTGGCCGTTGGCCGAGAAGTCCTAGTGCTAGTTTAGCCGGGTCGTTCCAGCCGCTCGTCGGATAGCGTCCAAATTTTGCGCCTCGAACACGAACCAAAGTACAATGGCATATTGTTTATTTATATATATGCTGTACTTGAATAATATATTCTTTTCCGCCACGCATGCACTCGCCACGCTTTTGGCGATCTGCCTTTCGCTGTCATCGACGTCCCTTTGGGCGGCCCCACTGCGGGAGGATCAAGCTGCCTCCGATTTTGCAGTGCAGCTTGATACGAGCGCGCTGTTCGAGGCGACCAAACGGGGTGACGTGTTTGCCTTGCGCGTCAGTTCCAGTCGTGTGCTGTCGCTCGAATTTGAGCGCGTACTCACCGGCGCAGATGATGCACGCACTTGGGTTGGCCGTGTTCGGGAGGGCGGCAGCGACAATTTGGTCTATCTGACGGAGGTTAACGGCCGCGTGTATGCGACTGTCCCCACCTCTGACTCAGTTTTTGAAATCGTCGCTGAACCGGGTGAGCCCGCCGTCGTTCGCGACTTGGCGGCTAGAGGTTACCAACGCAAATTCAGCACGGCTCGTGATTTTGTGGTGCCGCCTATTCTGGGTGCTCCCGTCAACGTGCCGGCACTTAATCTGGATCGACAAAAAGCGCTGCCGACGCCGCAGGTGACGGTGGACTTAATGATTGTCTACACCGCTGAGTTCGCGACGCGGTACGGTGCAAACGTTGCAAGCCGTTTGAACAACCTGATTGCGCAAATGAACGATGCCTACCTGCGCAGCGACGTTGCGATCACGGTGCGTCTGGTGCGCTCAGAGCAAACGAGCTACACCAACTCCAGTTCCAACAACGACGCACTAGGGGCGCTATCCGGAGTGAATCCCGCTACCGGCTCGCCCATGTCGCCTCCCCCTGAACTTTCGTCGGTTGCGGCAACACGAAATTCGGTTGGCGCGGACCTGGTAATGCTGTTGCGGCCGTTTAACAACGCCGTACACATTAGCTGTGGCGTTGCCTACATTGGCGGATATAACCAGACGAGCTTGGTAAGTGCCTATGGCTATTCGGTCGCCAGCGATGGCAGCGATCTTGGTGGTAGCGGATATTTTTGTTCAGACAAAACTATTCCGCACGAGCTAGGCCACAACATGGGTTTGATGCATGACCGTGGCAACGCCGGAACCGACACCGGAGCGGCACCCTACGGGTTCGGCTACATCATTCCCGGCAGTAGCCCGAGCGTGGGCGACATCATGTCTTACGCAAATCAATCCGTGAACTGCTTTTCCAGTCCCGCGGTGTTCCGCCAAGGACCCGGCTCCGGCGCATCGGGAGGCACCTGCGGCGTGACGCCGACTACTGGCGACGTGTTGGGTGTTGCGCAAAGCAACAGTGCGGCCAGTGCGGACGCGGCGGCAGCGCTCAATTTCACCCGTGTGAGCGTGAGCAATTTCCGCTCCGCGCCGACCACGACCATCAGTGGCACTATCAATAGTAGTAACAACACCGCGATTTCCGGTGTCACTTTCTGTGCGCGGCCATCGGCAGGCGTCACGTGTTCCGCGTCGAGTGGATCCGGTGCCTACACGTGCACTGTGCCAACCGGCTGGGCCGGTATCTTGCATTCGCCAAGCGTTTCAGGCAATCGAATTCCGGCGCAGATATTTGCTGCGGTGAACGTCAACACATCGCGAAATGTGGCCGGCATCTCGGGGACCCCGGCATGCAACCTCGACGTCGATGACAACGGGTTGATCGAAGCAGAAACCGATGGCGTGGCGATTATGCGGCGTATTCTGGGCACCGCCGCGAGCGGCTTTTCTGGGCTGTCCGGTACGTGCGCGGCGAATGTGACCTCCGCCGCCATTTTTAACGCGACCAGCAGCGATTACAACGTAACCGGCGGCGCTGCAACACGCCCTGGAACCGATGGGCTGGTGCTTCTGCGCGCAATGCGAGGGCTTACCGGAACCGCGGTGACAGGCGGTTTAGGCCTTACTGTGGAAGCTGGCGCCAGCAACACGACTTGGGCTAGCATCCGCCAAAATTTCCTAAACACTACATGCGGAGCAAATTTCCTTCCTTGAAACGCGCTGCGCTTTTAATTTGTTGCGGCGCGTTAGCCGGTCACATCAATGCTGCTCCACCGACGGATCGCGAAAAAGCGAGCTCGGGTGACGATGTAGTTTCGAGTCTGATCGTGCGCTTCTCAGCGGACAAGGGCCCGGTGCCATTCGCCGCCAGCGCCCGCGCGTCGCTGCTTGCCAATGCGTCGCGGGGTTTAGGTACCGGCCTATCGCACGGTCGGGTGCTCGCCACTGGCGCCGACCTAATGCGGCTGGACCGCAGCGTGACCCGGGCGCAAGCCGAGGTGCTCGCCGCCGCGCTGTCGCGTCTGCCGGGTGTGCGCTATGCCGTTGCCAATCGTGTCATTCGAACGCAACTAACGCCGACCGATCCTGAGTTCAGCCAGTCCGGACAGTGGGGTTTTAAATATCAACCTGGCACCATCGAAGGGGCGAATTTCACAGCTGCGTGGGACATCACCACAGGCTCCGCCGCGCAAACCATCGGCATCGTTGACAGCGGCATCGCGCGCGAGCACGAAGACATCACAACCCAACTGCGCGTGCATCCCGCATTCCCCAACGGCGGCTACGATTTCGTTACCGATCCAAACATCGCTCTCGATGGGGATGGCCGCGATAACGACCCCGAGCAAGCAACGGTTGCCTGCGGCCACGGTTTGCACGTAGCGGCCACTATCGCCGCGCAAACGGGCTTTGGCGGCAGCGTTGTCGGCGTGGGTGTAGCGGGCGGCGCATCGTCATCAAAAATGCTTATGGCGCGCGGCCTCGGCACTTTAAACGGTAACGATGCAGACGCCATTGATGCCATGCTCTGGCTCGCTGGCGAAACGGTGGCGGGCGTTGCGGTCAACCCCAATCCGGTGCGCGTCATCAACATGAGCTTTGGCGGCGCTGGCGCATGCGGTGGCGCCTATCAGGAGGCGTTTGACACCCTGATTGCCCGCGGCACGTTGCCGGTAGTTGCTGCGGGCAATAGCACCATTAACGTTTCGAGTTTTGCACCAGCCAATTGCCGTGGCGCGCTTGCGGTGGCCGCCTCGGACATCTCGGGTAACCGCGCTAGCTTCAGCAACTTCGGCGCAGGCGTCATGATCGCAGCACCTGGCGTGAACATTCTCTCGGCCGGTGGCACCACCTCAGGCACATGTTCGAAAAGCGGTACGTCGATGGCCGCACCCCATGTAGCGGCAGCGGCGGCGCTGGTGCAGGCGGTCCGGCCATCGATGTCGGTCAATCAAACCCGCCTTGCAATTCGCGCGGGTGCGCGCGCCTTTCCGAGTGGCGGTAATTGCAGCACTGCCACCTGCGGCGTTGGCCTGCTCGATGCACGCGGTGCGGTGGACGCGGCAATCAGCAATGTCGCGCGCGTCGGCTTTAACGAACAATCCGCATCACTGCGAGAAAACGATGGCGATGTGAGCTTTACGGTCAGCCGGATCGGCGACACCTCGATGGCTGCCAGCGTAGCCGTTGCGACCATCAACGACAGTGCACTGCTGGGTGTGGATTTCGCCGGCGCTGCGCCTGCAACCCTGACCTGGGCTGCAAACGATGCCGCCGACAAAGTGGTCACCGTTCCCATTCTGTACCGAGCAGGAGAGCAGGGCACACGCAATTTCTCGGTGCAATTGAGCAGCAATTCGCCCGCCGTGCAGGTCGTGTCACCGGCCGCCACGTCCGTACGCATCACCGAGGTGGATTGCGCGACGGTGACGCCGATTGCGATGGGCGAGACCAAACTGGGCACGCTCGATGTGTCGCAGCCGGCCAATTACTGCCACGGCGGCGTGCGCGGACCCGAGTTCAACACCGCGCGCTACAGCTTTACCGCGACCGCCGGCACCGTGGTCTCAATCGACTTGACGAGCACGACTGCATTGCCGCAAGTGCTAGACACCTATGTGTATCTGCTCGACTCCGATCGGCGAGTGCTGATCGAAAACGACGACATCGTTTCGGGAAAAGATCGTAACTCGCGTATCGAGCAATATCTGTTGACCAGCACCGGCACGCACTACATTGACGTGACGACGTGGGGCTCAAGCGCTGATGCCACCGGCAGCTTTAGTGTCAGGCTGTACGGCTGTGGCCCGTACGTGCAGGGCACCACCTGCAATGTGGATGTAGACGGTGACGGCATTTTTGATGTCAAAGACGCGCAGCTAATGACCCGTCGATTGACCGGATTGAGCGGCGCTGCAATCACCAATGGCCTCACGATGCGTGCCTGCGCAACGCGCACCACCGGCGTGGACATTGCAACGTTTGTAGACGCTCAAAGCGCAACAGCAAGCCTGCCGAAGCCGTTTGACATTGACGACGACGGCGTTGTTTCCGCCACTACCGACGGCCTGATGTTGTTGCGCGTTGCACTCGGGATTACCGGGGACGCCGTGGTTGCAAATGCGACCGCGCCCGGCGCGCCGAGAAAGACGTGGGCGCTGGTGCGGCCCTATCTGGTTGAGCAGTGCGGGCTGACGCTACCGCCCTGATGGGCGAAGCCAGTTAGCCGATGTTTGGTGACGTACTGCCCCATGGACAGGCGCTGCCAGACGCGACGATCGATGCGCCACACACCACCACGCGCCTTGTCGGTGTCGATTGCAAGCTGTGGGACAGCGTGAGCATCGCCGGCCGATTGTCGAAAGAGATTGGGGTTGGTTGTTCCCGCGCCGCAACTGTCAAGTGACGCGTGGGCGCGAAGCGATTTAGCTACTTCGCGCGGCCCGCCGCGTCCTTGCCTGCCAGCGGTAGCCCTGATCATTTGCCCGCCGGTGCCTTGCCTGTTTGGCGTCGGCAATAACGGGTCGATATCGCTCAATACGGTCGCCATTTTCTAGCGCCGTGTTGATCGGCACGCGCTGCCCCCAAAGCCCGATGTTTTCAATGTCGGCATCGTCGCCGAGCCCCGCTGCATCCAGCGCTTCGCGAAGCGTCGCGCCGTCGGCCAACTCAAGTTCATGGCGGCTGATCTTGTCTGGCCAAGCCTCGACAACGGTGACGGCAATCACGATGTGGGATGCAGCGCATCAGCGCGCTTCACGAATGAATCGACGAACGTGGCGGCGATTCGGTCGAACACCGGGGAGATCACAATGCCAATAATGCCGTCGAAGTCGTAATTCAACTCGAATTCCACTTTGCAACCTAAGTCGCCGAGTTGAGTAAACCGCCACTGGCCCGAGAGCCGCGAAAACGGTCCGCTCACCAGCGCCAGATCAATGCGCTCGTCGGGCAACAGCGTATTGCGCGTGGTGAAAGTCTGGCGCACGCCGAGGTAGGCGATATCCACCGCTGCCTGCATCATGGTGTCGGTTTGCTCGATCACGCGCGCGCCGCCGCACCACGGCAAAAACTTTGGATAGGACGGCACGTCGTTGACCAGCGAATACATGGTTGCGGCGGAATGCGCCACGAGGATGGAGCGGACGACGCGCTTCATCACGGGCGCTCAAAACCCGGCAAGCTACCTTGCAAGCGAGGGCGCGACCCTAAAATCATAGTTATGAGCATTGTTGACAATAAAAAAGCATTCTTCGATTATTTCATTGAAGATCGCTACGAGGCGGGACTTGAGCTGCAAGGCTGGGAAGTCAAGGCAATCCGGGCAGGCCGGGCGCATGTCAAAGAGGCGTATGTCCGGGTGATCCGCCAGCAGGTGTATTTGGTTGGCGCAACCATTAGCCCGTTAGGCAGCGCCTCGACCCACATCACGCCCGACGCCACCCGCCTACGCCGTTGCCTGCTGCACCGAGAACAAATCGACAAGTTGATCGGCAAGGTCAAGGAGCGTGGATACACGCTGGTTCCGATCAACCTGCATTTTTCAAAAGGGCTCGTAAAGCTTGAAATCGGCCTTGCCAAGGGCAAGAAAGATCACGACAAGCGCGCGACGATTAAGGAGCGCGAAGGTCAGCGCGATGCGCAAAATGCGATGAAAAAGGCGTCGCGGGACGGCGGACGCGAGTAGGGCTGCTGCCCGCTCGTCATTTGAGCGGGCTCGGCGCGTTGCCATAAACCTCGATGAGTGGAGATCTAGGGCTTCACGTCGTTATCGGGTTCACCAACCGGGTGCGGCGCTACAAATTCCCGCTGGACGCAACGCTCGCCGTTGCCATTAACTCATCAAGCAACGCGATAGACGACGAACCCGGCACCGAGTAAGGATCCAGCACCGCCTTGGAAGAATACTTTAACAAGATCGCCAGATTGACGCGATCAAACAAGACTTTGCCCATCGACCAGCCGGAAAATTTGCGCTCGGACACTTCTTCCATGTGCAACAGCTGAACGTCGTTATGGCGAGGGTCGCGTGCGATGCGGTTGTAGGTTTCGCTAACTTCTTTGCGGCCACCTTCTAGCAACTGCAAAAAAATGTAGTTGTTAGTGCAAAGCACGCCGGTGATGCCGTTAGAGGGATTGTTCCTGCGCGACGTTTGCAATATCCCATCCATTATGGGCTGCGTGACAACGCCAACGGCACGACTGACATAGGTAAGACGAACCAACATAATTAAATCTTTCTGCTGTCGATCAGCGACAGAAATTCACGACGCAAATTGGCGTCTTTCAGGAACGAGCCGCGCATAACGCTGTTAATCATTTTGGCGTTTACGTCTTTCACGCCGCGCCAGTGCATACAAAAGTGATCCGCTTCCATCACCAATGCGAGGCCGTCCGGCTGAATCTTTTCCTGCAGCAAATTAGCCAACTGCGTTACTGCTTCTTCCTGAATTTGTGGACGGCTCATCACCCAATCTGCAAGCCGCGCATACTTTGATAAACCAATCAAATTGGAGTGCTGGTTAGGCATCACGCCAATCCAGACCCGTCCCATAATCGGGCAAAAATGATGCGAGCACGCCGAGCGAATGGTGATGGGCCCCACAATCATCAGCTCGTTCAAGTGCTCCACATTGGGAAACTCGGTGACCGGTGGTGGTGCCACATAGCGCCCGCGAAACACCTCGTTTAGATACATTTTGGCCACGCGCTTGGCCGTGTCCTGCGTGTTGTGATCGCTGTCAGTGTCGATCACGAGGCTCCTCAACACCTCACGCATCTTCAGTTCGATTTCCGCTTGCAACTCAGCTAACTCGCCGTCGCGAACGAACTCGCTAATGTTGTCGTTGGCATGAAAACGCTTGCCCGACGCCTTAATGCGATGGCGTACACGTTCGCTCACGGCCATGGCAGCCATGTCACGCTGCGCATCGGCAGGGGCGACTGAATCGGAAACTGGGGGGGATTTAATGGCGGTCATCGAGAACTGCTCTACTACTGGTGGTGTCCGGAACGTCCATTCTCGCACGGTGTGCAGGCGAGCCAAGCGCTGCCAGCGCTGCAGCAACAAGCGTCGTTATCGCAGCAGCGGCATTTAGACCTAACCGCTGTGACCCAAGCTTGCCAAGTGCGTGGCCAACATAAGCGCGGAAAGCGTCGCTCTTGATCGTGAATCCCACCTAAACAGGTACGGTACAGATCACCAAAGATTGGCTAACTTTGAGTCCATGTACACGTCGTCTCCGCAGCCTGCCGCGCAACCATTTTCTGACGCAAACCGTGGATTTTCTCCGGGGGTGTACAAAATTCTAAGACGCCACACAAAAATCCTACCTATTTCGCGCAGCAATCGTTATTCTTCGAAGTAGAAGACAAATACCATTCGGAGGCAATCGTGGCGGCACCGTCCTTCGACGCTGAACTGCACACTGAAACGACCACCATCATGTTCGCGGACGTGGTTGAGTCAGTGCGTTTGATTGAGTACGACGAGAAAGTCAACGTCAATCGCATTCGCTCGGTGCTTAGAGAGCTGTCCACCGAAGTCATTCCCGAACATCAAGGTACCTTGCTCGAACGTCGTGGCGACGGCCTGCTGGTGAAATTCCCAAATGCAAAGTTTGCCGCCGCATGCGCTTTAGCCTTGCACTCGCTTGCCGATGCCGCCAACGAAGGGACAGTTGTTGCCGACCAGATTCGTTTTCGGGTGGGGATTCACAGTTCTGAGGTGTTGACCGATTCGACATCGCTGTTCGGTCGGGGTGTCAACACCGCCGCGCGGTTGGCTGAACTCAGCAGCGCCGGCGCCACCACGATTTCCGCGATCTCGCGGGCGCAACTGACGCCGGCGCTCGACGGCGACTTAACTGATTTAGGTGAGTGCTACCTCAAGCATGTCTCGCAGGCAGTGCATGTGTTTCAACTTGAATCAGTGTCGACCCGCGCACCAGCCGTAGTAGTTAAACAGCTTGATGCCGATTTACGCGGCCGAATGGCGGTAATTCCTGCGATTGCCGACGCCGAAAACGACGCTTTGCCTTTTTTTGGTCATGTGCTCGCAGATGAGCTTATTGCGCATCTTTCGCGAGTTGCTGAGTTGCGCGTTTGCTCTCGGCTCACGACTGCGCAATTGGCGCGGCGGGAAATGAGTCTTGAAACCATACAGTCGCTGACCAACGCGGAGTTCGTGATTACTGGGCGATATCGGACCCTCCCAAACCACGTAATTGCGAGTTTCGAATTGGTTGAAACGGCGACCAAGGACGTCCTCTGGTCCAACACATTTCGCTGGGACAGGCTTGCGGTCGAGCGCCAAGATGACGAAATAGCCAAACAAATTTCGGCGCAAATTCGATTTGCACTTTTGCAGTCCTATGCAATCACCGCTCAATCAACAGCGCTCCCCACATTGAAGAGCCATGCGCTGCTGTTAGGCGGAATAGGACTGATGCACCGGAGCCAACCTGAATCGTTCGCACGCGCACAGGGCGTGTTCGAACACTTGCAGCAGCGGCATCCCCGGGCGTCTCGCCCATTCGCTTGGTCGGCGACGTGGCGCGTGTTCAGCGTGTTTCAGGGATGGTTTTCTGATCGCGACGAACAAGTCAGCAAAGCGCACGCGGAGGCGCGCAAGGCGCTTGACATCAGCTCCGCCGATAGCTTGGCGTTGACGGTGTACGCGATGGTGAAGAGCCACCTTCGCATGGAGCATGGCGACGCAGAGCGTTACTTCAGCGACGCGTTGGCCACCAATGCCAGCGAGGCACTTGCGTGGGTGCACCGAGGGACGCTGTATGCCTTTCAAGGGCGAGGCGCCGAAGCCGAGCGCGACACTCAGCGTGCCTTAGAACTGTCTCCGCTCGACCCTTGGCATTACTACTTTGAGACGTTGTCAGCGACGGCAGCATTGGCGCGCCACGATTTTCCGGTCGCAATTGAACGCGCCAATGCGTCTTTGCGCGCGAATCGGTCGCACTCATCAACCTGGCGCGTGCTGGCCATCGCACACGCTGAACTTGACCAGATTGACGAGGCCCGTCGGTTCGCGGACGGCGCACGTCGACTTGATCCCAGCCTCACGGTTGAGAAATATCTACAGCGTTCTCCTGCTGCGCACTATGAAACCGGTCAAACTTGGGCACGGGCGCTTGCGCGAGCGGGTATTCCGCTTAACTAGTTGTCAACAGCATCGGGAGTCACTCAATGAGCTACTTTAGTATTTTGACTGGGGCAACAGGGGCAACCGGCGCCACAGGCGCAACCGGAGCCACGGGCGCAACGGAGGCAACCGGGGCAAACGGATTTCCTGGATATTCAGGCGCGGTCACCAACCCGCTGCTTTATTTCGGCCTTTTGCAAAACGCCGGATTCAATGTCAGTTCTTGGCAGCAAAGCACCGACAAAAACTTCGCCACCCGATTCGCGAAACGCTCGGTAACTCAACAGGACGCCCTGCGACGGTGCGACGGCGCGGTGAGGTTTCATCTTGCGACGAGCGAGTTGCTTGGCGGACTGTCGCACTCGGGGGCACTTGGCGCAACGTACTTATTGAAAGTCGGCGCTACTGAAGCGCTGGCGCTGAACGCACCAACGTACAAACAATTCGAGACGCAATTACAGAAAGTTTTCAGCCGTTCGACGCAGCGCGCCGATCGCTCTGCGGAAATCATGACTCAGGTCACTCCGCAGTTTGCGTACTGGTCGGCGATCACCGGACTTAATCCCGCAACGACGCCAAAGACACTAGAGTTAGCCTACATCGCTATTTGCCTGGCAATGCAGATTACCCATCAAGCAAAATTCTGGCTTGCTTGTCCACGACCTGTTGAATACTCATCCGCCGTGCAGCCGGTTCTACTTACGCCGTCGCACAACACGTATCCGATGGGACATGCTGCAGAGGCGTACATGTTCGCGCAAGTGGCGTCGGCGCTATTGGATCGAAACGATCCGGCCGATCCGGTGCGCAGTCAGTTGTTTAGACTGGCAGAGCGCGTTTCTGAAAATCGGGTGATCGCTGGTTTGCATTTTCCGATCGATGCACCCGCCGGCTGCGCGGTCGCAATAGCCGCGGCGCAGTACTTCTTAAGCCGCTGCGAGGCGTTCAGGCCAGAGCCGCAGGGAATGAAACTTGACGCTGCGTTGCTCGATGCAACGCGCGACGCCAAGCCGAATGCCGTGGTCGTAGCAAACAGCGGATGGTCCAGCGGCAATGCGGCTTTTTCAGAAACAGGCAAATTTAATATTAGTTCGTCACCTATCTTGACGCAGATGTGGGCAGACGCGGTGGCCGAGCTTAGGACCGTTGGCCTGCGTTAGCGCGGCGGCACCATGCAACAAATAATAATTGCTCCGGAAAAACGCCTATTTCGGTTCCACTGGAATGCGAAGCTGCTTGCAATGGCCGATCCGTATTTGGTGTGGGCAGACCTGACCAACGCGCGCGCAATTCAAAGTTCAAAAGGCGACAGCAAAGAGGTCGCGTCGGTTCGACTTTTTGTCGAGAAAATATCGGCCGGAAGAACGACGTACAGCACCGAAAACCAGCCACTTAGTGGGCTTGAACAAAGGCTGGTCAAGGCCGCAGACAACTTCGAACGCGTTGAGTTGTCGAGTCCTTTGCGATCGCCTGAAGCGATCTTTAACTTGCAAGCGGGAAACACAAAGGCACCCCTAGGCGCTTCGAAGGCGCTGACCGGCGACGTGTTGGCAGTCATCGATTTTGGTTGCGCGTTCGCCCATAACGCATTTAAAGCGCTAGATTCGTTTAGGACTGCGGAGGCACCGGCGCAGACGCGAGTGCGCTATTTGTGGGATCAAGATCCGAACCGAACCGTTCGCCCTGAAATGCCGGACGGCGCAACTTCGCAACTTAACTACCTCGACTTGGCAAGTAAATCGCCAGCGTTGCAACCGGAAGGGTTGCAAGCTGTTCTCAACACAAACTTTTCTGCAAGCGTTATATCGCCACGGGCCTGGAGTGATCTTGAAGCCACTATTTCAAATCAACAAGTTGTATCGATCAATCGTTCTGCACCGTCGCTTGCGGAGCTGCCGTTGTCCAAGTATTGGCTACCGCCGTTTGTAAAACTTGCAGACACCGGGAGCGGTGGTGAGATCAACTATGGTCGAGAACTTGTGCCCAGCAAAATCGATGCGCTGTTTACTGATTGCAAGGATGCCACCGAGGCGGAAATCTACGAGGCGGCAGAGTATTACGATTTGAGCGGCAACTCATCTCACGGCGCGCATATTCTCTCCACCGCCACGGGCTGGCCCAATCTGTGTTCACCCGAAACCGATCCAGCGCCAGCGCCTGATGCTGCTTCGAAGGTTGAAATTATTTTTGTGCAACTCCCCGCGACCACGGTCGCCGACACGTCCGGGAACTCGTTGGGAGGCTACGTTAACGATGCGCTCGAATACATTCTGGCGCGCACTGCTGACGACTCCCGAGTGGTGGTGAATCTCAGTTACGGCTGTTACGCCGGACCGCATGATGGTTCGAGTTTGATTGAAAAGGCGATGGACGCTGCCATCGAGCGCGGGCGAGAGCGAGGAGCGCGCAGAGGCTTCGATGTGGTCGTCGCTGCGGGCAATAGCTTTCAAGCCGGATGCCACGCCTTGCTCAAACTCAAAAAAAATATTCCACAGACGCTTAAATGGGTGATCCAGCCGGATAACGAAACATGGAGTTTTGTGGAGATTTGGTACCGCGGCAGCACATCGCTCAAGGTGTCGATAACGCCGCCTTTCGCGACCGAATCGCTGGGGCCCGCTCCAATGGACTCAGTGCTCGCGTTTGGGGAGGGCGACACACCGCTGTGCACCATCGTGCACTCCGGCAACGCGAGCGAACGCTACAGAAAACGTAACCGAATGGCCTTGATAGCGGTCGCGCCGACCCGCAATCGGAATGATGCACAAGCAACCGCTTGCTACGGCTTGTGGACTATTGAGCTTGCGTCTGAAAGCGCCACAACAGTTAATGTGTGGATCGAACGCGACGAACCCATTCTGGCGCAAACTTTAGAGCGCAGGCAGTCCGTCTTTGTGACCAATCCGCAAGATGATGACTGTGTTGATCAAGACTATAGCTGCACGGCAGTAACCAAATATCAGACGCTCAACGGGATCGCAACCGGCGTTAATACCATCGCTGTGGGGTCAACGGTTAAGCAGACAAAACGGCCCGCGCGCTACAGCGCCGCTGCCGCCAAGCGCGGCGGGAAAAGCGTAGAGGTGACGTGTGACGCCGACGAAGCAACTGTATTGGCGGGAAGTTTGGCGTTTGGAAATTACGGATCATGCACCTACCGACGTTCTGGAACCAGTGTGGCCGCAGCTATGCACAGTCGCAATCTGCTCAACACCACGGCAGCCGCGCAAGGATCCGCGCTGGAGCGACGTCGCACGATGGATGAAGCTCGCGGCGTGCGTGTGGCTGCTAAGCGGCAGGCGGGCTAGATTGCTTATTTCTCAAGCCATCGTTTGCTGCTTTGCACGCTTCGTTTTTCTTGCTTCTCGCGATCACGCGATTTACTCAATACCCGCTAAACCTTGTGCGTTGAAGCCAAAGGCGGCGAGCGAGCGCTAAACCCTACCTATGCGGGTAGGGCCTTACGTCGTTTTTTTGCGCTAAATTTGTGCCATAAAAACACAATAAATCGAGTTCCGGGTTATGTCGAAATCAACGTCTCAATCTGCTCGTGTCACGCTGCGCCAGCTTTGTCATCTTGGCCTACCCGCACCAGTATTGTTGCCTTCATTGTTGCCTGCGCTACGGGCGATGATTCCGGCTTCGCACACTGCGTTTTTTTATTGCGATCCGATGGGGCATATCGTCAATATGTACGCCGAGCGCATGTTGCCGCCGGAGGCGATGACCAATTATTACGAAAAGCACTACCGTGCTGACGTTAGCGCGTTTTCTCAGGCGTACCTAGCGCGGGTAGCGGCGACAGATTCGGTTTCGTCGCGCACGTTCAGCGAAGTCGAGCGTAACACCGACTATTTCCGTGAAGTATTGGGTGCGTTGGGCGTGGGGCATGTGATGTATGGCGTCGTACGCTCGGCGGAAAATGGGCACGATCCATTGGGTCAGCTGAGCATGTATCGCGGAATAGATGCGCCTGCGTTCGCCGCCCAAGATCACAATGCATTACGCGATGTGTTGCACTATCTGGGTCGTGCGCTGGTAACCACACCCTATGTGCCGACCCGAGTGTCGGCCGAGCAAACCGCAGAGGAGGCGATGGCAGTGCTCGACGATAGTGGCGCCATCATTTTTGCCGATGACGGATGGACGCGGTTGACGCGCATGGCTCGCGGCGAGACGATTTCGCCGGGTAGGGCGGCTGAGGAACCAAAGGCGCTGCGTGAATTTTTACGCGGCGTCGTAATCTCGGCGCGCGCTGCAAAAAAGTCATTGCATGTGGTGAATTCCGCTTGGGGGCAATTCGGTTTTCGGCATCATGAACTGGCCGGGGTGACTGGGGACAAAGTCATTGCTCTCGTGGTGTCGCGGCTTGCCGAAGCTTCGGTGCGGCTGGCCGAGGGCGCAGCTCGCCTCCAACTGTCATCCCAGCAGCGGGAAGTTGCGCTGATGGTGGCACTCGGGCTCACCAACGCTGAGATTGCAGAAAAACTTGGCGTGTCCGTCAACACAGCGGGTTATCACGTGAAGCAAGTGTTCATCCGGCTCAACGTGCACGACCGAGCGGATGTCGCGCAGCTGTTGCGACAGGCATAGCACCCTGCTGCGTCTGCGTTTCTAGTAACGGTATAACGTGGCAAATTTTGACTCGCTCAGTGTCGATTCAACGGCACCGATGGTAAATTTATTGTGTTCAATTCAATAAAGGGGGACCAATGAACTTCGCTAAAAATGTTTGCGTCATCGCGCTTGGTGTACTGGCAGGGGCTGCGTTTGCAGAGACCGAAGACCGACGCTTTAGATTAAT